>JAKAPE010000091.1 GCA_021811945.1 Pseudomonadota bacterium | reverse complement strand
GTAATAGGGCATGCGGCAAAGTGATACGAACGTCGGAAGCGGGACATTAGTGCTCACTCCCTGCCCCGCCGGCAGCGCCATTGGGGGCATTTGCCGCCCTTGTCCAGCTTTGCCATGCGCCACGTGCGGTACCGACGCGCGAGCCCGAGGCAGCTCTTCATCGTTCGCTGCGTTCGCGCGTCCCGCGTTCTATCTTTGCAACTCTTCGCAGACTTGCCGCTTACTCTCCTGAGTAACCCTCGTGGACATGCCGGGGCGCTGGTGGCACGCCGTCGAATCGACCGACTCGCTCCCTCCCGGAACGGACAAAGCCGGACCTCTGGGCGTCATGGATCGCCGAATCGCTACGGCGTTAGGAAAATGTCCCTGGATTTCACTTTTTCGACGTTTCGGGGCATCGTTTCGGGGCATCTAAGGCCGCCAGCCCGGGTCAGGCGGTTTTGGCGGAGATTTCTTATGGACGATCTCTATCCGCGGGGCGTGGGGTAGGCGCTCGACGGAGAAAGCCTTGACCGCACGGCTAGCCCTGTCGCACACCGGAGCAGTGGCAAGGATACGTGCCTTCATTTTGCCGTTCTCTTAACACCTCACACACTCGTTGCCCACCTCACACACTGGTTGCGTCGCCGACATCCGATGAAAACAATCACCGATTTCGTTGTTCGCTCGATTAGCTTTTGCGCGCACTTCGCCTGGTGGGTCATTGTCGGGGCGATTCTGCTTGCGCTGGCCTCGGGCTGGTACGCCGTTAAGCATTTTTCCATGACCACCGATATCAACCACCTCCTTTCGACCAAAATCCCATCACGGCAACTGGAGGTGGCCTTCGAAAAAGCCTTCCCGCAGTTCGACACCATCGTTGCCGTAATCGACGCACCGACGCAGGAGAAGGTGGACGCTGCCACCGCCGCGCTCGTGCGACGGCTGTCTCCACAGAAGAATTTCTTCCACGCCATCACGGAACCGCAAGGCGGCTCCTTTTTCGCGCACAACGGCTTCCTGTTCGTACCGACAGCGCAACTCGCGCCGCAACTGAAAATGCTCAGCAAGGCCGAGCGCCTGGTGCAGGTCCTCGCCGGCGACCCGAGCCTGCGCGGCGTGATCCGCGCCTTTCAGTTCGCTTTGCTGGGCGTGCAGGGCGGTCAGCTCAAGCTCGATGATTTGACTTGGCCGATGACGCTTGCGGCCAACACGCTCGATGAGGTGAAGGCAAATAAGCCGGCGAGTTTTTCCTGGCTGACGTTGGTCCAGGGTCACGAGCCCAAAGCCTCAGACTTGCTGCGGTTCCTGAGAATCACGGCCGTGCTCGATTATTCGCAACTGCAGCCCGGGCTCGAGGCGAGCAACGCCATTCGCGCGACCGCCGCCAACCTCAACCTCGCCTCGACCTATCAGGCACATGTGCGCCTGACCGGCCCGGTGCCGATGAACGACGACGAATTCGCTACCATCAAGCAGAACGCGGCGCTCAATGCGGCGGTGACCATTGCCGTCGTGCTTTTCATTCTCTGGCTCGCATTGCGCTGGTTCCGCATCATCTTTGCCATGACCGTGAGCCTCGTCGTCGGGCTCTCAATAACGGCGGCAGTCGGCTTGCTGATGGTCGGCGCGCTCAATCTGATTTCGGTCTATTTCGCGGTATTGTTCGTCGGCCTCGGCGTCGATTTCGGTATCCAGTACAGCGTACGCTATCGGGCCGAGCGGCATGAAGTCGATGGGGTGCGCGAGGCGTTGCTGCAGGCCGGCCGGCGGGCCGGCGCACCGCTCACGCTCGCCGCACTTGCCACTGCGGCCGGGTTCCTGTCGTTCCTGCCCACCGACTACAGGGGGCTCTCGGAACTCGGATTGATCGCCGGCGTCGGCATGCTGATCGCCTTTATTACCAGCATCACCCTGCTGCCGGCGCTGTTGAGCGTTCTCAATCCGCCAAGCGAGCCGTCCCCGCTCGGCTATGCCGTTCTCGCGCCGGTCGACCGTTTCCTCGAACGCAGGCGCGTGCTGATCCTGATCGTGACCGCCGCGGTCATCCTGGGGGCGTCGCCGCTGCTGTTGTGGCTGCGTTTCGATTTCAATCCGATGAACTTGCGCAATCCCAAGGTCGAGTCGGTGGCCACCTACCTCCAGCTTCAGAAGAAAGGAACCAGCAGCACCCAAGATATCCAAGCGTTGGAGCCGTCGCTGACAGCGGCGGACAAAGTGGCCGCGAAGCTGCGGGCGTTGCCGCAAGTGGCACGCGTGGTGACGCTCTCGACGTTTATTCCGCAACGGCAGCAGGAAAAGCTGACCCTCATCGGCAACGCGGCCAAGGCGCTGCACGCGGCGCTCTATCCGCAGACTGTCAGCCCGCCGCCGACCGACGCGGAAGACATTGCCATGCTCAATACTACCGTCGCGGCGCTGAAGCGGCTCGCAGGCAAAGCCGGCGGCCGCGGCGCCGACGCGGCACGGCGGTTCGCCGCCGACATGGCTTGGCTCGCCAAGGCCGATCCGATGGCGCGCCGGCGGGCGGAAACGGCGTTCGTGCAACCGTTGCACACAGCCCTCGACAGGCTGCGAAACATGCTCGATGCGCATGAGATCAGCCGCGACACTCTTCCCGCCGGCCTTGTGGGCCAATGGGTGACACCCGCCGGGCAGGCGCGCCTGGAGATCGTGCCAAAGGGCAACGTCAAGAACAATGCGGCGCTGCGGTCGTTCGCTCACGCCGTGCAGGCGGTCGAGCCGAACGCCACCGAGGGGCCGATTTCGATTCTGGAGGCGCGGCGCACCGTCCTCACCGCCTTCATCGAGGCCGGAGCTTTCGCCCTGCTCTCCATTGCGGTGTTGTTGTGGATCACCTTGCGGCGGCCGGGAGACGTGCTGCTGACCCTCATTCCGCTCCTTGTCGCCGGCCTTGTCACACTGGAGATCAGCGTGGCAATCGATCTGCCGCTCAATTTCGCCAACATCATCGCGCTGCCGCTCCTGCTCGGCGTCGGCGTGGCGTTCAAGATCTACTACATCATGGCCTGGCGCGAAGGGCAGACCAACCTGTTGCAATCGGTGCTCACGCGCGCGGTCACCTTCAGCGCGTGCACGACAGCGACCGCTTTCGGCAGCCTGTGGTTTTCCAGCGATCCGGCAACCTCGAGCATGGGCAAGCTGCTGGCAATCTCGCTGCTGACGACAATGGCGGCAGCGGCGCTGTTCCAACCTGTCCTGATGGGCAAGCCGCGCCATAGTGCCGGAGAGCGGCAAACCGGATAAGCGTCAGCGCTCGGCGGACGATCTGCCCCCGGATTTTCGCCGCGTCGCGTCGGAGCCGTGGGGATAAATCGAAGGATCAAGCTGGCTGTAAGCGGAATCTGGCAAACGCGTCCAATATTGATCACGGCCCAGGAGCGAAATGCCGAGATAGCCGCGCACGGTGAGCGTCTGACCGTCGGGCGAAAGCGTCATCTTGGCGCTGTAGACATCGCCGTCGCGCGGGTCGAGGATGGTGCCGTCGTCGTAGTGCAAGCCTTCGCGCTTCATGCCGCGAATGATCTCCAGCCCCAGCCACGGTTTGTTGCGGCGGTCGCCGCGGCACTGGCTGCAGACGACGTTGGGATCCTGACCTGGCTTGAGGTACATCTTGGCGATAATTCCCACATAGACGCCGTTTTCGTCGCGGATCAGAAACCAGCCGGTCGGCTGACCGGTCTCATTATCCACGGCCTGCCAAAGTCCGACCGCAGTCGGCCGCCCGGCCTGATCTGCGCTCTGGGCGTAGCCGGCGCCGATAAGGCCCACGAACGCTGCGAGGGTTGTTACAAGCGTTGCTCGCATCACCAATTCTCCCAGACTGACTTGAAGGCTGCTCGAAGTCCGCATCTCGACTTGCGGCGAGCGGCGCCCCTCAGGAGAACGCATCCATTGGCACACGACCTCATCAATAGGGCAATCGCCATGCGCCTAGCGACCGGCAGCCATCCGACAGGCTGCCACAGACGAACGCCACCTCACCGTAAGGAATGCCTCCGTGCCAAGAAAGTTCGAGGTAGGTCAAATCGAGAACGCAGAAGCTTGATTTTCTTGATTTTAATGTGTCACCGCAGCGGCGGAAACTTGATCGGCGCGAGCGCCTCAAGCTCGGGAAAGCCGGCATTTTATTCGCGACGCTCGGATGCGGGCCGCGACGCACCTCATGCTCACCGCACCTGCGGCGTAACCGCGGATGGAGCCCCTCGATTTCCGCCTACGCGGTGGCGGTAGTGATGATGTCAGCGCACCGGAACACGTTCGGAGATCGACCGCCGAGAGCTTCGGTTGGCAGTTTTTTCCGCTTGAACGTCGCGTCATCCTTGACAATCGTAGCGCGGTCAAGCGAGCAGAGCGGCTGGCGAGAGGGAGACAATGGCCATGGCCAACAAGATCATCATTAGCTGCGCGATCACCGGTTCGATCCACACCCCGACCATGTCCGAGGCGCTGCCGATCACGCCCGATCAGATCGCCACGCAGGCGGTGGAAGCCGCCAAGGCCGGCGCCGCCGTCCTGCATCTGCACGCGCGCAATCCTGCGGATGGGCGGCCGTCGCCGGACCCCAACGTGTTCATGCAGTTCCTGCCGCGCATCAAGCAAAGCTGCGACGCCGTCGTCAACATCACTACCGGCGGCGCCGTGACAATGACGGTGGAACAGCGCATGGCCGCGGCGATGCAGCTTTCGCCGGAGATGTGCTCGCTCAACATGGGTTCGATGAATTTCGCCCTCTATCCCATGGCGCGGCGTCACAAGACCTGGAAATACGATTGGGAGGAGAGCTACCTGCGCAACTCCGACGCCTATATCTTTCCCAACACCTTTCGCGACATCGAGAAGATCTACAAGACCCTGGGCGAAGGCCACGGCGTCAAGTTCGAGCATGAGTGCTACGACACCGGCCACCTCTACAACCTCGCCCACTGCATTGATCGCGGTCTGTTCAAGCCGCCGGTATTTTTGCAACTCATCTTCGGCATCTTGGGCGGCATCGGCCCCGATCTCGACAATCTTCTGTTCATGAAGCGCACTGCCGACCGGCTGTTCGGCGATCAATATCTGTGGTCGGTGCTCGCCGGCGGCCGCCATCAGATGAATTTCTGCACCAACGCCGCCATGATGGGCGGCAATGTGCGGGTCGGCCTGGAGGACTCGCTCTACATCGGCCCGGGAAAGCTCGCCAAGAGCAATGCCGAGCAGGTCGCCAAGATTCGCCGCATCGTCGAGGAACTCGGCTACGAGATTGCGACGTCCACCGAAGCCCGGGCGATGCTGGGCCTCAAAGGCGCCGATCGCGTGAGGTTCTGACGGTTCGTCATTCCGGGGCGCTGCAAAGCAGCGAACCCGGAATCCATACCCACGATGCCGGGGATTATGGATTCCGGGTGCCTCGCGCCTGCGCTCGGCCCCGGAATGACCGCAACATTCACGACCTTGACCGAGCCGGCGGCGCGACGTTACATCCGGCGGCGTGGGCGGTTAGCTCAGCGGGAGAGCACTTCCTTGACATGGAAGGGGTCAGAGGTTCGATCCCTCTACCGCCCACCAGTTTTTCTCGCGATGCGTAATATGTTCCGTTACCCCTGAGGCGGCCGTCCGCGGGGCCGGCCCGAAGCAGCCGGTCCGAGAAGAAATTGCGCAGCCCTCGAACGGCGACGGACCGCTCCGCCTAACCCTTCAGGCGCTTGTTGCATTCGCTGTAATAGCCGCCGCCCTTTTGAATCCATTTGAGGCCGCCATTCCCGCCGGTCGCCTTGTTCGTTTGGTATTGGTCGCGGCAGGTGTGCATGCGCGCCTTGCCGGGCGACTCCTTGGAATATTTGGGGGAGATGGCCGAGGGAAACACGGCCTTGCCGGTGGCGACGGGCGCGGGCGCGGCCACGCGTCGCTTGGCGACCGGCTTGGCGGCGGGCGCGGAGGCGGGGGCCGCGGTTTTCGGCGACGCGCCTTCCGCTCTGCATTGAGCGATGAAGGCTTTGCGCTTCTCGCCGGCTGTCTGTTTGGCGACTTTCATCTGCTTCCATTCGGCGGCGCACTCCTTCGCCGTCTTGGCCGGCACCGGAGCTGAGAGGACGATGGCGGCGGCAACCGCGAGCAACATTGCCGACGCAATAGAGGCAACGGTTTTCATGGCGACAATTCTCCTGGGCCCAAGGCACTATGGCGGTACTCCCGCAGGAAGATTTCCAACAAAGGGTTCAGTTTTCAGCCTATGGTCATGCACTTCTTGGTGAAGCTGGCTTTGGCGGCGCCCTTCAACTTCTGCGCGGCTGCCTGGTCGTTGCAGCATTTCTTGACGAAACTCGTCAACGCCGCGCCGTGCAGCTTTTTGCCGGTCGCTTGGACCTTGCAGCTCTCGGCCGCCAAAGCGGTGGTGGCGACACCAAACGAAGCGGCCAGAACAATGGCAATGGCTTTCATTTTCCCCTCCCTGCTCCAATGTTTTGCGACTGTCCCGCGAGCGAAACTTCGTGCCGCATTGACTGTCAGGACGACGGCTGCAGCGTGCCGTTCGGCAAGGCCTTGTCGACGATGTCAGGCAGATATTGTGCCAGCGCTTTGAGCGTCTGGTCGACCGGCAGACCGAGATGGCGGGCGAATTCCTGCACTTCGGCATTGCCGAGAGCGGATTTTAACTCGTCCTCGGTGATCGGCAGATTGGCGCCGCTGCCGAGCCAGGATTGGACCTGCGTCTCAAGTCCGCCATGCTGCAAGGCGGTGACCCGCCCGTTGAGATCGCGGTACTGAGTTTTCGCCAGCACGGTATTGATGAGTGCCGGTAGGGCGGCCGCTTCAACTTGGCCTAAAGCCCCTTCGATCCCGCCGCCCAGGCCGAGACTGCCCAACAAACCCATGGTGATCCTCCATTGGCAGATACAGTCATGCTCCGCCCTGCCCCTTTCAGAACCACGACGCCAGCTTAATCGAAGTGCGCCGGCCGTTCCAGGGGTATCCGACGCGCCGCGCGGCCCGGCTAACGCCGGCAGCCGTGGCAGCGCGACGCTGCGTTTGCGGTGCGCCTTTCCTGCTAGTGTCCCTTTGCTTCCGACGTTCGTAATAGGGCATGCGGCAAAGTGATACGAACGTCGGAAGCGGGACACGAGCGTGCCGTCGGGATATTGGCGCAGCTTGACCTTGGCCTTGACATGGTGGACGCGCGCCGGGCTGGCGGGCAGTTGCAGCCGGCGGCCGTCAGAGGCGACGGTGTTGTCGCGGGCGACCACGCGCTCGTCCTCGATGCAAAGCGTCTCGGCAAGCAGCGCCGCATCGGCCGCCACAAAGGCGCTCTCGGGTAACGCCGCCGGCCTGGCGAAGCGGCTATTGTGCGCCGGCAGGTAGACATCGCGGATGAAGGCGTTGGCGGCCGCGATGTTGGCGATGCCGGCCTTGGCCAGCTCCTTGATCAAGCGATCCTGCAACGTGCCAAACATACGTTCGCTGCGCCCGCGCGCCTCCGGCGAATAGGCCGGGATGTGCTCGATTCCCAGATGCTTGAGCGCCCGGCCGACCTGGGTCAGCCGGCTCTTGTCAACCGGACCGTCCGCCTGCGGGGTGTAAAAATAGTGGCTGCCGCGGTCGGTGTAGAGGCTCGACGGCAAGCCTTTGACGGCAAGCCTTTGACGGCAAGCCTTTGACGGCAAGCCTTTGGCGACGAACACTTCAAGCAGTGCCCGAAAGGTCGAGGCGGTGCCTTCCTCCTCAACCAGGAACGCCGAATAGATCGTGCTGGTCGCGTCATCCATGGTCACGATCAGATCGAGCATCGGCTGCCCCGCAAGCCAGGCCGCGCGCGAGCCGTCCTGGTGCAGCATCATGCCCTCAAACGGCTTGCGCTCGCGCTTGCGCCGATGCGCGCCGCGCCGCCGCGCCCGCTCCACCAGGCCCGCGATGTGAAGCTGCGTCTTCACCCAGGTATAGCCCCACCGGAAGCCATGGTCGCGCACCAGATGCTCGTGAAAATGCTTAACGTTCCAGCCCCGGTAGCTCTGCTCATACAAATCCAGCATCCGCTGCGCCTGCGCTGCCGGAACGCGCTTCGGCGACGGCTTGCCGAGCCGCCGGTCGCGCAGCCCATCGAGCCCGTCCTCTTCATAACGCTCCCGGTAGCGCCGGAATTGCCGCTCCGACATGCCCAAAATCTCCGCCGCCTCCAACATCGATAATTGCCTGCGCTCCCAGCGGCCCAATAAATCGCGAAACTTCTGCATCCTGCGGTCCTGTAGCCATGCTGTCCGGTTCATCCCCATGCCTCCTCGCGGAGACACAAAACCGGACAACTCGTGTGCTACCTAACCCGGACAACTCATGTGCTTACGACAGGCTGACACTAGCCTCTTTTTCCGGCCAGCGTTCCCGCTTATATTCCTTGTGCCGGCGCAAGCCGGCTATGGCGATAAATGGCCGTCGAAATAAACCTATCGGACCCGGGGGCGGTACCCGGCGACTCCACCATTTCGGAGGACGGATGACAAATGACGGACGACAAACAAAGAATCGGAGTTTCGAGCTCTCTCTTCTGTCCTCCGTCTTCCGTCGTCCGTCCTCCGCTTACGGGGTCGAAATAGGATCGACGAGGGCGTAAAGGGCGCGCTTTTGCTCGGCATGGTTCCGCCGTTATCGGGCCACATTCATAGTTGCCAACGACAACTATGCTCCGGTTGCTCTGGCTGCGTAAGCGGCCCGAAAGACCGACTTGAAGTCCTGGCGTCTTAGCAGCGCCAGGCGGGGTTCGGAGGCACCTGGCAACAGAAGCCTCCACTTTAACTTTTGGAGGACAGAGGACGGATGACAGACGACAGAATCGATCTGATCGTTTATCGTTCCCTATCTGTCGTCCGTCATCCGGCATCCGTCGTCTGACATGGCCCTCGATCACATCCGCTACGATATTCTCGCACAGGCGGCCTTGCGGGGGGTGGTGCGCACGGTGCTCGCCGACGTCGCCAAGAGGGGACTGCCGGGTGAGCATCATTTCAAGATTTCCTTCACCACCACGGCGCCGGGCGTACGGCTGTCCGAGCGGATACGTGGACAATATCCGCAGGAAATGACCATAGTCCTGCAGCATCAATTCTGGGATTTGGAGGTCAGCGAACAGGGCTTCGAAGTGGGCCTGTCGTTCGGCGGCATTCCCGAGCGCGTGGCGGTGCCTTTCGATGCAGTGACTGCCTTTTACGACCCGTCGGTCCAATTCGGCTTCCAGTTCGAGATGATCGAAGGCGCCCCGGAGGGCGCCAGCGCGGCAAAGGCGGCGGATCGCGCGACAGCCGCGGCCGGGCGAGCGCCGCCGGCGGTGTCGAGCAAGGCCGACGCGCCGCCGGTCTCCTCGCCCATCCCCGCCGCGCCGGCGCCCGGCGCCGCCGGTGGCGAAATCGTACGGCTCGATCGGTTTCGCAAAAAGACTTAGACGTTGCTCAGGCCAAGCTGCCGCGGTGACGCCCTGCCCGGACCGAGCGCTATTTTGCGTCACGGCTTGGCCCTTGACTTTCCGATCGCCTCGGAACTGCTTGCAGCCGTTGCTATCGACGGCCCACTCTATCGTGCTCTGTCGCGGCCGCCGGCATAACTGTGCCAAAGTGGTGCAAAGGTCATGACGCAAACGATGACGCAAACGCGCACCGAGAACGATACGTTCGGGCCGATCGAGGTTGCCGCCGACCGCTATTGGGGCGCGCAGACCGAGCGATCGCGCAACAACTTCCGCATCGGCGAGGAGCTCATGCCGCGCGTGCTCGTTCGCGCGCTCGCCATCGTCAAACGCGCCGCGGCGGAAGCCAACCGTGAGCTCGGATCGCTCGATGCGCGCCGAGCGAAGGCGATCATTGCAGCGGCCGAAGAGATCATTGCGGGAAAACTCGACGATCACTTCCCGCTTGTCGTCTGGCAGACAGGATCCGGCACCCAGACCAACATGAACGTGAACGAGGTGATCGCCAACCGCGCCAACGAGCAACTCGGCGGCGCGCGCGGCGCAAAATCGCCGATTCACCCCAACGACCACGTCAATATGAGCCAGTCGTCCAACGACAGCTTTCCGACTGCCATGCACATCGCCGCCGTGCAGGAAACAAGCCAACGGCTCATTCCGGCGCTGGTGCATTTGCACGCCGCGCTCGAGGCAAAATCCAAGGCCTTCGCCCGCATCGTCAAGATCGGCCGCACGCACACCCAGGACGCGACCCCGCTGACGCTCGGGCAGGAATTTTCCGGCTACGCGGCGCAGGTGAAGTCCGGCATAAGGCGCGTCGAGGCCGCCTTGAAGGAGCTTTATCCGCTGGCGCAGGGCGGCACGGCGGTCGGTACCGGATTGAACGCTAAACGCGCATTCGCCAAGCTGTTCGCCGCGAAAGTCGCCGCCATCACCGGGCTGCCGTTCGGCAGCGCCCCCAACAAGTTCGAGGCGCTTGCTTCCCACGGCGCGCTCGCCTTCGCCCACGGCGCGCTCAATGCGCTCGCTACTGACTTGTTCAAGATCGCCAACGACATCCGCTTCCTCGGCTCCGGCCCGCGCTCCGGGCTCGGCGAGTTGATCCTACCGGAAAACGAGCCGGGATCGTCGATCATGCCCGGCAAGGTCAATCCGACTCAATGCGAGGCGCTGACCATGGTCTGCTGCCGCGTCTTCGGCAACGAAACCACCATTACCGTTGCGGCAAGCCAGGGCCATTTCGAGCTCAACGTCTTCAAGCCCGTTATCGCCTACGCCGCATTACAGTCGATCCGGCTTCTCGCCGACGCCGCGGTCTCGTTCACCGACCTTTGCGTCGCCAATATCCGCGCCAATGAGCCGCGCATCCGCGAGCTGATGGAACGCTCGCTGATGCTGGTCACGGCACTCGCACCGCGCATCGGCTACGACAAGGCGGCGCAGATCGCCAAAGCGGCGCTCGCGAATGGCACCACGCTGCGGGAGGAAGCGATCAGATTGGGCTTGGTGTCGGCCGCGGAATTCGACCGTCTGGTGCAGCCTGGGCGCATGAGCCGCCCCGACGCCTGACCCGATTGAGCCATACCACACAAGCCATGCCACACAACGGCCAGCCTAGGCCGACGATGCCACGACCGTGACGCCCGACACTGCCGAGAGTATCACACAAGCGCGCCGTTCGCTGGGCGGCACGCTCGCCGTCTACCTCGAACGGCGCGTCATCATCATTATGTTCCTCGGCTTCTCCTCCGGCCTCCCGCTCGCGCTGTCCGGTTCGACGCTGCTCGTGTGGATGACCGAGGCCAAGGTCAATCTCGGCACCATCGGCCTGTTTGCCCTTGTCGGCACACCCTACACGCTGAAATTCCTCTGGGCACCGCTGATCGATGCCCTCGACGTGCCTTTCCTCTCCCGCCGCTTCGGTCGGCGGCGCGGCTGGCTCCTGCTCTCGCAGTTCCTGCTCATTGCTGCCATCGTCCTTCTCGGCATCAGCAATCCGGCGATCTCCCCGCTCGCGGTCGCGGTCGGCGCGCTTCTGGTCGCCACGACCTCGGCGACGCAGGATATCGTCATCGACGCGTTCCGCGTCGAAACACTGACCGAAAGCGAACAGGCCGCGGGCATGGCGTCCTACGTCGCTGCCTATCGCATCGGCATGCTGATTTCGACCGCCGGAGCGCTGTTTCTGGTGAGCGGCTTCGAAGCTTTTTTCGGCCTTGCGCGCCATGCCGCCTGGAGCGCGAGCTATGTTGTCATGGCGGCACTGGTTCTGGTCGGCGTCGCCACGACGTTCCTGGCGATGGAGCCGGAAAAGTCCGTAACCGCCAATGCCGCGCATGCGCACGAAAGCACGCCGGCGCGCGTCCTCCTGGCGGCAATCGGCGCGTTCTCCGAATTCCTGAGTCGCGACTCGGCGTTTGTCGCGCTCGCTTTCGTCGTGCTGTTCAAATTCACGGATGCGCTCGCCGGCACGCTCACGGCGCCATTCGTCATTGATCTCGGCTTTTCCCGCAATGAATATGCCGCTATCATCAAGGGCGTGGGCCTAGCCGCGACGCTGATCGGCGGCTTCACCGGCGGCTTTCTGGCGCGCGCCCGTTCGCTGCCGGCAAGCCTGTGGCTCAGCGGGGCGCTGCAAGCGCTGGCGGCGCTTGCCTTCTCCTGGCAGGCGGTTGTTGGGCTCAACGCGGCCTGGCTCACTTTCGCGATCGTGGCGGAGAATTTTACCAGCGCCGTCGGCACGGTGATCTTCGTGGCCTATCTCTCGGCCATGTGCCGCAACCCGCTGCATACCGCCACCCAATACGCGCTTCTGACTGCGCTGGCGGCTTTCGGCCGGATATATCTGTCGGCAGGCGCCGGCTATATTGCCGCTGCTACCGGCTGGGCACCATTCTTCGCCATCTGCGCGCTTGCCGGGCTGCCGAGCCTGCTCCTGCTCGCCTTTCTCCAGCGGCGCGGACATTTCGACGGCCTCGCGCCGGCGACAGGATGAGGCGGCAGCAGAGCCCGCGGCGACTGCGATTGGGCTGGTGCATCAAGGCGATATGGGTACGCCCAACTCGGCGGCGCGAACGAGCGCGAGCGACTGACAAGATTACGCGGCCGCAGCGGAACCAGAGACCCGCAAAAAAGTCTTTTTGTAATGATGTGTTGGGTATAATCGATCTCGCAGTTGGCGTCCCTCGAACCGGGCGGTGTCGCCCTTCCCCGGCATGGCTACGATCCTGGTCAAGATTTTCGCGACCGCACTCGCGCTCAGCGAGGTGACGACGCAGCCGCATGCGGTGAAGACCCACTTCGATCCGGTCGCCGACCAGCAGCAGGTCGTGCAGATCCTCCGCGCCGGCTGCGATCATATGCGCCGCGCCTTTGACATCGAATCGATCAACCTCGACGACCTGATCTCGACCGCGCTCAAGGACCCGACGGCGATCGGCGCCAATCCGGTACTCTTTCACGGCATCAATTTCGCTGATCTTGGCACGGCCTACCGCCAATTCTGCAAGAACGAGAGCGTCGCCACTCCTGTCGTCGATCTCGGCCAGGTGATTGATTTCTTCAACAAGGCGGCGACCGATCTTCCTGACCCGTCGCCGCTCAAGGACCGCAAGCCGCCGAGCATGAGCGTTGTCCTCGACGGGCAGGGCAAGCATTTTGCCGGCATCTTCGTACCCGGCAACCGGCGCGTCTGGGTGCCGCTCGCCGATACCCCTGACTACGTGCAGAAGGCCTTCATCGCCGCCGAGGACCGGCGCTTCTATCAGCATCATGGCGTCGACGAGCGCGGCATCATCCGCGCCTTCATCGGCAACCTGGCCGACCCCGGACGACCGCACGGCGGCTCCACCATTACCCAACAGGTGGTGAAGAACCTTCTGGTCGGCAATGACGTGACCTATGAGCGTAAGATTCGCGAGATGATCGTCGCCTCGCGGCTTGAGGATACTTTGAGCAAAGCGCAAATTCTCGAGCTTTATCTCAATTCCGTCTATTTCGGCCGCAGCTCCTGGGGCATTGAGATGGCCGCGCGCAGCTATTTCGGCAAGTCGGCCAAGGCGCTCACGCTCGGCGAAGGCGCCATGCTGGCAGGATTGCTCAAAGGGCCGAGCTACTACAATCCCGACCGCCATCCGCGCCGCGCCAGAGCGCGTCTCGCCTATGTGCTCGAGCGCATGCAGCAAGATGGCGTCATCAGCGCTGCACAAAAGAACGCGGCGCTGGCGTCGCCGCCGAAGCTTGTCACATTCGAGCGGCCGCGGCGCGACAGCGGCTTCAATTTCGTCGACTATCTCGGCCGCGAAACAAAGGCGGCCGGCATCAAAAACCTCACCGCTGCCCCTTACACCGTGCATTCGACGATCAACGCGGCGCTGCAACGCGACACCGAAGCGGCGCTGCAGGAGGGCTTGGCTCGCTACGAGATTGCGTCCGGGCGCATGCAATTCAACGGCGCCGAGGCCAACATCGCCGACGCCGTGGCAAAGCTCGCCGCCAAGAGCGCGACCGGTGCGAACGGCGCGGCCGAGGCGCCGGCTGTCACGTCGGCCGCGCCGGCCTGGCAACAGGCACTCGCGGCGGTGCGTCTGCCGCTCTATGACGCGCACTGGACGCCCGCCGTTGTCCTGGACAAAGGCAGCGCGCGCGGCGATGGCGCCATCCATGTCGGGCTCGCTGACGGACGTATTCTGCTGCTGACGACCTTTACTGCGGAGATCACGCGCCGCCTCGCGCTCTACGACGTGGTCTATGTGCAGGTGACTACGTCTAAGCCCGGCAGACGCCGGGCCGCCATTACTCGGGCGGAACTGCGCGTGCGGCCGACGGTGCAGGGCGCAGCCCTGGTCTTGCAGAACAAGACCGGCCGGATCCTCGCCATGGCCGGAGGCTTTTCCTACCCCTTGAGCCAGCTCAACCGCACAACCCAGACGCAGCGCCAGCCGGGGTCCGCGATCAAGCCGCTGACCTATCTGGCCGCCCTGCAGGCGGGGTTGCAGCCGAACACGCTCATCCTGGACGAGCCGATCACGCTGCCGCCGATTGGCAGCAACGACGGTTTCGACGTCAGCGCCGGCGACGACGCCCGCGCCGAGGATTATTGGACGCCGCGGAACTACGGTAACGGTTGGGGTGGAACTTATACGCTGCGACGCGGCCTGGAGAACTCGCGCAATATCATCACGGCGCGGCTTCTCGATGGCGGCATCGCCCAGAATCCCGAACAAAGTCTCGACCGCGTTTGCGCTCTTGCGGTCGAGGCCAAGCTTTACCGCGAATGCGTGCGCTACTATCCGTTTGTGCTCGGTGCGCAGCCGGTGCGGATGATCGATCTGGCGGCCGTCTATGCCGCGATCGCCAACGAAGGCGCGCTGCCGCGGCCTCACAGCATCGATTCGATCGAGGAAAACGACCGCACGATCTACAAATATCCGGCGGCGCCGCTTCCGTGGATCGGCTCGGCCGACCGCACCTCGTTCTATCAGCTCAAGACCATGCTGCAGGGCGTGGTCGCGCGCGGCACCGCGCGAGCGCTCAGATCGCTTTCGCCTTATGTCGCCGGCAAGACTGGCACGAGCGAAGATGCAGTCGATGCCTGGTTCGTCGGCTTCACCAACGACGTGACCGTTGCCGTCTGGGTGGGCTATGACAACGG
>JAKAPE010000090.1 GCA_021811945.1 Pseudomonadota bacterium | reverse complement strand
CAGCAACGGCAATCGCAAACCCTTTCGAATCTCCGGCAACATCAACGACTGAAGCCACATCGGCAACAACGACAGAAACGGGCACCAACGCAACAACGCCTGACCAGACAACATCTTCCCAGAATGTCAAGGCCGCAGCATTTCCCTCCGCAGCATCAACCCAAACAGAATTTGCCCCAGCAAACTCCCAGCCATCACTAAATACGCCGCAGAACCTCGCCGCCTACGGCTCGCTCGCGAACCCTGACTACGTCACCCAAACCCAGTTCTCGGCAGGTCTCCAGACCCTCCAGAACGAGATCAACTCCCTAATCTCCCAAAGCGGCTCCAACACCGCCCCCGCTTCGCCCGTCTCCAACTCCATCGCTTCCGGAGGCGTGTGGAACGCCATCGCCGCCACCAACAAGATCGACAACCTCTCGGGCGTCACCATTTCCAATTCCACGATCGATACCGCTTCCATCCCCGACCTCTCCGGCACCTACCTGCCGCTCACGGGTGGTGCCATTACAGGAACTACCACCATCGCCGCGGCGCTCGGCGTTGGTACGACAACCCCGGTATCCCAACTCGACCTCGAAGGATGGACGGTCAACACCTCTGGAGGAACACTGACCGGTGGCAATCCGCAGTTTCAGATCAACGGAACGCTCGATACGACCAACGAGACTTCTCACGTCATCGGCGCGCAGTGGGGGTGGAACACCGTCGGCGCCACAGCCGCCAACGTCTCCGGCCTGCGCATCTTCCTGAACGCCGGCTATACGGGCACGGGGATCACTCGGGCCGGCGATTTCAACAATGAAGTGAGTGGTAGCCACGCATTCAACGGCGTTGATGAGCAAGGCAACATCGGAGTCACGGCCGCCGCGCAAGGCGGCTACACGAACGACAGTACGACTGGCGACAACATTGGCCTTTACGCCATTGGCGGCGGCTCCCAAAACGTCGATATAGGTGTTTACTCCCGCGCCGCGGACGACACCGCTGCGCCGCCAAACACTGTAACGACCGTGGGCGTTGCCGCGCAATCGGGCGCCTCCCACGCAGGAGTCAAAGCCAGAATAGGCGGGGCTTTCACTATTAGCGATGCTCTCACAGCACAGCCTAGCTGGTACACGAATCCCGAATCTGCCGCGCTCTTACTCGACAATACCGGCACCGCCGCGCCGCTTCTCATCGGCCGAGTGAATGGCACCGATGCATTTCAGGTTACTCCCACCGGCGGTATCATCAGCACCTCAACCACGAACGAAGCGAATTTTTGGCAAGTCCTCAACAGCTCTGGAAACCCCATATTCGATATCGACAGCACGGATGGTAATGTCGGCATTGGCACGACTTCGCCAGCTGACAATCTTGTCGTGAGCAACGCATCAGCCGCCGCAACGCTCGGTTTGATCAGTGCCGGCGACACCGCCGGATCAGGCAATATTAGATTCGATCTTCAGAATGGTGACGGCAATAAATATTCCTGGCAGTTTAGCGGCGGCGGCAACACCCTCTTGAAGCTTCAATACAACACCGCCACAAAATGGACGATAGACTCTGGCGGCCAACTTGATCTTGGCTCGCTCCAATCGCCGTCTAACATGCTCAGTGTCTATGGCGCGGCTGCAATAGGCAGCACGTACTATGCGGATACTGCCCCGGCGGACGGTCTCATTGTCCAGGGCAACGTCGGCATCGGCACCGTCAATCCCTACAGCCAACTTCAAGTCACTGGCCCCGACGCCGCCAGCAGCACGTCTGCCTTCGCCGTGGTCAACAGCGCTTCGACGACCGTCTTCGCCGTCTTCGACGGCGGCAACGCCGAACTCTCCGGGTCGCTGAGCCAAAGCTCCGACCAGCGCCTCAAGACCAACATCCAATCGCTCGACGCGTCCTCCTCGCTCTCGCTCATCGAGCAGCTCAACCCCGTCGCCTTCAACTGGGCCGATCCGAACCAAACCCAAGCGCCGCAGCTCGGCTTCATCGCCCAGCAGGTTCAGCCCATCTTCCCGAACCTCGTTTCAACGACCTCGCCGACTTCGCTCACGCCCGACGGCACCCTGAGCCTCAACTACATTGGCCTTATCTCGCCGATCGTCTCCGCAATCCAGGAAATTGAGAAGGTGAGCGGCGCATTCGCGCGAAACCTCATCGCATGGCTCGGCGACGCCTCCAACGGCATCGTCGATCTGTTCGCGCAAAACATCCACGCGCAGAATCAGTTATGCGTCGGCTCAACCTGCGTCACGCCCGCGCAATTCCAAGCGATGGTCGCCGCCGCGAACGCCTCGCAATCATCAGGGCAGGAGAGTACCGCAACATCGCCATCAAGCGCGACCGCAAATTCGCCATCCGAGCCGCCGCAGATCAAGATCAACGGCAACAACCCCGCCATCGTCCAAGTCGGCGACACCTACAGCGACCTCAGCGCCACCATCACCGCCCCACAAGCCGACCTCAACCTCGGCATCAAAACCTATCTCAACGGCACGCTCACCAGCAACATCGTCATCGACACCAGCCAAGCCGCCACCGACACAATAGATTACGTCGCCGCCGACCCCTCCGGCCTCACCTCAACCACCACCCGCACCATCATCGTCGAGGCCCCCTCGATCACCTCGACCGACAACGCGTCATCTTCGCCGGATGCAACCTCGACGCCGGCCGTAGCCACCTCAACGCCAACCACCACGACCGCGGCACCAACCGACGCGACAAGCACAGACGCTACGACAACCGCTCAATAGCGAATTTGTTGGCGACCACGACCGACGACCCAGTTTTTAAAACCTTGGCAGATTGCTGCAATCAGCGATTCAATCCCGGCGCGACCAGGCTGGAGTTCCAGCCGTTCGTCTGGCCGGTGGTGTTGTGGGTCCAGCCGGGCGGCTGCGTTCCAGTAGCGGTGGCGGTGTTACTGCCCCAGTTGGCGTGCCGCTGGCCCGTGGTGTTATGGCTCCAACCGGGCGGCGTAAAAACACTCCCGAATGTACGTCCGCCAGCGTTCGCCGGAGCGCCAAGCCCGAGCAGCAATCCTGCGATCGCGGCCACAGCCAGATAAGACTTCGCCATGATGATGCCCCTCCTTCAATGGCAATTCCGTGCTATTCGACGGGGCTCGGATTTGCAAATGCGAATGCGGCAATACTGTAGCTGCCATTGAGTTTGCGAACAGGCGTTGCGGATTCGTCACAAACGGGCCCCTACTAAATTACCGGCGCGGAGAGAAGGCAAGATAGTCGGCGCACACAATCCGGCGTTTCCGCCGCTCACCACCAGGGACATGGTAAGTCTGCGAGCGAAACATTCGTGCCCGGACAAACATTCGTGCCCCGATTGCACGCGCTTGGAATCGCATGCGCACTCTTGCGGGGGCGGATGGCCAAAGCGCGTCCCAGCGTATCGATGCCGCAAGCCGCCGCATCGGCGGCGCGCGGCATCGATGAGAGACGCTACAGTCGTTCGTATAAGGAATCCGAACTGGGACGAACATGCCACTGGTCGATCCAAACGGCATCCGTCAGCGGCATGCGAGGAAGCCAGCCGGCCGTTTCGAGTTCGGGTTGTTGAAAGAAATGTGAGACATGACCCACGCAAAGATAAGCAATGGGCTGGATTGACGGAGGTATGCCAAGGATATCGCGCATATCCTCATGCCGAACGATGCTGACCCAACCGACGCCGAGATTTTCGGCTCGTGCCGCAAGCCAGAGGTTTTGCACGCAGCAAACGGCGCTATAGAGGTCCATTTCTGGCTGATGAGTCCGGCCAATGACTACGGGACCGGATCGGCTTCGATCGCAGGTGACGCAAATGCCGATGGGCGCCTCGACAATACCCTCTAGCTTGAGGGTGCGATAGGTCCGCTGCCGCTCGCCCTCGAACATCCCGGCAGCCTCAAGGTTCGCGGCCTGGAAGGCATCTCGCACCTTGCGCTTGATTGCCGCGTCTCTGACGACGATGAAATCCCAGGGCTGCATGAACCCAACTGACGGCGCGTGGTGTGCGGCGCGCAGAATTCGCGCCAGAACCTCATTGGCGATCGGGTCCGGCAAAAACTGTCCCCGTACGTCACGGCGATTGAAGATGCACTTATAAACGGCATCCCGCTCGCTCTGCGAGAACTTGGGGTCGATTTGAACGCGGTCGGCTTGCATGGGAAGTCCCCTTCATGGCCAGCGCGAGCCTCCGCCCCTCCACGGCGGCGCCCTGAACTTCCGGGCCGGTCTTCTGACTGAGGTTCTCCCGATCCGCACGCCTTCCCAGCGCGAGCCAGTGGTCTATGTGCGGACCGTCCCCATCACAGCGTTGGGCACGTAGCGGAGTTTAACCGCTTTCCCGATTCTCTCGAAGCGACACATCGAGCACCTGGAAGCGCAGCGATTTTGCCACAACGGCGAAAATGGTTCCAGAATGTCGCCAGCACAACAAGCGCCAGGACGACCGACGCGACCACTTCAGCCCAGTAGCGTCGCCGGTTCGTTCGGATCAGCAGGAGTGCTCGCGAGCGCCTTAGCGATCGCGACTCTCGCCACCCGTCCCAAGCGCTAACGCATCGCGGCGGCTTCCTCGGCTCCCTCAACGCCAACCACCACGGACGCGACCACGACCGCTCAATAATCTACCGTCGAACGCGCGCCCGCGGCACCATCCTGGCATCGGACGCCATCGGCGTACTATATAATACCAACCTTCATTGAAAATGACTCTCGGTTTAGGCGGGGCTGTTGCTCTGCGGATTATTGTGATTCGCTGCGTTGGCGGCTGCAGTGATTCGGCGGGATTGCATTTGGGGAGCAGCGATGGGCGCGGCGGTGCCATTGCGCGCGGATTTCTGCGCGGGGCGGTTACGGCTGTTAGCGAAAAAGGCGGATGATGCGGCACAGGCGCGGCGCTTGCTGGCGCTGGCGGCGGTCTACGAGGGGATGACCCGGGCAGACGCTGCCAAGCTTGGCGCGATGGACCGGCAGACGCTGCGCGACTGGGCGCATCGCTTCAACGAACAGGGTCCGGCGGCGCTGGTCAACCTCAAGGCTCCCGGCGCGGCACCCAAGCTGTCGGCCGAACAGAAGCAGGAATTGAAGCGGATCGTGGAAAGCAATCCCGATCCGGAGAAGGACGGCATCGTGCGCTGGCGCTGCGTCGATCTTCGCGGCATTGTCAACGAGCGCTTTGGGGTTGATGTGGACGAGGTGTCGATTGGCCGCTACCTGAAGGAACTTGGTTTTGCGCACGTGAGCCCGCGGCCTCAGCATCCCAAGCAAGACCCGCAAGTCATTGAGGGTTTTAAAAAAACTTCCCTGAGCGAGTCGCACAAGCGTTAGCCGACAAGGCGCTCGCACCCACCGCGCCGATCGAGATCTGGTTCCAAGATGAGATGCGGGTCGGTCAAAAGAACGGCCTGGTCTACCAGTGGGCCAAGAAAGGCACGCGTCCGCGCCAGCCGAAGGATCAGCGCTACGCCAATGCCTATCTGTTCGGTGCGATCTGTCCGGCGCGCGACGCCGGCAGCGGCATCGTGCTGCCCTTGGCCAACACCGAAGCCATGCAGCTTCACTTGGACGCGATCAGCCCCGCCGTGACGGCTGGCGCCCATGCTCTGCTCATACTCGACCGTGCGGGCTGGCACACAACGCGCAAGCTCAACGTGCCGGGCAATATCAGCCTTCTGCATTTGCCCTCGGCCAGCCCGGAACTCAATCCGACCGAGAACATCTGGCAATATCTACGCCAAACCTATCTCTCCAATCGCGTCTTTCGCGACCACGACGGATTGCTCGACGCCGCCAGCTCAGCCTGGAACAAGCTCACCGCCGAACCCGGCCGCATTGCCTCCATCGCCACGCGAAGCTGGACCGCCATCGGTCAAGGTCCATGAAGGTTGGTATAAGTCCGCATTCAGGGCTCTTCCGAGGCAACCGAAGATGACCGGCCGCGCAATCGAAATCGCCCGTCAGGAGGGCGCCCAATTCCGCTCTGTTCGCCTCTATCTTGAGGAAGGCGGCGACGTCAAAATGGAGACGCAGGACATCGGCCCCCACGGGACCGGAATTCTGGGGCCGGATGAAGACAATGAATACGAGTTCTGGGTGCGCATCGCGCCGGCCGCGGTGCCCAAACTCGCGTTCGAACTGTTGCGTGAGAAATTCGCGGGCCAGCTCGGCGCGGTCAATGCGTTCCGTGACTGGTGCAAGGCCCGCGGCGTCGAACACGAATTCGGCTCCTGGGTCTAAGAATTCACGACCGCCTCCATACGCAACCTCAGGCTCACCCCATTGTACGAAACCGCGTGTGCTATACTATCCGCGTATGCCTGCAAAGGACGCGACGCCCAAAGAACTCGGCGAAATGCTCACCCACGTCGTCAAGCACATGGCGACCAAAGACGACATCGCCGACCTCAAAACCGAAATGATGGAGCAGTTCGAGCACATCGACAAGCAATTCCGCGGCGTCAACGAGCGGCTCCGCGACATCGGCTCCGAGATCGCCGTCATCCACCGCCGCATCGAGCGGCTGGAAGAGCAAGGCGCAAGCAACGCCGGCTTCGCGAAAGAGATCGACCACCTGCTCTCGCGGGTGGCCGAGATCGAAAAGCATCTTGGCCTGGACAAGAAAATCGCCGCCTGACCGACACCATTCAATATGTCGCCCCCCTGCCTACCGGACAGGCAGGCGACCAAAACGCCTCACCTCCACCTCAACCCGCACCGTCACCATCGAAGCACCGGCGCTGCCAACTCCTGATTTGGTGTCGAACCTCGACGCCGGCAGCGCAACCTCAACAGACGCCACCTCAACCTCTCGAACGGATATCGCATCCTCAACTCCGCCGGTGGAAAACAACCCGACAACGACCAGCACGACGACTGCGCAATGATCAGGCTGCGACGGTCAAACCAGCGTCACTTCGTCTGCTTGTGCTTCTCCGCCCTCTTCTGCGCGGAGTTCCGGAACATCTCGTCGGCCGCGTGCTTCTGCTCTGGCGAAAGGGTGGCGTAGAGCACGTTAAACGCGGCCGAGAGCTTTTCGACGTTCTGCGCGTGCTGAGCGCTGATGGTGGCATAGTTGTCGAGAATCTGCGGGGCGCTGAGCTTGCTGCGATCACCGCCGTTCTGTTGCACCGTCGCCTCCATCGCTTGGGCATTGTCCAGCATCACCTGAGCGAAGACGTTCCACGCGGCGTCTTGCGCCTTGCTAATGCGCAGCGTGGCGTACATGTCGCGAATACGTTGCTCCACCTTGGCTTGGCGGCTGTTCGCGGCGGCGGTGGTCTGGGCGTGGGCACCCGGCAAGAAAACCAAGGTCAGCGCAAGCGCTGCCGGTGCGATGTGTGAGATCATGGATCGCATAGCGTGGAACCCGTTTTGTTGGTAATGTGACAGGAGCAGGGTGGATCAGTCGTCGTCGCCGTAATACACGGCGGGCGGCGGATAGGCGGCCATTGGCGGCGGGGGATAGACAACCGGTGGCGGGGCATAAAGTGGTGCAGAATAATAGGCCGGTGGCGGCGCCCCATATCCATTGGCGAAAGTCGCGCCCAGCGCGGCGCCGACTCCGAGCCCGAGTAGCGCGCCGGCGATACCGCAGCCACCGCAACCGCCATCGCCTTGCCAGGCTCGCCCGCCACCCCAGCCGCCTTCGTGATGCCAGCGATCCCACGCATGTGAGGGTGACGCCGGGGCTACCGTCGCCGCTGCCAGCGCGAGCGCGCCGACCAAATGCAGTGCCGCTGTTCTGGTCATGTTACTCTCCCGTTAGACACACCGAGCGCCCCTAAGCTTGATCGCCCGCGCCCAGGCCCTTCGTACCGATTCCAGTCCCGGCGCGCGCCAATGTCCGCGCTTTTCCCCCGGATAACTTCGGATTTTGTCCGAATCATAGCAATTTCTCCGCGGCTATTGAAGCCACGGATGCGCTCGTCAGCAGATTCGGTCACGCACACTGCGCACTCGCCGCATTTGAAAACGCGCAAGTCCGGGAGCCCGGAGCGCGGCGTGGTACGAGCTAGGTGCATCGGCCTGCCGCAGTTCGGACACGGCGGCAACTCTATCGTCAGCATCGCACACCTCTACGTTTATGAGACGATCGATTGAACTTCAAACGCTTGTTTGAGGCTAGGGCGCGATGGAAGCAAGGAATTCCAGTGATTTCGCAGGGGCGCCGTTTGACGCGCCTTATCGACCGGCCGTCGTTATATTGGTTCTCGCATCGTGCGGTCGAATTTCCCCCTGAGCCTCGACGCAGCGAACGGTTCGACGCGTACGCCGGCGCAGCGCTTTTATGCACCCCACCGGAGACTGCGCCCTGTCTGAAAATAGCTTACGCGGCAGCAAAGCGAGATGGAACTCCCAGCTCCGCAGTCGCCCGTGTGCGAAGGCACACCCGATCGAGCTCGCCGGACTGTGCTATCTCTATGACCTTTCGTGCGACAACCCTCGTGACGGGCTCGTCGCGCTGCGGCAAATAGAGTGCCAGCAACGTCTCATGATAGGCGGCGGCTATCGTGTCGATTTCTTCCGGATCAAATGCGAAATGCTTCACGCGATAGATGGCCACTGGCCCTCCGATCTGGCCCCCGCTGCAATTGTCGTTCGATGAACCGACGAGAGGAACGATATCACAGCCCTCAGCTATAGTAATGCGGCAGGTTGTCCTCGCACGCCCTCACATTTTATTACCGATCTGTAATTCGACCGTGGCCTTCCATTTCAGACATTCGCCACAAATTTCTCGCAAATTCTTAAGCGCTGATTCGAGCGGATGGCGGCCTATGGGCGCAACCCCCACACTCGCTCAAATTGAGCGAGAGTACATTCTAAATACGCTGAAGCGAAGCGCCGCGCCAAAAACATTGCTGCGATGCGAACGTACGGCACTCGACAACGGGGCCGCTCTCACCGCGCCTCAACCCCTCGCCCACTACGCCGCCTCTCCCGTCGCCATCGTCGAATCGAGCAGGCGAATTCTCGCCATGGTCTCTTCGTCCAAACGCCGTTGGTAGGCGGCTACGCATGCCGCGGAGCAGAACCGCATATGATGCCAGTGGTGATCAATCCGCCCGCCGAGTAAACGGCGGCAATGATCGCACCGAAAAATCGGGTCGCGCTGATTGCTCTTCGCCGGCACCCTTTTCGTAGCCGATCTTGAACATCGTGGAGGCCTGGGGGTGGTCTTGTTGGCACATGTGTCGTACATGATACAATCTCCCGCTCGCCACTCGGTCAGCGATGAGAAGTCGGGCCATCTAGGGAGATGGGGCGCCAGCATTACCCCGACGTGGCCGGGAGCTTAATTTTTGGCAATCAAATGATTTAGCGACCAACCCTCGCCCGACCTTAAGCCCGCGACGCTTCGGTCAATCATTCGACAAGCTGCATGACCGTAGAGGAGTTCACAGAATTCTTGTAGCAGCGCTCATCAAATTGCGATTTTGTTGAGCGAGCCGCAAACCATACATTCGAAAATCAGGCCCCTGAGGTGGTCCGGTTCTGCTACTGCAAGGAGTGTTCCGCATTTCCCGCAAACACAGTAATCACCGTTCCTTTTGAGCACGGTCGCGGGTGGGGCTTGCACCGTGTTTTGTTTCGGAACCGCCGGTTCCAGAACCGACAGTCGTATCGTCCCCCGGGCTGAAGATGGCGGCATGAGACATCTCCGCAACCCCCAGCGAAACCTGCTCGTGGCTAACGCTTGGCGAGAGCGCGTGTTCCCGGCCGACTCTGGTGACCTCTCTCACACAAGCCGCCATCAATCATCCCAGAACGACTTGAACCGCTCCGGCGACAGCTCCGTGCAGCGCACCGTGTGCTTGATGTTCTTGTGTCGGAGGTCATGTTGGAGCGCCCGCGTATCCTGCCCGTCGTTCGCGAGCTTGTACCCGTCCGCGAGCAGCGGAACGAATTGCCGGAACCGGCTCGCCGATTCTTCCGTTATCAGCGCGTCTGCTCGTGCATCGCAAAGGCGGGTTGCGTGTCAAAGGCTGAACAATATCGAGCCAGAGCCGTTGATTGCGAGCACATGGCAAAGGAAGCGCGCGACCCCGTCCTCAAGTGGGAACTCGCCGATTTGGCTCGCCAGTGGCGTGAACTCGCCGAAGACGTTGAACGCTACGGACTGTAACGATCTCCACAAACCTCCGCACGATGAGCCTCCACACAAAACACCAGGCTCACCCAATTCTATCACGACACACTCTACGGCCGCCGCGGCTCGCCCCCCGAACACACCCCGCCGCCACGGCTCAACCCCGCCCCCGAACCGCCCACCCGTTCCCAAAATCCGTGAGCCACGCGCCTTCCAAAATCCGTGCACCGCGTTTTCAAAATCCGTGCGCTGTTCCTCCGAAATCCGTGCACAATTTTTTCAATTTCCGTGCTTCAATCAGGACCCAGCTTGGCCTGTATTCTCAGGCATCAATGCCCTCTGCAAACGCGCCATCGATATCCCGCCGCTGATCCAAGACCCGCACAATTTCAGCAACCTTGTCTCGCACCCGATAGAACACGACGTGCGGATGGGCGACGATTGAGCGCAATCCGGGCCGAATCTCATCGCGCCCACGCCCCGCGTAAACATGAGCCTCAAGCATCGCGCATGCGTATCCAATCTCTTGAATTATATTGGCGGCAGTGTGCACGCCGGCAATCCGGGCGTAGTAGTTCCAAATGTCCTCAAGATCGGCTTGCGCTTCAGGCGACCAAATCAGCCGCCTACGCTTTGCCATACCGCGCGCTGATGAAGTCCTCGACGTTGAGTTCCGTGCCCTTGCCCGCGTCGAGCGAGCGGATGCCCTTCTCGATCTCGACGCGAAGCTGCCGCAGCTTCTCAACGTGCGACAGCAACCGACGGCCGATCGTCTCTTGGTCGGTTTCCGACAAACTCGATGAGATAATCGTGCGCCTGGACGTTTCGGCCTGTGCTTGCATATTCCTCTTCGAAAAAAATGTCATGATGCGGCGTGGCAGGCATGTGTGTCGGCTAGATAGTTCGCGACGGGCTGGTACGCTTCATGCACGTCCTGGCAGCCCCCAAATGGCAAAAGGAGTAGGACTTGTTCCTAAAGTCAAGAAAGGCAGAAACGGTTTCTCGCTGGTTGATGGAAATCGGCGCTATAACATGTAGAATTGACCCTCCATACGTATTCACGTCTGGCTGGCGCAGTCCCGTCTACGTAAACTGCCGCAAGATTATCTCTAATGTAAAGATCAGAACCTTAATAATCGCACTGGCTTTAGACGAGATCAATACGCACGTGGATCTTTCCAAAATCGACTGCATCGCCGGAGGAGAGACTGCCGGAATTCCGTATGCTGCATGGATGAGCGACGCGCTCAAGAAGCCCATGATCTACATACGGAAGAAGCAAAAGGAATTTGGTCTACAAGAACATATTGTAGGGGATTTGCATGAAGGCGACACGTGTCTCCTCGTCGAAGATCTCAATACTGATGGAACATCAAAGATACACTTCACAAGCGTCATTAGGTCGAATGGAGGAAATGTTCGTACTGTGTTTTGCGTTTTCAATTATGCCGTTTTCCCGCGGACTGAAGAGAATTTCGAGAGAGCTGCCCTCGACCTAATCTATTTGACTGACTGGCCGACCACAATTCAAGTCGGTATTGACAGTGGATACTTCGGCCCAAGAGAAATAGATGAGCTGAGACAGTATCTATCCGATCCAGTTAAATGGTCGCATAGGAAAAGCGCCTAACCGATCTTCGACAGTGCGATTTACTAAGTAATTGAGTAGCAATGACAATCGCTGCCGCGCCGACGGCGTGGCACGACATTTTTCGATTGAACCTGATCAGCAGGCTGCGGCGTCGCGGACGGTCGGCGGCAGTGCAACGCCGGCGGCGCGAATGGCGAGACTGGCGGCAGGCTGTGGCGCGGAGCGAACCACGAAGCGTTTGCCGTCGTGCTCGATCTCGGTCTCGGTCAACGAGTCGAGAGCGGCGATGATGGCGGGCCAGGAGCCTGAACGGTCGAGCGCCGCGATGCGGTCTTCCAGCGCCTTCTTCAGCACCAGCGCCAGGAAGCTGCAGAACACGTGGCCGCGGATGGTCTCATCGAGCTTGTGGAAGATCGGCCGGGTCGCGAGCAGGTGCTTGGCCGTTCGGAAGGTTTGCTCCACCGTCCACAGTTGCTTGTAGCAGAGCATGGCCTCGAGCGGATTGAGCTCGGTGTTGGTGCGCAGCACGAAGATGCCGTCGAACTTCTTCTCCTCCTCGACCTTGGCGGCATCGATCGCGAAGTGCTCGTCGCCGATGGTCTTGAGGTAGCGGCGAAAGCCGATGTTGCCGACCAGCGCCTTGTCGCCTTTCGCCAGCTGGCGTTTCAGCGCGGCAAGGATCGCGGCGCGATCGGCGGCGTCCTTCTCGGCTTCCTGATGGTTGCGGCAGACGATGTAGCGCCGCCCGGCCAGCGTCACCGCCTTGGCTTCATAGTCGATCTCCTTGCCGCGCTTGCTCATCATGAGCGGCACAAACGGGGCGGAATCGTTGAGCACGAGTTCGCGCACCAGCTTGTCGCTGCGCTCGCGCACCCCCAGGATGTAGAGCAAGCGGCGCGCTTCAAGTTCGGCGAGGGCCTCGGCGCTGATCAGGCCGCGGTCGGCGACCACGCCCACGCGCGCGATGGAAAAGCGCCGGCGCAGCCGGTCGATCACTGGGATCAACGTTGTCACGTCGGCGGTGTTGCCCGGCCACATCTCCGAGCAGACCGGCCGCCCATCGCCGTCGATCACGACTGCAAGGATCATCTGCCGAAGGTCGGGCCGGTGGTCCTTGCTGTAGCCGTAGCGGCCAAGCGTCCGGCCGCCGGCGCCTTCGAAGTAGAGGCTGGTGGTATCCATGAACACCAGGTCGAGGCGCGTGAACAGGTCGCGCCGATGCGCGAACAGCCGCTCCTCGACCACATCCTTGATGCAGCGCGGCGAAAACGGCGTGCGACCGTCCTGCTCCTTTTCCGGCAGTTCCTCGCCCAGCCACGCCATCGCCCGATAGAGATGATGCAGCGTAAGCCGCGCGCCGCCGGCAATCGCGTAATCCTCGCGCCAGCGATCCGCGGCGCGGTCGGAACCGCTCACGAACAGTCGGTGCAGCATGGTGAGAAACACCGCTCGTTCCAGCGCAAAGCCGTGTTTGCGCTTACCCGCCAGCTCCGCAATCACGGCTCGGCAGCTGGTCTCCTCCCACAGCCGCTCGAACACCAGCGCCGGCCCGAGCCGGCGCACCGCAATCTTGATCGCGGCATCATCGCCCGCCGCGCTCAGCACCATGGCCTTGGCGGCAAAGCGCGCGCCAGAGCGCACCAGCCGCTCCAGTTGCCCACTCGCCTTAAGCTCTTCGAACCGGCCAAGCGTCGCAATCACCTGCTGGCGAACCTGAGCGCCGTCGCGGCGGCTCTCGACGATTTGCAGATAGGCGCGCCCGGCCGAGGTCTTGCGGCGAAAGTACATGGCGGCTCCGCATCTTGGTATGTACACAGAATCGCGATTCGCCGCACAAATCAAGCAAAATCGGAAATAGACGTGGCACTACATTTCTGAGCGACGGCCACCTCGGGTCAAGCAAAATCAACGACTTACCAAACATGCGCCCGCTCGAAGTGTGGAAGATGGGCCTAACAAGGTTTTCCTTGAACTTTCCCTCCAACGCTGACCACTACGGGCTTTCTTTATCGCAGCAGCTCGGAGTGGTGTAAAACCGGCCCGGCCGAGTGCGGCGAGCATCTGCCGCGGCGTGATTTGCCGCAAGCGGCTCATGCCCGCGTGAGCTTCGCCGGCACAACTTCCCTGACGATCGCCCGCGGATCGGAATCGGACGCGGGGATTGGCCGTCCCTCATCCCGGTACACTTCAAGGCATAGCTCAAGCGCCTCGCGCGCGGCTGCGCGTGCCTCTTCCAGCGTACGCCCATTCGTAATCAATTCTGGGAACGCTGCGCAACGCACCGTATATCCGCCACGAGGCTCCGGGCGGAAGGTGCAGACATACTGCGCATGAAGAGTGCTGACTGTTTCGGTTCGCTTCATACCGAGAATATAACAAAATCCGCCGAAATAAAAAAGAGCCGGCCGAGGCGTGAGGCGCGACTCCGCAACCCCGAAGAGCTTTTGGCATCGCCTCCCGATGGTGATCTTCTTGAAAGATAGCGTCCCTTTGGGGGTTTCCAATGAACAAAGCGCCGCCACGGCGTCGGAACGAACCGCACCACCCCCAACGCGCCCCCGGAACAGACCCCGCCACCACGGCTCAACCCCGCCCCCGAACCGCCCACCCGCTTCCAAAATTCGTGAGCCACACGGCCTCCACAATCCGCGAGCCGGGCTTCCAAAATCCGCGCGCTCCTTTTCCATTTTCCGTGAGCTAAATTTCCAATTTCCGTGCACTTCTTTTCCAATTTCCGTGAGCTCCACCACCTCCAATTTTCGTCTACTCCCTTTCCAAAATCCGTGACTTCAGAAGTGCCGCCTACCGGCTTCCGCCACCAGCGGAAATATCATGGGGACCGAACTGCCCGAGCTCCCGAGCGCCGGCCGTCGTCGCCGCCAATATCTCCGGCGAAGTCGCCACGCTTGCCTCGACAGCGATCAGCGAGCCGTCGTCGGCTGGCGCCCGCGAACTATTCACGCGCCTGGAAACCGGCCATCGCGTAAGCGCGTCGTTCGCGGCCGGCTTCAATACTTCCACTCCGCTTTGCGCGCGCAGCCACGCGTCGAAATCTCGCGGCTGCAACAGGACCGGCATGCGGTCGTGTATCTCACCGACGAACTCGTTCGCGTCGCAGATGATGACGGCGCACGACTTCAACGTCTCGCCGCCCTCCTTGTCGCGCCATTCGTCCCAGAGGCCCGCGAACGAGAGCGGCGCGCCGTCGGCCGCCGTGAAGTAGTACGGCTGCTTGCCGGTGGGAGTGTCCTTCCACTCGTAGTAGCCGGACGCCGGAACGACGCAGCGCCTCTGCTTGAACGCGTCGCGGAACATCGGCTTCGTCGCGACCGTCTCGACGCGCGCATTGAACGTCGAGAGCTTCAGTTCCTTCAGCCGCTTATTCCACCAGCTCGGCACCAAGCCCCAGCGCATCGGCACGAGCTCGCGCTTAGATC
>JAKAPE010000370.1 GCA_021811945.1 Pseudomonadota bacterium | reverse complement strand
GCAACCCCGCTTCAGCGCGCCTTCAATGCGCTTGTCGCGGCAATCGACAGTGCCAGCAAACAGGTTCAGCTTGTCCCGCAAAACTTGACACATTCACGCCAAGTCGCCTTCGTTAAGCAGAGCTAGCTCTTTTGCTTTCGCGCCGCCTTTCTCCCGACCACACTTTGTGAATTCCCAACAATTCACCATGTCCGTTGTCCCATCCAGATAACAACACAGCGACAGATGATAAGACATGCTCGTTAAGGAAAGGTGCCTCCGGAATGGCTTGAGACTGGCGACCTCACGTCCTCGCGTGCCTCTGCAAAAACGCCAGCGTGCGCCGCCAAGCGAGCGTGGAGGCCGGCTCGTTGTAGCTGCCGCGCTCGTCGCAATTAAAACCGTGTTGGGCATCCGGATAGATGTGGATTTCGCAGTCGCCGCCGCGCTTTTGTTTGATCGCCCCGACGTCGGTCATCGGGATCGAGGCGTCTTTGTCACCGAAGTGCAAGAGCGTCGGGATTTTAGGCTTTTGATCGGCGTTCTTGGCGATCTGGCCGCCGTAATAGCCGATGGCTGCCGACAAGCCGCCGAGCTTGGAAGCCGCGAGAAAAGCAATGGTGCCGCCCATACAAAAGCCCATGATGGCGACTGGGCCATCCATCTTGAGTTCGTCGATGGCGGCCTGCACGTCCCGCAGCATCGCCGCCCAATCGGGATTAGCCACGAATTTGCGCGCATTGGCGATCTCGTCGGGCGAATAGCCGCAATCGAAGTTCGGCTGCTGGCGATCGAACACGGCAGGAGCCACCGCGGCATAGCCTTCGCCGGCGAGGCGGTCGCAGACGGCGCGGATGTGGTGATTAACACCGAAAATCTCCTGGATGACGACGACGCCGCCCTTCGCCGGCTCGCTCGGATCGGCGCGGTAAGCGCCAAGCTTGAAGCTGTCGGACGCGACGAGTGAAATATGCTTGCCCAAGACGAGTCTCCTTCAACTGAAAGGGCCGCCCCTGACACCGGCGTACCATAGACCGCCGCTGCTGTCGCCCGAAGGCGGCGAGGGTAGCGGGGCTCAGCGGGTGACGACGATAAAGCCGGTGCCCTCGCCTGTCTCTTGGCCGAGGCCCTGATCGGAAAGAATGAGGGACGAGCCGGGGACGATCAGCTCGGAAATCTGCGCGACGACATCCGGCGGAATCTCGATGCGCGCCAGCGCTTGCTGCGACGTTTTCGGGGGCTGTGGGTCGAGTACCGGCGGGGCGCGCCGCGCGTGCTTGCGCCGGCTCCTGCCCTCCCGCTTGAAATTCTTCTCCGCCATGCGCGAGGTCGCTGATCTGCCGGGAAAGGAGATCACGTTCCAGCGCAACGTCGAGCCATCATCGAGGTAATCGAGCGCGGTGAACACATACGTCCCCAATGGCTTGTCCGGATGCAGAATGGTGATCGGCGCGTCGAACAATGGCGCAAAATTCTGGCGCACGTAAATCTTCCTTGTCCGGCGGCTGACGAAGATCGAAATCGGCTTGCCATTCTTCGACGCCACTTTGGCCACCTCGACCCTCCGTGGAGGCGGCGGCGGCAACGGTAGCGTTTCCGCAACAGTATCCGCAGGCCGCGCCGCCGCGGCGTCCGATTTGGCGGTGGCTGGCTCGCTGGCATGGCTGCCGACGGCCGCGGCCGGAAGGTCATTTAGGCCGCCAATCAATCGAAACGCCGCGCCGACCTCCTTCGTGTCGCTGCCGCCGACTGCGGGGGATAGGATTGGTTCGGAAGCCTTCGCCGCGCCGGATGCCGCAGCCGCAGCAGTCGGATCACCCGCACCGATAGCCGGCGCTTTCGGTGGGCTTGGCTTTGTCGGTTGGTCCGTCGAAGCTTCGGTCAGCGCCGCGCCGACGTCTTTCTTCGATGTGATGGGCGGTGCCTTGAAGGATGCGGGCGGGATCGGCGCGACGGCGTCCGACGCCTCGCTGCCGCTCAGGGTCTGCGCGGTCTTGACTGTTTTAACGGCCGGCTCGGCCGCAACGGGGACCGGCGGAACGGGGGCCGGCGGCTCGTTCTTGTGCACGAACAGATGCGGATCCGCGAATTCGACCGGCCGCAACTCTGGCCGCGCGATGATGACCCGCGCACCGAGACTGCGCAGGTGCCAAAGACGCACAGCAAAATCGTGCGACATGCGGATGCAGCCATGCGAGGCCGGATGGCCTAGCCCGACACCCTGATGCATGGCCACGCCCGACCACGTGATGCGCTGCATATAAGGCATCGGCGCGCCGGAGTAGATGTTGGACCAGTGGTAGCGCTCCTTCTCGAGGATGCTGAAAATGCCGGTCGGTGTCGGATGGGCTGCCCTGCCGGTCGCCACCAGCGTGTCGGCGACATGAAAGCCGTCGCTGTAAAGGTGAAGCCTCTGCTGATCCAGCGAGATGACGATCAGCAGCGGACCCGGCGGAATTTTCCCAAACGACTCCTTGTTCGCGCGCTCGTCTTTCATCCCTTCCTGGCGCCGGCTCTGCCTGTGCCAGGGTCTGACGTTAGGGAGCTGAGGCGTGGCCGTGATCGTGCCGTAGTCATAGGCTTGCGGGTTGAATATGTTGCCGAACAACCAGTCGGCGACCGCCGGGGAAGCCGCCGTCGTCAGCGGGGCAGCAAAGACCAATGCGCCGGCCGCGCCCAGCACGGCGGGGTTGCGGAGACGTCGGCGGGGCAAACGACCAAGCCGCGTAAGATTGATGCGCACGCCTGACCCCCAGCCAATAGAGAAAATGCGATTCGCAAACAGCTTATTCGCAAACAGCTTAGTGGACATCAAAACCTCCGGCCACGACAACCTGTGGATGATCAATAATTTTTGTGACGTAACGGTAATGCAAGACAGGACGATAACGCCGTCGGTGCCGTCCGGTTCAGAAATGTCATGCCGGAAGTCCTGCGATCACGTGCTTACGCCGGAGCGGCGCAAGACCTGGATCGTACACCGGCGGCGATTATCAACTCGTCAACGTGCGGATCCGACCAAGCCGACACACGGCATCGTCACGCTGCCGCCGACAAAAACGGCACTCGGCGCTGCCGCGCGATGCGGATCATTGCAACAGCCGCCTCCGCGCCCGCGAGGCCGACAAAGTTTTCAGGACGAGTGCCGGCCATTAGGACGATCATCTGGGACGATCATCGGCCATAAGCTGGGCCGAGGGTCAGCCGCTGCGCAAACGAAAAAATTGTCCGTCGAGTAAATTT
>JAKAPE010000089.1 GCA_021811945.1 Pseudomonadota bacterium | reverse complement strand
TCCAAGAGGTTTGCGAGCACTTTTAGGGCCGCAACTCACGGATTTAGGATGAATCCTATCCATATGCTCGGTTTCACCAAATCGATGAACTAGGCTGAGCGATCGGCCGGCGCGCATTGTGCGTAAAGCTCGTCCATTTCGGCGGCTATTCTCGTCCAGGAGAACCGCTCCGCGGCAGCCCGTCTTCCAGCGTCGCCCATCGTTTTCCGTGCATTTGCGTCGTTGTCGAGCCGAGCCATGGCCTCTGCGAGTTGATCAGGCTCCCCATTCACCACCAGGCCGGCGCCGGATGCGTTGACGATCTCGGCCAATCCGACCTCGGACGTGACGACCACAGGACAGCCGGCGGCCATGGCCTCGAGCACGACCATGCCGAAATTTTCCGAATATGACGGCAGCACAAGCATGCGAGCATGGCGCAGCAGAGCCCATTTCCTGGTGCCCGTCACCGGACCTATGAACTGCACTCTTTGCGCGATGCCGTGCCGCTCGGCAATGGCGGCCAGCACTCGCTGATAGCCGTCCTCGTCATTGCCGGCGACAACAAGGGTAGCGCGCTCGAGCCGGCGCATGGCGCAAAGGAGGCGGTCCAGCCCCTTCTTCCAGCTTACGCGTCCGAGATAAAGGACAAACGGCTGGCGCAGCGCCTGCAACCACTCCAAGTCGTCGGCGGACGGCGCGCAGGCAGCCTCCGCGGCGTCCACGCCATTGCCGATGACCGCGCTCCGACGCGTTCTGAGACCGAGCGACCGCATTTGGTCGGCTTCGATCTGGGACGTGAAATGAACGGCCGCGGCCCGTTCAATATTGCGCCGTTCGAACAAGCTGATCCAGGTGCGCTTGGCCAATCGACTCTTGCGCTCGATCAGATCCGCGACCAGCATTCCCCGCGGTGTCATGACGTAAGGAATCCCCCATCGGCGGGCGACTTTCCCTGCGGCCATGGTCGGCCACAGAAAGACGGAGTGCAGATGCACCAGATCAAAGGTTCTGCAGCGCTTCTGGAGCGCGCGGCCCATAACAGGTGAGCGAAAAATCCGTCGCCCAGGGCCGGCGGGAAAATACCTGACCGACACGCCGTCGAGCTCCACCGCCTTGTCTGTCGGCACATCCGAGATGCCACGACCATCGACATTAGTCGTAAAGACATGGACCTCATGCCCGCGCTCGGCCAACGCCCGGCAAAGCCCGTGAACCGTGTAAATGGGTCCGCCGTATCTCACGGCGGGAAAATAACTCGGAACGACGTGAAGCAGTCTCAGGACAATCCCCGCCGACAGATTGCACGAAGGCGTCGTTCAGCCAGGAGATTTCGCCGACAGCAAAGCACAGGTGTCATCCATAAAGCGCATCTACCGGGACACATCCTCTCCTCACCACGCGGCAATGGTTCCTTCCATCGCTTTGCCGAAGCATCGAACTCCTTCGGCAACATCCTGCCCGGCAGCGCGGGATTGCGCGCTGATGCCCATTGCAAGGCGCTCTGCCGGCGCGGCGTCGACGGCCGCGCACAGCGCCGCATAAAGGCAGTCCTCGTCGTCAGCGCCAATTCGCCAGCCGTTCCTGCCATGCTCAAGCAGCTCCAGCGCCGAACCCATGCGGTCGGTGGCGATGACCGGCATGGCCGCCGCCATTCCCTCAGGCACGATCAATCCCCAGCCGTCGTAGCGCGATGGCGCGCACAGGATATCCGCTTGCGCATACGCGTTCGGCAATTCCTCCCATGGAACGAAGCCGTGAAAACGCACGCGCTGCCCCAAGCAGGACAATGCCCGCTCCATGAAGGCGCGCAGCGGGCCCGTTCCGGCCACCGACAAAGTCACTTCTTGACGTTGCCGCCCAAGACGATGAAAAGCCCTTGCCAGGATATCGACGCCCTTTCTCCTTATCAGCGACCCGCAGTAGAGGATGCGCACCGGTTTGCATCCGGCACCGCGAGCCGCGCTTGCGACACGGAACCGCCGCAGATCGGAGAAGTAGGGGACATTCCAGTACGGCCGTGCGTCGCCGAATTCCCGTCGGTAACCGTCGATCGCCCATTTGCCGATGCCCCAGATCGGCACGTGTCGATGGCGATGCAGCGGAGCAAGATGCAGGCGCCGCCGCATTCGCCCCAACGAGCCCAGTCCGTGATATCCCGGCCGCTCCCCCCAGAAGCACCACGGCTTGCCGAGCGTTGCGCGCCGCCGCATGGCCTCCCGCACCGGCTTTGACGAATAATCCGAAAAGACAACCAGATCGGCCGCTTCCGTCCAACGGAAAAACTGGCGGTAGCCCGGCTCGGCGGCATCCAGAACCATGGCGGCGTGTTGCAGCCTGCGGCTCGCCCAACTGCGGCTGTGATCGCGCCGCGACAAGTAGACCGCACGAAAGTCGGGCGCTCGCCGCGCCAGACCATCGAACAGCTCCACCTGGTAAGGCGATGGGATGCAGGTGATGACGACGCAGCTCACAAGTTGCGCCTCGGCACGGACGTCATGACATCTGCATTCCGAGCGGCGGCGCAAAGCCTTTCTTGAAGGCACAAAGCAGGACATGGCCGTGGGTCAACAGTGGGCGGCACCAAAGTCTGCCGTTTCCTTTCGTGACCGGAAGCAGCCACACATGCTCGGCCGCGCGCGCGACCTGCTCGAGGTGGTCGTAGACGCTGAACGAGTAGAAAATGCCGTCGCGTTCGCTGAAATGATAACCCTTGCCGCGGGTCAGCGTCAGTTCTGCCACTCTCCACAGTCCGCTATTGCACAATGCGAGTTTGGCCAGCTTGCTGATGAGGTGTCCCTGTCCGAATCGGTTGCTGTCGGAGATGAAAACCGCCTTGCGCGCCACCCGCAGCATTTCCGCGATCACCCGCTGCGGCTGCTCGACATGGTGCAGCACGCCGAACTCGCAGACGGCGTCGAAACTGCCGTCCGCGAACGGCAAGGCACGACCGTCGGCCTGGACGATATGGCCGGGCGGAATGCCCTTCTTGCGCGCCTGTGCGATCTGTGCCGACGAGGGTTCGACTCCGGTGACAGAACGCCCTCTGTGGCGGAAGAACTGAACCGTCCTGCCCGTTCCGGCCCCGACATCCAGAACCGAGGCGACCATGTGCGGCGGAAACAGGAAATCGATCCACAGCAAGGCGCTGTGATGTTCGTCCGACGTCTTGAGGTGCCACGCGTCAAACTCGCCCGCCGTATCCTCATAATAGGCCTTCTGCGCCGCTACGGCGAGGCGTCCGCGGACCGCGACGTGCGGCTTCATGCGTGAAATTGCGGCCCCCGGACCGCCTCCAGAACGCTTCGTATCCGATCGCGATAGGCATCGCGGCCGAGCGCATGCCGGTTGGCGATCGCCCCTTCGCGCAGGCCATGGAGTTCATTCCGATTGCGCGCCAACCGGTCGAGAACGCTCGCTATGGCCTCGGCGTCGCGCACGGGAATTTCCAGTCCGTCGACGCCAGGCGAGAAGAATGCGCCGGCGTTCGCCGTTGCAATGATCGGAACTCCGCAGCCTCGCGCTTCATAGGTGACCATTGCCGACCCTTCGCAGATCGACGGAACGACAACGATATCGGCCCATTGATAGTAAGACGCCATTTCGGCAAGCGGAATCGGCCCGGAAAACCACGCCCATGGCGCAAAGGGCGCCAGGCATTCGCGCCTGCTCTGCAGGGCGCCGATCAACCTGAGCTCGATCCGCGCGGTGTTCAGCCGCCGCGCGGCTTCGAGCAGATACGGCACTCCTTTGCGCAGGTTGATCTGTCCAACAAATAAAACTCGCAAGGGCCTGCCGCCGCGAACCTCTGTTCCGACTTGGAAGCGTTCGAGGTCGATCCCCGAGGGCACGATCGTGCAGCGGCCGGCCGGAACGCCCGATCTCTGGAGACAGTCCCGGACGTAGCGGGAGCCGACGACGATCATGTGGGCCAAACGCCATTCCGCCTGCTCGCGAGCGGCGAGCGGATCCGAGGTCGCCGGCCGCGCCTGTTCCTCCGCGCAATCCCACTGCGGCCAATCCTCCCGGGCCTGCCGCAGTTCGCGCAGCTCGTCGTCGCGGGGCGCGATGACCTGTTCGAGCACGCAGCGAATGCCCTTGGCGCGCGCCGCCTCAAACAATTCCCGTGCCGCGCCGTTGTACGCCCAGCAGACATCGATCGCCCGCAGGTGCGGCAGTGATTTGAGGCAGAATCTCCGGTTGACCGCCGCGAACAGGCGCGCATCACCACGCCCGACGTGGGTGGCGATCGCGTAGCGTATCCCTAGCCACTGAAATGCGACGATGCGTTCGCGCGCAATGCGAGATGAGCTGCGGCCTAAAAGCGCGCGAACACTCTTGGGCCTCACCCAGCGCGCGACCAGCGCGATCGCACTCCGCAACCATCCGACCTTGCCCATGAAGACGTCGGTGACAAAGCAACCGAGAACCCCGAGTTCCTCCATCACCTCCGGTACGAGATAGCGCCGGCGGGCCCCGAGCATGGCCAATAACACGCGCATGGCGGCCTATGCGAAACGGCGCCCCCGGACCAGGCGCGCGCGGGTCAACCGGAACAGGGCGGCGGCTGCCCAGAGCGACAGAATGGGATAAGAAAACAGAACGATATTCACAAATCCCCGCAACGCCGTGAACAGGGCCATTGCGCCGAGGGCGTACACCATGACTCCTCCCGAAGTCGGATGATCTTCGAGCGTCTGTTCCCACCAGCGCGCCGCCAGTCCGAAGAACATTCCCATGGCGAAGACCAGCGGAAAACCAAAGCCGCTGTAGGCTTCGCCGATCACCGAATTGGTGAAGGATGTGTCCGTGTCTCCCAAAGCCTGTTGCACGGTAAATCCCTGATAGACCGGCTTGCCCGGCCACAGCGCTCTCGGAATCGGCCTCACCAGCGAAAAATAGACGAACTGCAGACCGCTGTAGGGGAAAAACAGGGGCACGAAGTCCGTCGTTTGCGCCAGCCGGTAAAAATTATCGTCGACGCGAATCCTCGAGAACGTCCAATCGCTCACCTCGAGCTTGCCGAGACCGATAGAGCGATTTTCCAGCATGACGTTCATGGTCACCTGAGCGACAAACAGCGCCGCAAAGATAGGAATGAAATGAATTGGCCGCACGGTGCGGCGCGTCAAATGGATGCCGACCAGTATCGCCGCGCCGAGGACCGCGCCGATCGCCGTTCTTCCCCCGCCTTGGGCGAGGAACGCCAGGTGGCACGCCGAGAGGAGCGCGCAAAAGACCGTCTTTGCGCTCAGCAGAGTACGGCTGCGCATGTACATGACGGCCGTGAAGAGCGGCAGCAGATAACCGAAATACGACAGTTGCTCAAGAAACGAGCGCCAATCGCCAAGCGCTCCGCGCGCCCAGGGAGCGCTGAATCGATCGCTGTAGAGAAGGCCTTCAATGATGCGGGATGGAGAGAAACCCGCCATGTAGATGTAATAGAAGACCCCCGCGACGAAGCAAAACGCAGTACAAGCGAGAATCTGGCGATCGGAGAGATCAAGACGGGCAAGGCGCCGAATTCCCGCCGGCATCCCGCCGGAGCGGATCGCTCCTCCCAGCGAAATTCCCACGGCGAAAAGCCCCGTCGCCAGAAAGGCGATTTCGACGGCGTGCGGCGTTGCGTCAATATCGTAGAGACCCTGTATGAGGTCCGCCAGAAGCCAATAGACGATTCCGGCCAAAAGCAAATTTCTGATCTTCAGTGCCGGTTTGACCCCCAGCGCCAGAGCTTCGATTGCGGGCACCAGGAGCAGGGAGAATGTCAGTGCGATCGCCGAGGTTCTCATCGCGCCGGCAGGTTGGGCATCGGCGGGCATCACGCCGAGGCCGAACAGGGCACCGATAGCTATGATCAGCACGCTCGGAACGGGGCCGATCCCATCGGAAAACTTCCGCGCGGGCCGTGTGCCGCGGTTGACAAAATTCGCTCCAGCATCCATCGACGTAGACAATTGCTAACGAGCCTTGTTCACTAAGCCGTCAATGCCGCCGTTGAACACTGTTGCAGATTGGATCGAGCTTGAATCAAGGATGCCCTAAAGCCGCTCTCTCAACCAAGCGGCTCCAATCGGGTAAGCCCCCAAACCCTTGCGGATTCGGTTCCGCCACGACGACGGCAGAGCGTGATAGATACGTGCGATCGGCGACCGAACAGGTGATTCGACGCCGCGCGTAGTCGTTGTCGCGCCAAGCCGTGATCCGCCGGCGATGTCCTTGGATCGCATCAGATCGTCGATCAGTTCGAGATACTTCTGCGCCGCTCGTTCGGCGCTGAAGTGCGTGCGCGCCCGCCTCGATGCCTCGGCCGACATTTTGAGTAGTCGCGCCGGCGACAGGCCGGCTAAGGCGGTTGCGATTGCGCGTGAATTGGGATGGGCCAGGATGCCGCTGATGCCGGGCTCGATGATTTCTCGCGACCCCGACGGGACGTCGTATGCGACCGGCACGCATCCCATGCCCATTGCCTCGATCGTGACCATGCCGAACGACTCGCCCCAGCTCAGCATCAGCAGCACGTCGTGCGCCGCGTAGGTACGCCAGAGTTCCTCCCTGCGCAGGCGGCGATGCCAAGTCACCCGTTCCTGCAGACCGGCCTTGTCGAGTTGGCGCTCGACCTGCGCCGCATCCTCGCCGATCACGGTCAAGTGGAAATCGACCCCGTGCCGGCGCAGCGCTTTGGCTATTGCGGCAAGCCGTGACCCGCCCTTCAGCCACATATTGCCGACAAACAGCAATCTGAGCGGCCCCGCGGCGCTGGCCCGGCTTGGCGCAGCCGGGTAGTTCGTTCCGTTGTGGATGCGCCGGACGATTCCCGAAAAGCCGATCGTGTGCAGGTCCTTTCGCGCCCAGTCGTGGACGTAGTCGGAGACGGCGACCACGCCGTCCAGATAGGCCGCGTAAGACATGACGTCGTCGCGATAGCGGCGAGACGCATCATGCAGAACGGCCACGTGCAGAGCATCGCGAGGAATATAGGGAAAGATCCCGTTCAAGTGCGAAACGCCGTTCGTGAACAGGACATGCTGCGGGTTGTCCCTGAGCCAATCGAGCACGACGCTCGCCGACGCCCGGCTTTCGCCCATGTCGAGGGCGACGCGCCGAAGCCCCTCGCGCGTCCGATCGCTCCACGGCGCCGCATGAGTCTCGACCAGCGTGGCCTCGCAGCGGCCGCTCACCGCCATCGCCGAGGTCGTTTCCAACGCCACCGGTCCCACCCCGCCAGCCTCGACCGTCGGGACAATCCAGGCTAGGCGCGGGCGAAAACGGTCACCCATTGCGGTACGGCAAATCAGGCGCCACGGCCGAGCCCCGAACGCCAAGAAGGCAGCGGGGCGGCTGACGGGCGTTGTCGCGGAGCTGTCGGTACAAGCGCGCCGCCGCGCCGTCGGGATCTGCCAAAAACCATTCGAGCGCGAATGCGCCCGGCATGAAACCCACGCCGTCCAATTGCTGATAAATCGGATGCGTGAATTCCTGGTAGCTTAATTGGAGTCCGGCGCGTTTGAACAATTCCGGTTCGAGGTATTCCTTTGCTCCCGCGCCGGACAGGTAATGCGTTGCACGTACCGCCTTGACAAGATTCACAAGGCGATCGGTCTTGCTGCCCGGCACGCCTAGTGCGGATGCCAACACCAAGCGCGGCTTTATCGCGAACAGCTCCAAGGTCAGGCGGGTCGTCGCCAGCGCTACCGGCAGAAGCTGGTCATATTCGCGAACAAGAATTTCCTCCAGCCGCTCGGCAATTCGCGGCCAGCCGGGCTCCCTCCGATAGCGCTGTCGCAACGTTTGCCAATGTTTTTGCGTGGCGCGGATATCGGCAAGTTCGATCTCCCTGATAGTTTTGGTATTACTCACGATTCCCGTATGCCGTATCGGCAATGTCAAAAACTTAAGTCCTCCGCTCGTGGAGTAGCGGGTCCGATTTTGCCAGCCATTCTTCTCAAATTGCACGCTGTTGAGAATGATGAAGACATCCGAGCAGGCAATCTTTGCGACCAGTCCGAGCCAGGGAAAGTAATGCGGCTGATGGATGGAAACGATTCGCTCCTGGCCGGGCGCTTCAGGCTGATCGGAAATCGACGTCATAAAATGATCCGAATATAGGTCGTTAGCGCCTCGGCATAAGTGCAGCGCGCTTCTATCCCGCGGTAACGCGCCCAAGCACGGATACCGTCTCCTGAAAGATAATTCACGCTGTCGCGCACCTGCGTAGGAAAGAAGGCGCGATAGCAATCAAGCTTCTTCTGCATATCGTGCTCGCTCAGGCTCACATAGAGGTCCGGCTTCATATCGGTGTGCGGCCCCAGCGAATGGACATAGGTCGGGTTCTCCATGATGTATATTTCCTTGGGGAGAAACCGCGCCGTCGGCCGGGTTGCGGCGATGGTCGCCTCATAGACCATGGTATGGTCCTGGTGAAAGGACGGACCCTGACAGATGAGGACGGCGGGGCTCACTTCGGCGATGACATTCTCGATGGCCGAGACGAGCGTCTTCTTTCCCATCTTGTCGAGCAAGCCGTCGGCGTCGAACGGCAATCCGCATTCGCGGTGCCACACGCCGTCGAAATGATCGACGTAGCGCTGGTATTCCTGCTGCCTCAGTTCGCGCGACACCAGCCCCGCGTGATGCAGATGGACCGAGGACAGCGCAACCAGGACAAAATGGTAGCGATAGCGGCCGCGGTTCCTCTCAAGAAAGCCGGAAATGCTGATGGCGGAATCGTCGCTGTGCGCTTCGACGACGAGCAGGTTTTCCGCAGTCACCCGCTTCAGCCGTCTGCTAAGCCGCGGCCTTCGTCACGACTGCCGCCAGATAGACGATATGGGGCTCGTGCCGTGGCTCGAGGAACATATGGCGGACCTCCAGACTCCGAGTGCGGAAGTACTCTTTGTAGAAGGTTATGAGAAAATCGCCGTCAAGCCTTCTGGTGTCGGCAATCTTATAAAAGCCGCTGCGGCGCCTTTGCCAATCGGGAAACAGGTCATAATCGAACGGCGCGCGATTGACGTTGAAGATCACCGCGGCCTGTCGTTTCATCAAATGCGACAGGGTGTCGAGCGCCTCGAAATGCTCGCAATACCGGTCTCCATCTCCGAACGTGACCTGCGGATTGTCGTACACGACAAGATCGAATTGGGCGGCGAACTCCGGCTGCTCGGCGAGCTCGAACGAATCGCCGATGCGAACGCGGGCATGCGGCAGATTCCGGCGCAAGGCCTTCTCAAAACGCCGGTCGATCTCCCAGGCGTCCAACCTGGCGACGGCCGAGGCATAGCTCACGGTGTGCCAGTTCCCCTCGCGGGCGAAGAACTCGACTGCATGACAGGAATGAAGCTCGACCCCCAACGCGGTCAACCGCGTGCACACCCGCCGCATCGGTGCCTGCAGTATTTCCGGCGGATAGATCACGCCGCTGTCGCGTATCTTTGGTCGGCAGAGTGGCGATGCACGAACCGCATCAAATTCGCGCCAACTCGGACGCTCGGCGAGGCGCCATCAGCTCGTCGAAGAGAGAATGGACCACATGCGTCGCGCGAGGCGCGGCCAGGCGTGCTCCTTTGCGATCGCGAGGCGCCGGAGAGCCAGCCGCACGTCGTCCTCCTGCGCCACGCGGCGCAAGGCGTCGACGAACTCGTCGACGGATGCCGCCGGATAGACCAGCTCGCCGAACCGGATGACTTCGGCGATCGGCGTCGACACGATCGGCCGGCCTGTCGCCATGTACGTCCACAGCCGATTGGGGCAGCTGTAGCGAATTTGCTCGGTGAGGGGCAGGGGTATGATCATGATGTGGCATTGCCGGAGGAACCGCAGACTGTGCGGCTCCGGCACATGTCCCAGCATGACGACGTTGGGCGATCGCGCGAGCTTTGCCAGCGCTCGCGCGTGAGCAGCGCGATCATCCGACAGCATTTGGCCCATCAACAGAAAGCGAAAGTCCGGCAATCGCGCCGCGATCGCGGCGAGAAAATCGAGCCCGTAGCCTGGGGCTGTATTGCCGTAGCAGCCGACCACCGGTCCGCGCGCGTTGCCGAAGCGCTGGGCGAGACCGACATCGAGGACCGACGCTCCGCCCTCGGCGGCCTCGGGCGTGCAGATCATCTCGGGCGCGACGCCGTTCGGGAGATGGTGCACCCTCGTCGCCGCGCTAGGCACGCGTGTGCGAAACCAGGTCGCGAGCGTCGAACTCGCCGCTACGGTAGCGGCCGCGGTCCTGATAAGCTCATTCTCCTGCGCGCCCAACGCGACCGACCGATCCGGCCAATACGCCTGGTAATTGTCGACCGCATAATAGACGGTGCGCTTCGGGCCGAGCCGGCGGACCAGCGGGAGGAAGTAGGGAAAGGTGATGACGAGGCGCGGATTTCTCCACTCGCGCTCTCGCCAGGCGCGCTCAAGTCGTTCCGCCACATGCGGCATGATCCACGGCGCCAGCCGATTGGCCCAGCCCGGCGGAAAACGCCATTCCCGCCAGTCCGCTCCTGCGAGCGGTTTCACTTTGACAAAGGCTTGCGGACGAACGGCGGATCGCAACTCCGCGAGCCAGTCATTGACATGGACGAACATCAGGTCCGCGCGAGCAGTCAAGGGAGCAAAGAGATTTCTGATCGAGGCAAATTGCACGCCGAGGATGGTGATGCCGTCTGGCTGCGCCGGCCGTTCTCCGGGCTCCGGCAACGTGGCCGACATCGGCGACAGCATCACGCGAGCATTCCTTCCAAGATTTGCTCCAGGCGGTCCAGATAGTGCGGGACGGCCAGATTCTTCTCTACGGCCTCGCGGCCGAGTGTACCGAGTCGGGCGCGCTGCTGCGCATCGTCGATCATCCGCTGCAATGCCACGACCAAGGCGTCCACATCGTTCGGTGGAACCATGAGCTCATCGAGCGCTCCGTTAAGGACCTCCGGAACGCCCCCCACCCGGCTGGCAATGGCTGGCCGCCCGCAAGCCAGGGCTTCCGCGACGACGAGGCAGAAAGGGTCGGGAGTGGTCGCCGGCGCCACCAGCGCATCCATGGCGTTGTACCAGCGTTCGACGTCGTGGCGCACTCCCAGGAAAACGACGTGGTCGGCGATGCCCAACTCGGCGGCAAGCTCCTTGAGCATGGGCACTACCGGTTCATTGTAGTGCAGGATGTTCTGCGCGTCGCTTCCGATGATCAGCAACTTGATCGCGGCATTTTTTTTATCGACGAGCGGCGCCATCGCTCGAACGAGTACGTCGACGCCCTTGCCGCGCACGACGCGCCCGCAATAACCGATGACGAAGCAGTCAGGGCCGACACCGACCTCCTGTCGCGCCGCGCTGCGGGCGTTGTCGTCGGGGCGAAAACGGCTCGTGTCTATGGCGTTGTGGAGCACGGCGAACCGCTCCCGGGGTAGGCCGAGGGTCCGGCTCCATTCGGCCGCGTTCCAGCCGGAAACGGCGATAAATCTTCCCAGCCGGTTCAGTCCCCAGCGGTATTGCCGCGACAGATAGTCCGGCGGTTCGTTGTGAAGGTGGCAGATCGCCGGAACTCCGCCCAGGATCTTGGCGGTGGCGGTCATCGACGCGCGATTGAAGCTATTACAATACAACAGCCCGACCCGCTCGCGCCGCGCCCACAGCACCTGCCCAGCAACTGATCTCACAAACAGTCTTGGAGCCGCCAATCGGGCCGCCTTCAGATCGAACCGGCGGCACTCGATCCCCGCCGCCTCGTATTCAGGAACGAGATCGCCCCATTCGTGATAAGCCAGCAGGCAACGCCACCCGCGCGCCGCCAGACCGAGAAGAATCTCGCGCAACACCAGCTCTTCTCCGCCATTCGAGCGGCTGGGATGGAGGTCGTTGAACAGAGCGGTCGGCGGGTTGCCGGTCACGAACTCGTTTCGCACGATTCGGGCTGCGCGGGCCTGAAACCCGCATTGCCAAGAAAACTCTCCGGCAAATCGAGCGGCACGGCGCCGATCGGGCCCCCGTCGGCGCCGAACCAGAAAAGCTCGTAGCCGTAGGTAGCAAAGAAAGCATGCAGATCGTCGACCTTCTTGCCGAATTGCTTCAAGTTGCCGGGGCAGATTTCTATCATCCCGCAACGGATCAAGCGTCTCCCGAACATGCCTGCGGCGCCGGCAAGTACATTGCGCTCCGCGCCTTCGACGTCGATTTTCAGAAAATCGACGGATGAAAGACGGTGCTCCTGACAGAAGACGTCCACGGTCGTCAGCGCGACTTGAAACGTGTGATCGCCGCCGGAAACGATGCGGTTGGTGGCGGGAGCGCCGGTATCCAGGAACGCTGTGGTCCCGACCGAGGCTCCGACTGCGCCTTGTACGCAGTGCACCCGGGCAGCGAGTGCGTTCGAGCCTGTGTTCCGTTGCAGCGCCGCAAACGTCTGCGGGTGCGGCTCGAAGGCGTAGACCTGCGCGTCCGGCGCGAGCTCGCACATCAGTGCCGTAAGAACCCCGAAGTTTGCTCCCACGTCGAGAACGGTCTTCGCGCCGCGCAGGCTGCACGCAAGAAAGTGTCTCTCGGCGTCGTCCGGCCGATACTTCCATGCGCCTAGATAGGCATTGAAGTGCGGAAATCCGCGGAAGATGCCCGCTCCAATGCGCAGCGCCGGTTCGTGGCCCGTCCGCGCCGCCCACTGATAGCGAATCCATCTTTGCAGGATCTCAGGGTCCCGCAGCGCCGTCGATGCGTTTCTCGCGAGATGTGCTAGCGATTTCACGTCAAACTCGGCCGGATCAAGGTCGTCGGTGCCGGGAATCAAGCCGGCTGAACGGCGGATACGAACAAACCGTACCATTGTGTGGCATGGGCCGCGAGCATGCGTTCGCAAATGTCGCGGGCGTGCGCGGAGACGTCCGACAAGTCCGCGCGGCCTTCTGCACCGTGCGGTTTCCGGTCGATGCCTACACGGCGACGAGCCTGTCCAAGTGACGCAATCCCCAGCGATATTGTCGCGACAGATATTCCGGCAGCGGGTTGTGCAAGTGACACACCGCCGGCAGGCCGGCAAAACCCTCGACGGCGGCGCCATGCGCCGCGCGAACATAGCTGTTGCAATGCAGGAGCCGGACTTGCCGGCGCCGTGCCCAGAGCGCTTGGCGGGCGATCGACGCCAGAAATCTGGCCGGATTGCCGAGCCGCAGCGGCGCCAGATCGAACCGGCGGCATTCGATGCCCGCCGCCTCGTACTCGGGAACGAGATCGCCCCACGCGTGATAAGCCAGCAGGCAACGCCACCCGCGCGCCGCCAGACCGAGAAGAATCTCGCGCAATACCAGTTCTTCCCCGCCATTCGAGCTACTGGGATGGTGATCGCTGAAGAGGATTGCGGGCGATCTGCAATGAGCAGCCGACTGCGGACTCATTAGCCGCTCTCAGGACGCGGCCGAGTTATGCGCATGACGATTTGTCGGTCCCCATTGCGCGGCGTGCGCCGCCAGCAGACGTTCATGGATCTCACGGACCATTGCCGGGATCTCCAATAAGTTCGGGACAATTGTGCGTCGATGGTTGTCGTCCATGGCGACCCGGCCGCCGAGACCCAACCGCCCCGCGAGGGCGTTCAGATTTTTCTCGACGCGTTGTTCGCACTGGTCCGTCGTGAACCATGAGAACCGGCTCGGCTGCGACGCGGCCAGATCCAGGAGCCGCGCGTTGTGGACGCACCAGGCGCTCAAGGCTTGAGGAAACTCGATGGCGCCGCGCTCGTGTCGGACGATCGAGGCGGCGACGGCCGCCGGGTTGCGGAAGACACCCACCACACATACCGGGATTTCAAGCTCGCGCGCCATCTCGAGCCAGACCGGAAGCGTCAGCGTGCCTCTGGGATCCTTCCAACCGGCAATGCCGCCGAAGCTGCAGAACCATGTCAGCGCCTGCACGATTTGCGCGCGCTGATAGGCATAGACCCTAAGCCTTGGCGGCGGCATGAACCAATGCCCGCCCGACCCCCACAGGATGTCGCTGTTGACGGCGACCACGCGGTCTTCCTCGAAATAACCCTCGGGGTTGAACTCGTCCGGCGGTGTGTGTTCGCCCGGCAAGAGCAACCCTGCCGACTTGAGCATCCGCGCCGCAAAGGACGTGCCGCTGCGCGAACAGCCGACAATCATCACGATCGGCAACGTGCAGGGCGCGCTGGCGCGGCGCGCCAGTATCGCCTCCCGCCGCTCCGCAGGGGCGAAGAACAGGTTGCGAAGAAAATAGTGCAGCCGCCGGCGCCGCCGGATGGAAGGCCTGACGCGGTCGCGCAAGCCATGCGTCATCTGCTTTTCGCGTCCCTGTCCCTCAGATCGTTTTCCCCGGAGGAAGCAGGACGGTGTTCCCTTCCGGACACGGCCCCACCCGGTATCCGAGGGGCCGCAAATTCTCCGCAAGCCACTCCTCGTGCGGTACGGTTTCGACAACAATGATGGGCAGGCAGCGCCGAATGATTTTGCCGGCGCCGTTCAATGCCCGAGTTTCGAAATCTTCAACATCGAGCTGAATGAGTGACACCGTCCGATCGTCGGGAACGATGGAATCAAGGGTTACCACCGGCACAAGCTCCGTGTTCGCTCCCGCGACGGCCAACGCACACTTGGCGACGAGAATGCGGCTGCCGCCACCCAGCACGGTCCCGTCGGAGTTGCTGGTTTGCAAGACCATCGTTTCATGCCGCTCCCCAACGGCTGCGTTCGTGAGCACGACGTTCTCCAGCCCGTTGATCTCCGCGGTTATGGAAGCGCACCGGTAGCTCTCGCGATTGGGCTCGAATGCCCAGACTTTCGCTCCACCGCGCCGCGAGCGGGCCAGCGCGGGCAGAAAGTCGCCGAAGAACGTTCCCGCATGAATGAGATCGCCATCGCCGCCGTGCGAGATCAGAAATTCGATGGTTTGCGGCTCCCAAACATTGCCGGCAACGACAGCCTGCGCTGCCGGCCGATGCAGCGTCGACAGCGGGACGCAATAGCCGCCGTACATGTTATACGCCGTGCGGCAGTGAAGCACGGTCGGGTCGAGGCGGTCGGCGAAGCGGTGCGGCCGCGTCCGCCGGGCCAGCGACCGATAAAGAATCTTGGCGGAAGGACGCAGCAGCGGCGGTATGAGCGCCTTGGCCAATCGCAGGCCCACGCCCGCGTTCATGTCATCAGACTGCATGTAAATCGGAAACTGGCAACTCGTTGACGATGTCCCAGCGCAAGTCCGGACACACAGATCG
>JAKAPE010000088.1 GCA_021811945.1 Pseudomonadota bacterium | reverse complement strand
TCCGATCTTTTGACGCTCCGATGACGAGTTGCCGCAATGATGATCGGAGCGTCAAATCCACCACACTAGCCGCCCAGTCTCAGCCAAGCGTCGGCTTTCTTCATCTTTCCCTTTCTTCGCGAGAAGCTGCGAGCCGCGGCAATGGCGCTCGTGGATAGGACAATTTGCGACGGCAGAGCGTGTTCCGTGCAACAGTGTTAACGATCCCAATCCAAGCGATCGCCGCGGGGGTAACCACGAGAGCCTTCGTTGGCGAAGTATTCGCCCTGGGGGGCGTAATCGAATAAGTGCCGCAGGAAGGATAGCTCTTTGTCGACGCCGGCGGATTGCGGACGACGCCACCCGTCACGGGTAGCGTGGCCGCGTGATGCGTCACGGTGTTGTCTGATCGCTTTCTTTGCCGATCGCGCCGCAACCGGCGCCGTCCTCGCTTTTGCAGGCGGATCGTAGACCTTTGCCGGCGCCGGAACGCCGGCCGCCGGAACTTCGGCAAGCGTTCCAAGTCCGGTCGGCTGCGGGCTTGTCGATTTTGCGCTTGAGTCGCTTGTCGCGACTCCCACTGCAATATGGCCCATGGCGGCCGAAGACTTCTGCAAACGGTCTTGATCTTGCGCAGCATCTTGCGCAGCTTGGGCGGTCGTGTGGGCGGCTGCTTGAGCGCGCGCTTTCGCGTCGATTGGCGGCGAGGCCGCCGGCGCGGCTGGCGCACGGAATTGTGGTGCCAAAAGTCCTGCCTGTCCTACCGGCTGCACAAGCGTGCGCGCCGCGACTGAGGTTTTCCCGGCTTCCGCTGCCGGACGACCCACCAACGAGAATACCACGCCGGCGCCGGCAGTCGCGCCGATCGCCGTGGCCACAACAACGATGCGCGCGGTGCGCAGGAAACTGGGCGCCGGGGCGAGATAACCCCACTCTGGATGAAAGTTCCCGGCGAAACGCATCACGACCTCCGAGACAAACTCGACGCCGCCTGAACCCACCTCACAGAGCCGACCGCCGGACGGAAGAACGCTGCGACCGCCGTGCCGGTTCCTTCTTTGGCGATATACGCCTTAGCCGCCGTTTTCGGCAGTCGCAAGCGGTGAAACCCCGAATAAAAGCAGTGGAAATCCGAATGCCGGCACCTGTTGCCGGTACGCATCAACTGGTTGTCCCGATCAGGTGGCTCGCGGAAGGCGGGCTGATGCTCTGACCGCCGAGGCGATCGCCCAGCGCCGCGATCCACGACGGGATCGCGCCGATCGCGGTCACCATGTGCTCCGTGGCGGCGATCACGTGGTCCTTGAGGCCGATCGTTTTCAGGAACGGCGAATCCACTCCGGCCTCGGCCGGCGGCGCCGACGCAGGCTGCGCCTGGGCGATCACCATGGGCGCGTGCAGCCGCGGAGCGGCGGCGGCAAAGAGCGGCCGGGTCGGCGGCGGCGTTTTTGCCTCGGAGGGCTTTACGACGGCATAGTCGTGCCGCGCTGCGGCGGGCGGGTCGCGCATATCCGCACTGGCGCCCCTACGGGCCTTCTCTTCAACCGCGAGCCGCGCCTTTTCCGCCGCCAGCCGGGCATTGAGGAAATTGACGATCAGGGCATGCTCATCGCGCACCAGCTTAATGATCTCGGCCGATGCCACCGCGTGGCGCTCGCTCGCCGGCGCCGGCGCTTGGCCCCATTGGTACTGGGTGAACAGGAAACCGCCGATCGCGCTGGCCAGCGCCGCCGGCAGAATGTCGAGCATGAACTTGCCGAGAAAACGCGTGAGTAGTGGCGTACCGCGCGGCATGATCCCTTGTGCCTCCGACACCGTTTTTTCAAACGACCGATTGAATTTCAAACATGCGTTATAGGCGACGACTGGCCAGGAAAAAGGAATCTTTGCGGCGTCACAGCGGATTTCCTGTGGGGGCCGGCGGCACCGCGGGCAGGGAGCCCGCCGCTAGGCCGGCGGCGGCCCAGCGGCAGATGTGCCGCGCCAACTCTTCGACCGCGGGGCCCTCGAGCGCTAGCGCAACCGGCGGTGCGGCGAGCTGCTCGCGATTGCGCACAAAGATATGGCACTGACCGATCAACCAGATGGCAGCCATCAGCAATACGCGCTGATCCGCCGTCGGTAGGAAGCGGCGCACCAGATCGACGGCTACGTTCATGAACGGCGTCGCTTCCTCGCTCACCAGCTTGCGAAAGATCGCGGTCGGCTGCACCGCCTCCCAGTTGAAGAGGCGAATGTGGCGGCTGAGTTCGTCGCGTGCCGACAACGGCCGCAGTTGATCGCGAACGAAGTCGATCAGCACCTCCTCGCGCGAGCGCGTCGTCGCCTGCGCGCCATGCGCAATCTGGCGCTCGGTGAGGGCATGAAACGCGGCGTGCAGCACTTCACGGTAGAGGCCGTCCTTGCCGGTGAAATGGTAATTGACGGCGGCCTGGTTCACCCGCGCCTTGGTGACGATGGCGCGGATGCTGGTGCCTTCATAACCGCGCGCGGCGAACAATCGCTCGGCCGCCTTCAGAATCCGTTCGCGGGTCACTTCCGAGGGTCGCGTCATGCCTGGCCATTTTTCAAACTATCGTTCGAATTGCGAATAGACGTTTGACGCGGGCAATGCAAGAGGTCTTGGCTGGGTCTTGGCTGGGTCTTGGCTGGGTCTTGGCGGTGGGGGGACACGCGATTCGACAGTTCCCGGCACTCGGCCTGTAAAGCCCCGCCTTGCTCGCAAATGACTTGCTGCGTCTGTGCGGCTATCGTTGTGGCATGATCGGACAGCACCGTGTCGAGGGCTACGCTATCGTCTCCGCCGATGGCATGATCGCCGGCGACAAGGGCGAGATGCCCGAATCGATCCGCAACGAGGCGGACCAAAGGTTCTTGCAGTCGGAACTCGATCGGGCGGCCGTGGTCGTGCATGGACGCCGTTCGCACGAGGGTGGGCCGCGCGCTGCGCGACGCAAACGTCTGATCCTGACGCGGCGGATCGGCGCCCTCGCGCCCGATCCGTCGCATCCCCACGCGCTGTTGTGGAACCCGTCGGGTGCCTCGCTCGAAAGAGCGCTCGGCCAGCTTGGTGTTGGCGCCGGCACGATTGCGGTCATCGGCGGCACCGAGGTCTTCGGTCTCTTTCTGCCTCTTTACGACGCCTTCCATCTCACGCGCGCCGCCGGTGCGCGAATTCCCGGCGGACGGCCGCTGTTGCCGCAACTCGGAGCGCAGACGACGCCCGAGAGCATCTTTTTGCGGTATGGGCTCAGGCCCGGCCCGGCGCGCGATCTCGATGCCGCCGCCGGCATCACCATGACGACATGGGAGCATTGCGATGGGTAAGGACCTGGCAAACACGCCGGGCATTTCGCATCACTCCGTTTCTTTGGCCGCAGCCCGCTGGCGCACGGCAAGTCTTTGTTCACCCTTCGGGCGGCATTCTTGCCGGCGTTTCAGGAATGTAGCGGCGGCCAAGCATGACTCGAACTCTTGCCCTTCTCGACGAGCTCGAAGCCGCACTGGCCGGCGGCACCAACACGCGCCGCATCGAGATGCTCACGCGCATCACCGATCTCTTCGTCGGCGGCGCGCCACGCTATTCCAAGGAGCAGATCAGCGTATTCGACGACGTGATGATCCGCCTGACGCACGCCATCGAGGCGAAGGCGCGCGCCAAGCTTTCGCATCGCCTGGCGCCGATCGCCAATGCTCCCTCGGACGTGATCCACATGCTCGCCTTCGACGATGACATCGAAGTCGCGCGGCCGGTGCTGGCGCAATCGGAAAGGCTCGACGAGCACGCCCTTCTCGCCAACGCCGCCAACAAGAGCCAGCAGCATCTGTTTGCCATCTCGCAACGAAAGTCGCTGAGCGCGGCGGTGACCGACGTCCTGGTCGAGCGCGGCGACCGGGAGGTCGTGCGTTCGGTCGTGAAAAACTCCGGCGCGCGTTTCTCCGACGCCGGCTTTCGCATCCTGGTCTCGCGTTCGGCCGGCGATGACGATCTCGCCGCCGAGGTCGGCATGCGCAGCGACGTCCCTCGACCGCATTTCCTGGTGCTGCTGGAGAAGGCGTCCAGCGCGGTGCGCACGCGTCTTGCTGCGGAAAATCCCCAAGCCGGCAGCGCCATCGACGGTGTCGTCGCCGAAGTCGTCGGCAGCATCCGCAACGAAGCCCGCAACGCCTCACCCGATTTCGCCGCCGCGCAGGCGGAAGTGGAGCGGCAAAACCGCATCCGCCGCATCGGCGAGGCCGAGGTCTACCTGTATGCGCGCGAGCGCAAGTTCGAGCAGACGGCGATCGCCCTGTCGCTCTTGTGCGACACCCCGATCGACGTGGTCGAACGGGCTCTGCTCGATCCCGGCGCTGAAATCGTGCTCATACTTGCCAAGGTGGCGGGCTTGTCCTCGACGACAACCAAGGCCATCCTGCTTCTGCGCGCAGCCGACCGCGGCATGTCTGCCAACGACCTCGATCAGGCCCTGTCGAGCTTCAACCGACTCCAGCCCGACACCGCCCGGCGCGTGCTCAGCTTTTTCCGCACCCGTGTAAAAAAGCCGGCAACGACGATGGTCCCGCCGGCCGTCGCCGTGGCCGGCTGACCGGGCCGTATGTTCCGATCGAATGAAACCGAATGCCTTATCCGCTCGTCCCCGCGGAAAGCGGGGACGCGGAGCAGTTCCCGAAGACCGAGCATGCCCAGCCGGATTCCCGCTTGCGCGGAAATGAGCGGAACTTGCTCAATACCCGCAATACCTCGGCGGCAGCGGTCGCGACCAAGCGCCATTCCGATAGCGGAAATAACAGCCGCCGCGCCACCAAAAATAGCCGCCGGGACGCGGGCGCGCCTCGGAGGCGATCACCGCGCCGGTCGTGGCGCCGATTGCCGCGCCGGCAATGGCACCGCCGGGGCCGCGGCCCAGGGCGCCGCCAATGATGCCGCCGAGCGCCCCGCCGACGATCGCGCCGCCGACCGGATCCTGCGCCGCCGCCGGCTGCGCCGGCAACAGGGCTGCGAGCGCCAAAAATGCTCCAGCTCCCAACGTCCTCCACATTTCCGTTCTCCTCGCTTCTTCGTCTTCGATCGGCCTTCGATCGGCGTTCGCCGTTCGCATTCTGGCCGAACGTCCGCTCTTGCGCCGACATCCCGCTCGGGATCATAGAACATTCGCGGGCGAAAGTGTGGCGTGGATAAGGCTCCGGAGACTCGGTGACGGCGCGCTCGCCGGTGCCGTGGTCAGCCCTCTCGAGCCCGGGCGTGAGCGTACGCTGTCTGCTTTTCCTTGTTAGCGAGCGCGCCTTCGAAGGGTTTGTAGGCCTCCTTGGCGAGATCGACGTAGAGCTCGCCGAGCTTGGTCGCCTCGGCTACGAAATCCTCATAGGACGACTTCAGGTACGCGCTCTGCACTTCCATGGCCTTTTCCAGGGTCTTGGCGCCCATGAGCTTTTCCCAAGCGGCCGCGGAATCCTCGAACGATTTCTTCGAGTAGTCCACGACTTCGACCGCGATGGCCTGCGCATTCTTGGCGACGGCACCGAAGGAAGTCAGCGCCATGTCCATGCTGTCTTTGCCGAGCTTCTGCATCTCTTCGCTGTTCATGATGACGTCCCTTTCCGGGCGGCGCGCTGCTCTCGTGCGCGGTGAGGTAGTTGGAGTGACTGCCTTGAAAACGCCTCGTCGGGCGTTGATCGTTGTGATGTAGGTGCGCTGCACAATAGCCGCAATGGGTGTCGCCGCGGCGCGCAACGGCATGAGGGGATTTAACGCTTTCGCAACGGCGTTCACCTAGCGTGCTTGACTGTGTCGTCGGCATGACGATCGACCCTTGAGTGGGCGCAGAGCTTCGTTTGTGGATGGGCCGGGGGCGTTCGTCGCGGGGACGTCATCCTATGGAACGATGCGTGGTCCGGCGCGGGGCCAGAACGCGTTCGGCGATGGGGTGGTTCAGGGACGGGGTGGGTAATGGGGTCAATGCGTTCTGAAGCCGGGCGCGGGCTTCGCTGTGGCGTTCTGGGTCTTGTTGCCGTTATAGCGGGTATCACCATTACCTCCGACGTAGCCGTCGCGCGGCGCCATCGTCGGACACACGTGCATTCCGCCCACCATTCGGTGCGCGTTCATTATCGTGCTCGCGACCACGCGCGCGCCCGCGCTCATGTTGCAAGCTATTCGCCGCCGACAGCCTCGATCGTGGTCGACGGCAACAACGGCAAGGTGCTTGAGGAGTCGAATCCGGACACGCTGCGCCATCCGGCTTCGCTCACCAAGATCATGACGCTTTATCTGTTGTTCGAGCGGCTCGACGCCGGCGAGATCAGGCTCGATACGCCGCTCAAGGTCTCCGCGCATGCCGCCGCGCAGGCGCCTACGAAGCTCGGCGTCAAGCCCGGCCGGACCATTACGGTCGAGAATGCGATCAAGGCCGTCGTTACCAAGTCGGCAAACGACGTCGCCGTGGTCATTGCCGAGAATCTGAGCGGCAGCGAAGAAAATTTCGCCAGGATGATGACGCGGAAGGCGCGCGAGCTCGGCATGCGCCACACCGCTTATGTCAATGCGTCCGGCCTGCCCGACGATGATCAAGTCACGACCGCCCGCGACCAGGCGCTGCTCGGACGCGCGCTGGAAGCTCGGTTTCCGCGCTACTATCGCTATTTCTCGACGCGGTCCTTCGTCTATCACGGCGAGGCGATGCGCAATCACAATCGCCTGCTGGGCGCTGTCGACGGCGTCGACGGCATCAAGACCGGATTCACCCGCGCCTCCGGGTTCAATCTCGTCGCTTCGGTTCACCGTGACGGGCGCTATATCATCGCCGCCGTTTTCGGCGGCAGTTCGGCCTCCGCGCGCGACGCGCACATGCGCGCGTTGATCCGCGGCCACATCATGGAAGCATCGTTGCGGCATGCGGTCCCGGTACGCGCGCAGCGAACAGAGCCGGTGAGCAAGCGGGTCCTGGCCGCGTTCGGCAAGACAGGCCCGGCCGCGCCGAGCAGCACCGCGGACCACGCCCGCCGCGATCAGAGCGCGGTTGCGAGGACCGCCGAAAAGTCGATGATAGGTTCCACCGCCCCGATCCGGCCGTTGGTAGTCAGGACGATCCCCTATCGCACGGTGCTGGTGAAGAGGGCCGCACTCGCGCCGATGCCGAAAATGGTGCCGGTCGCCGCCGTTCAACCGCCTCCCCCGCCAATGCCGAAGCGATCGGCGGTGCCTGCCGATTCCGTTGCTGCCACCGGCTCGACAAGAGCCGAGGCAGCGCCGCGGCGGGACCAGGAACCGCCGCAACCGCCGGCGCCAGCGCACAAGGGCTGGCAGATCCAGATCGGCGCCTTTGGCGGCGAAGAGGAGGCGCAGCGGCACCTGAGCGCGGCGCGGCTCAAAGCAGGCCGCGCACTCGCCGGCGCGCATTCCTTTACCGAACGCGTTCAGAAAAGCGACAAGGCGTTCTATCGGGCGCGCTTTGCCGGCTTCGACAAGGCCGCCGCCGCGGCCACTTGCCGCCAACTCAGGCGCCAAGACATCAGATGCCTGGTGCTGAAGGACTAGTGTCCCGATTCCGAAGTTCGCATCACATTGCGCCTCGCTCATTTGCGAACTTCGGAATCGAAGGACACGAGCAACTTATTGATCTCGTGTGGCTTTGGTTCAGAAGTCCGCATGACGAGCCCGCGGCAAGAATGATGCGGACTTCTGAACCGCCACACGAGGAGCAGATTCCGATCCGGGAAAAGCCGATCTTGCGAATCGGGTTGCGCTCGACCAAACAAAGAGCGTCGGCGGTTTCGAGGACCGATCAGGCGCCAAATGTCCGGTCAAGACCATCTTGGTCAGGCCGGAGTGCGAGACGAGGCGTCATCGAAGGGGTGGAGCCACGCGAGGACAGTTTTGGGAACCTTAGCGATGGCGGCGAAGCAGAACGTCCTTGGCCTCGTTGACGCGGGCCGCGAGGTACGTCGACCCCCCCTGGTCGGGATGCAGTTTCTTTATGAGGGAACGGTGGGCACGGGCAATCTCCTGTGGCCCCGCCCCGGACTGAAGGCCAAGGATTTGATAAGCCTCCTGTTCTGTCATTTTGCCGCTGGACGCCGCGCGACCGCTGCCCCCCGCTGCCGCATCGCGCTGCGCGTATTCACGCCAGCCGGGCGCCCGGCGGTCAAGATAGGCGGTCAATAGGCGGCGGCTGTCGTCGTCGATCTCGCCCAGCAAGCTGACCAGGGTCTTCGCATCGAGGGCATCAAGCACGGCGCCGGCATGGCGTCCGGCAAGCATGCGGCCGTGCATGGCGCCGCTCGTATGGTCGAGTTCGATCTCAACGAATGCCGAACGCAGGCGCGACACCCCGCCAACACCCTGCCCGCGTCGCCAAAAACCGGCCGGCCACAGCGACACCCATCCCAACAGCCCGAGGCCGAGGGCGCCGACGGTAACGGCGGGTCCGATCTCGCCGCGAGACAGCAAAAATGCAGCCAAGACGAGCGCGCCGCCGCCTCCCAGACGGCGCAAAAGCCGCGCCGCGCGTTTCGGATCGGCCTTGGCGAAGCCGTTGGCGGCAAAATACAGCAGGATAAGGACGACAACGCCAAGAAGAAGCTCAGGCATGCTGTTTTCGCAACTCGCACCATGAGACGGCGCCAACGCCACCGCGCCGTCGGCAGCCCCGCCTCAAAGTGGCCCGCAGCGGCGATTGGCGCAATGGCGTCCGGGCTCCTGCCGTCGGCAGGAAGGAGGTCGGCGGTCGGCAGGCGCCGACTCTCGCCTCAATCCGCCAGCAAGCCGTGGGTATCGAGCGGTTTTCCGGAGGCGGCGATCCATTCGGCGCGCGCGGCGGCGCGGCTCTTGCCGCGCGCGTCGATCGGCAACTTGAGCACATCGATAAGCCGCTTCACCTCGTCGCGCGCACTCGCGTGCGAGACGGAGAGCCGCAAGCCCAGCGCATCCTCGTTGATGTCGTCGAGCGCCGTCAGCCCGCGCGGGAAGAACTCGCGATAGATCACGCGTTCGGCGAAGCCGTCGGCCGCGCGGAAGCCGAGCCGCTGCGCCAGCCCCTCCACCCCCTCCCCTACCAGCCGCTTGTTGCGCGAGCCGAGCGTAGAGAGGCGGTTGCGCACGACGACCCAGTCGGTCAACCCGCCGTCGACCAGGCGCCGCTGCCGACGCGCCTCGCGCACCATTTCCGCATAGTGGCTCGGCCCGGTCACTTCGAAGGTGGTGGCATCGACGATGCCGAGCACGTCGAAGTCGACGAAACTGTCGTTGAGCGGGGTAATAAGCGTGTCGGCCATCGAATGGGCGAGCCGCATCAGGTAGGAATCGCCCGCCGGCGTATCGATGACGATGAAGTCGTGGCTGTTCTCGACTGCGCTTAGCGCTTCGGCGAAGGCGGAGAATTCCTGTGCCTCGATCGCGTCGAGCCGCAGCCCGACGCCGTGTGCGACGCAGAAATGCCGGGAAAGCTCCAGCCTGACACCGGCGCGCGCGGCCCAGGCGCGCCGGTTGTCCATGTAATGGGTAAAGCTCTTCTGGCGCGAGTCGAGATCGATCGTCGCCACGCGCTGACCGGCCTGCATGAGCGCCACGGCGACATGCATGGCCGTCGTCGATTTTCCGGAACCGCCTTTCTCGTTGCCAAGGACGATGACATGCGCCGGCACCGGCTTGCCGACGTCCATCTGCATCAACATGGACCCGCAATCCCTTGGTCGCGATTGTTCTTGTTGTTACACTTCTCCGGCTTGCCAACGCCTGCGGTCAAGATACAGCATGGCGCGCGATAAGTTAATCATTAACCGGGCGCCGCATCGACAAAGCACGCAATCTGTGTTGGCGCGGCAACGTCTGACGACCAGGCATAATTCAAATGGCGAAAAGACCGATCGGCGCGCGGCGCCGCCCGCGCATCGTGCATACCGTGCCGGCGCTGCGAAAGGCGCTGGCGGATTTGCGCAAGCGGCGCGAGACGGTCGCGCTGGTGCCGACCATGGGCGCGCTGCACCAAGGCCACCTCGCTTTGGTGCGCCTGGCGCAGCGCCGCGCCGACCGCGTCGTCGTCTCGATCTTCGTCAATCCGACCCAGTTCGCCCCGCACGAGGATCTCAAGACCTACCCGCGCACCTTTGCCACCGACGTGGCCGCCCTCGCCGCGCTCAAGGCCGACCTCGTCTTTGCGCCGGCCGTCGAGACCATGTACCCGGAAGGTTTTTCCACCCGCATCGTGCCCGAAGGCGCCGCCAAGGCCGGCCTGGAAGACGCCTTCCGGCCACATTTTTTTGCCGGCGTCGCTACCGTCGTTGCCAAGCTCTTGATCCAGTGCGCGCCTGACATCGCCGTGTTCGGCGAGAAGGATTTTCAGCAGCTCAAGGTGGTCACCCGCCTCGCCCGCGACCTCGATCTTGCGACCCGCATCGTTGCCGGAGCGATCGTGCGCGAAGCCGATGGCCTCGCCCTCTCTTCGCGCAACCGCTATCTCAAGCCCGACGAACGCGCCAAAGCGCTGACGCTCTACCGCGTGCTCGTCAGGAGCGCCGAGAAAATCGCGGCCGGCGCGGACGGCGCCTCTATCGCCGCCGTCCTTGACGACGGCCGCGCCGCAATCGCGGCGGCCGGCTTTGCCGTCGACTACCTCGAAGCCCGCAACGCCGAGACGCTGGCGCCGCTCGCCGCCGCGGGCGAGCGGCCGATCCGCCTCTTGGTCGCCGCCCGCATCGGCGGCACGCGGCTGATCGACAATGTCGGGGTGTAGGTTTTTCTTATCCTCCCCGCTTGCGGGGGAGGGGGACCATGCAAAGCATGGTGGAGGGCACGTTGACGAACCGGAGGGCTCTGCCCTTGCCGGATCGGTTGTCGTTGCGCCCCGATTCAAGTACCGCTTGATCGAAGGAGTCTTCGATCGACATGCGGCTCTCCGACGATCGGCTTGGCGAAATTGCCGCTGAGCTTGCAACCAAGCCCAAGCACGAAAAAGTGCGGGCACTGCTCTACGAGTTGCTCACGGCCGGGCTCGGCGCGGCCTCCACTGACATCGAACTGGAGAAGCCTGTCCCGGAAGCGAAGGGTCGGCTCGACGGCCTGCTCGGCCGCACGGTCTTTGAGATCAAGTCGGACCTTGGGCGCGAATTGGCAGACGCCGAGCACCGGCTGCCGAGCTATCTGGAAGAGCGCGGGGCGCGCGCGATTTCGACAGGGTGATGCTCACGCTGCCGATCCCGCGTTTCGATCCGAAGAACGCCCCGCATGCCGAACTTGCCGCCGCCGGCGCCGCGGCGGAAAAGATTGCCGCCAAGGTCGAAATCCCCGACGACCTCCACTTCCAGACCGCGCGCCGGCGCGTGCGCGCCGCGCTCGCCGAAGCCGGCATCTCAAAGCGCATCGACGCGCTGGTGGCGAAGCTGCTGGATGGGTGACGGGAATCCTATACGTTCGAGACAACGATTATCCACAGCATAGCCCAAAAAAGCCTTGATTTCCATTGAACTAGACAGTAGAACATATCAGGAACGAGACGCGGACAGAGCAATGGCTTACGATGGACGTGCTGTAGCAAATTTCGTGTTGGATTACTGCGACCGAAAAGGGAGGCATGTAACTCATACGGCTCTGCAAAAGTTAGTCTATTTCTGTCACGTTTGGTCGCTAGTTACGTTACGACGACCGCTTATCAAGCATAAATTCGAAGCTTGGGATTTCGGACCGGTCCTTCCCTATCTGTATCGCGAATTTAAGAATTACGATTATTTGCCGGTGAAAAGCCGTGCGACCGAAATCAATCCGCTAGACGGGTCTCATCGAATCGTTGAATATTATTTTGACTCCCAGACCGCGGCTCTCCTGCAGGAAATAGTTGAATTTTATAGCCGCATGCGGGCCAGCGACTTAACAGAGCTGAGCCACGTTCCTGGTGGTCCTTGGGACAAAGTCTGGAATCATCCCGGACACGCCAAACCGGGAATGAAGATCGACGACGCGCAGATCGCGAGTTTCTATTCGAAGATCCCGCGTCCATTCGCGATGCAATAAGGGTGAATTTCGATGGCGGAATTGAAGGTCCCATCGCTACAACATCTGGCCCGCAATTGGCGGCCTGATTCCAACATGATCAAAAAGATTCTGGTGAGGCTCGCAACGAGTCCTCCGACGTTCAGTTACAATCCGCTTTTTTCTGCCGTGCGCGATTTGTTGGTTTTTGGAGTCTCTTACGAGCAGGTGGTCGAAGGCATTCGAAAGATAAGGCGTATGGGTGTACGCAAGAATCTGTTGGGCGTTTTGCCACTCATAAGAGACCATTTTGCCGGTGTGGCGCCCGACTTTTTTCAAGCAGTTGATCGTCGCTACTACCCAGCCGGACGGGGATTGATGGTGCCGTTCGAACCGCCAATGATCTATGGAATCGGTGGTCAGCTCTACTTTCCGTGGTTCAGCTTCTGGCGTCACAACCCGCTGGCGAGAGAACGCTTGTCGCTATTCGTCACGCTCGTAGATGAGGTATTGCTGCAAGACCCTGACCTGGAAAAGGCACGTTTCGAAGTGTTGGATTTCAGGGCGTTGAATGGGAAGCGCGAATTGAGGGTTTTAGACGCGTGCGAAATCCCACGCGTCGACGAGGCTAAGAAAATGGAGATGCTTTCAACCTTCGCAGAAGGATTCTTTCTGGCCCAAGCAGAACTCAAGAAACAGCCCGATAAAGCAGCGGAAGAAAAAGAAGAAATTCGTGACCCAAATCAGGGAGAAATGTTTGAGGACTTCTAGCTGCGATGAAGTGCTTAACGTTCGCCAGTGACATCCAGCAAGCGTAGCGCAATCCAGGTCACGTCCAACGCGCTTACGCCGCAGCCCGGATTGCGCGACGCGCAATCCGGGCTACATCTTCAGCTCGGCCTCTGCCCGAAAAACTGCTCCTTGCGCGCCGAGCAGGCAATTTTGCCCATCCTACACGTGCTGCACTTCGAAAGCCATCGCGCGCCGATACATTCACGCTGCCGCTTGCAATAGGCCCTTATCGTTGAGCGCACGAGCTTCGTTCTCGATCAGGTCCGAGGACAAATGCGGCTTGATGGCGTGCACCTTTCTGGCCAGCTCAGCGAAGCTGCTGCGGATGCCCCTCTCGGCCAGACTTCGGTCGACAAGAACAATCGTGCTCGACATTTCCAAATCGCCGGCGGACCGCTTTCCGAACTCGTGCAGCACCCATTCGATGCTGTCTTTGTACCGCGCCAGGAATTTCTCCGCCTGCCGCTCCATCTCGTCGGCCTTTGGACCGCGCAGATACTCGTAACCTCGTCCGCCGGGATAAGCCACCAGGGTGTTCTCTACGGCTCCCAGGAATTTCGCATAATCGAGATCGTCAATGACATCGCTGTCGAACGGACCGTAGGTATAAAGACGGAACCGATAGGAAAGCGGCACTTTCCTTAGGGTCTTGAGGAAGTACATCCATTTCATGATCGAGGTTCGACCTGGTGACTTGGGCGCTCCAGAAACGAGAGCGCAAATCAAACCAACTCTGTCGAGCGTCCCCTGAATATCGAGCATGATCCTCCTCCTCATGAATTCTGTAGGCGCGCGACTGCGTCTGCGCGGTGTTCCGGCCGTACATAGAGTCTTACCTGTTCGATTGGCGGCGTGCTGCGGACAATCGACGAATAGGTGGAGAGCGGCTTCGCCTCGGAGGTGGGCGTGTCCGCCAGGACTTGAACATCTGCGGAGCCCATCTTGTACCAGGATTTCTCCGCCGGGATTTCCGCAGCAAGGAGATCCCCGAGGGCGGTGCGCCAATCGTTGAGGCGAGCCAAATCCTCGGACGATGGCGATTCCGGCGTGTGAGTGACTTCGCGGAAATGGTCCCTGGATGACAAGCGGCGCCCATGTTCGCCGCCGTCGCCGCCCGCCAGTAGCCCTAGGACGCGCCAATCATCCCACCGGAGGTATTCGTCAAGCGCCTCACCTGTCGGCGGAGGAAAATGGCCGCCGGGCAAGAGAGCGGAGAGCGCGTTCTGAAGATGGTGGTCGTAGATCACGCGAGTCTTGTGGAAGTAGACTTGCGTGAACATGAAATATCGGGCGACGATCAACCCTTCTGCTGCATGCCAGCCGCCCTCCATTACACCGATGCGTGGCCCGCCTTCGACAGTCGGCGGCACGGCAACGATGGTGTGGACCAGACGCTGCCAATCGTATCGTCCATAGCTCACGCCGCAGTGTAGCGAGTCGCGCAGCAGATAATCCATGCGGTCGGCGTCCAATTGCCCCGTAATCAGATCGCGCCAGAACAGAGCCTCACCAGCTTCGGGCTTGTCTTCGAGCAGGTTGGCAACGTCCTCAGCGGAAAAGCCACAGTTTCTGTTGAGCGGGTGATTCTCGATCACGTCGCCGAAACAACGCCGCACAATATTCGCGGAATAGTGCTCATGCTGATAGCGGTCCCCGGCATCCGGATCGCGTATCGTCATCAGTTCCTCGGCAGCGTGCGAAAACGGCGCGTGACCAACATCGTGCAGCAAGGCAGTAAGGCGAACCAATGCCTTGTGCCGTTTGAGGTCATCCTCGTTGTAGCCGGCGGCTTGAAGAATGTCGCGCGACCGCTCCATGACGCCGTCATAAAGCATCGTCGCCATGTGCATGACGCCGAGCGAGTGTTCGAACCGCGTGTGCATGGCTCCGGGAAAGACGTAGTCGGTCCAGGCAAGCTGTCGGATACGGCGAAGGCGCTGGTAAGCCGGTTGCGAGATGATTTGCCATTCCCAGTCGTTGAGCGTGATGAAGCCGTAGACCGGGCAGCGAATTTCGTATGTCTTGTGGGCGCCGGTTGCCATTGCCAATCCGAGGGTCGCTTATTTCACCGCCGTAAAATCGGGAACGGCACCCTTCCAAGCTTTCGCTGCTCGGCCCTTGCCCAGACCGTTCTATTTTCGTTCTTAGTAATGAATCAAGCATTGAGAGTATGGTCAAGCCCACCAGCCTTCTGACTCCTTCTGACTGATTCCCGACGACCTGCACAGCGCCGGATCGCTTCGGCGAATAATCCGCGTGGGTGCGGCGCTGCGCGGCTTTGCCACCCTACGTTGTGTCCTCACCCCAGTGACATGCCCCTTGACATCTGTCCTCATTTTCGCTACATGATCATCATCCCGCTCATCGAGGGGCGCTTTCGCGAAGCGATCCGAAGGTGGGGCGGGCGCGGTGCCCGCGGGCGGTCTCGCAAGCCGCTCCCGGGCGGCTTGGGCATCATCCTGCCGGCACTATGACCGGCG
>JAKAPE010000087.1 GCA_021811945.1 Pseudomonadota bacterium | reverse complement strand
TGCGCATCTGCAATCGGCGAATCATCCTCCAAAGCTACAAACCGCGACTCCTTCAAGGGAATCCCCCGAACCACTATTTTCCCATCTGTGATAAATTCGACTCACTCATTCCCTGACGAGCCCTAAGCGTTCGCCTTTCCCGCCATGCTCGTCCCGTCCGACATTAACCAGAATGACGAACTCCGTCGCGGCGACCTATGTCGGGCCATGCGCTGGCCATGCGCGCTGACGGCTTGAATGCGGCTGCCGAAAGGGATAATGACCGCGGCAATCGGGCGTCTTCGGCCAGTCAAAGGTTTCTCCCGCATGGCGCGAAACAAGATTGCATTGATCGGCGCGGGGCAAATCGGCGGCACGCTGGCTCACTTGGTCGGTCTCAAGGAGCTCGGCGATGTCGTCCTCTTCGATGTCATGGAAGGCATACCGCAAGGTAAGGCGCTCGACCTTGCCGAATCCTCGCCGATTGATGGCTTCGACGCCCGCTTTGCCGGTGCCAATTCCTACGAAGCGATCGAGGGCGCCAGCGTCTGCATCGTCACCGCCGGAGTGCCGCGCAAGCCCGGGATGAGCCGCGATGATCTCCTCGGCATCAATCTCAAGGTGATGGAGCAGGTCGGGGCCGGCATCAAGAAGTACGCGCCCGACGCCTTCGTCATCTGCATCACCAATCCGCTCGACGCCATGGTGTGGGCGCTGCAGCGCTGCTGCGGATTGCCGAAGCAGATGGTTGTCGGCATGGCCGGTGTGCTCGATTCGGCGCGATTTCGCTATTTCCTCGCCGACGAGTTCAATGTCTCGGTCGAGGATGTCACCGCCTTCGTGCTCGGCGGTCACGGCGACAGCATGGTGCCGCTTGTGCGCTATTCGGCGGTGGCCGGCATTCCGCTGCCCGACCTCGTGAAGATGGGTTGGACCACCGCCGCGCGCCTCGACGCCATCGTTGAGCGCACACGCAACGGTGGCGGCGAGATCGTCGGTTTGCTCAAGACCGGCTCCGCCTTCTATGCGCCGGCGGCCTCTGCGGTCACCATGGCGGAAAGCTATCTGCGCGACAAGAAGCGGGTGCTGCCGGCCGCCACCTGGCTCAACGGCGAATATGGCCTTCGCGACCTCTATGTCGGCGTACCGGTGGTCATCGGCGGCAAAGGGGTCGAGCGCATCGTCGAGATCGAGCTCAACGGCACCGAGCGCGGCATGTTCGAGAAATCGGCCAAGGCCGTCGAAGGCCTGGTCGAAGCCTGCAAGAAGATTGCCCCCCACCTCGGCAGATAGTCATGTCACCCTGACGCCGTGCAGCGACGCTCGAAGGGCGACGGCATCTAAGGCGGCTGCCGCCGGTTTGGACGCTAAACAGCCGAAATCGGATGGACCGATTTCAGATCGCGTCTCGGCTGCATCCTTCGAGACGCGCTCCGCCGATGTCTCAGGATGGCGATTTAATCGGTTCAGTCATTTGCAATGAATATCCACGAATATCAGGCTAAGGCCGTGCTGCGGGAATTCGGCGTCCCAGTGCCGCGCGGCATTCCGGCATTCACCGTCGCGGAAGCCGAGAAGGCGGCCAAGGAGCTCGGCGGCCCGGTTTGGGTGGTGAAAGCGCAGATCCACGCTGGAGGGCGCGGCAAAGCCGGCGGCGTCAAGGTCGTCAAGTCGATTGCCGATGTGCGGCGCGAGGCCGAGCGGCTGCTCGGCTCCACGCTCATCACGCATCAGACCGGCCCTCACGGCAAAAAGGTGCACCGCCTCTATATCGAGGAGGGCTCCGCCATCGACCGCGAGTATTATCTTTCGGCCCTTGTGGACCGCGCGACCTCGCGCGTCGCCTTCGTCGCCTCGACCGAGGGCGGCATGGAGATCGAGGAAGTTGCGCGCACGCGGCCGGATAAGATTCTCAGCTTTTCCGTCGATCCGGCGACGGGCTTCATGGCGCATCACGCCCGCCAAGTGGCATGCGCGCTGGGTTTCGGCCGCGAGGTCGGCAAACAGGCGCAGGACGTGCTGCCCAGGCTCTATGCCGCCTTCCTCGCCAAGGACATGAGTCTCCTCGAGATCAATCCGCTCGTCGTCACCAAAGCCGGCGCGCTGGTCTGCCTGGACGCCAAGATCGGTTTCGACGACAGCGCCCTCTACCGTCATCCTGATGTCGCTGCTCTGCGCGATCTCGGCGAGGAGGACGCCAAGGAGACCGAAGCCTCGCGCCACGATCTCAACTACATCGCCCTCGACGGCACCATCGGCTGCATGGTCAACGGCGCTGGCCTGGCCATGGCGACCATGGACATCATCAAACTCTATGGCGAGACGCCCGCGAACTTTCTCGATGTCGGCGGCGGCGCCAGCAAGGACAAGGTCACGGCGGCCTTCAAGATCATCACCTCGGACCCGCAGGTGAAGGGAATTTTGATCAACATTTTCGGCGGCATCATGCGTTGCGACGTCATCGCCGAAGGCGTGGTTGCGGCGGTGAAGGAGGTGGGCTTGCGCGTGCCTCTCGTCGTGCGGCTGGAAGGCACCAACGTGGCGCGCGGCAAGGAGATCATCATCAAATCCGGCCTCAACGTCATTCCCGCCGACGACCTCGACGACGCGGCGCAGAAGATCGTGAAGGCGGTGCGGAACGGCGGCGGCGATGGGCCTTGAAGGTTCACACAGTAACACATAGACTGTGTAATTCCATGAGGAATGCGTCGCCGTGAAGAACATCACTCTGACCATCGACGAACGCGTGCTCGACGAGGTTCGGCAGATCGCTGCGCGCAACAAGACGACGGTGAACGCAATCGTGCGCGATTATCTCACCCGGCTGGCGTCCGAGCAGAGTAGGGTAGCGCAGGCGCGCGAACGTTTGCTTGAGCTCGCGCAAACGTCCGAAGGCCGGCTTGGTAAGGACTGGAAGTGGCATCGGGAGGACGCCTATGAAGGCCGAGTGTTTCCTCGACACCAACGTCCTTCTGTATCTCGCACTCGGAAGCGAGGATGAACCGGCAAAATATCAGCGGTCGCTAGCGCTGGTGCGAGAGGCGAATTTCGGATTGTCCGCGCAAGTCCTTCAGGAATTCTACGTCAACGCAGTTCGCAAATCGCGGCGTCCGCTGCTGCCGGCGCGCGCGCTCGAATGGATCGATGAGTTCGACCAATTCCCGTGCGTCGACATAACCCCTGGTGTCATCAGAATTGCGATTGAGCTTTCGGAACGGTACCGCATCGCGTATTGGGACGGCGCAATCATCGCCGCGGCCGAGCGCCTGGGCGCGACGATTCTTTATACCGAAGATTTTAGTCACGATCAGACGTACGGCAGCGTGCGGGTCGAAAATCCGTTTCGCGGTCTCTAGCGTCTGCATGTCCACTAAATGCACGGGACGTAAGGCAAAATGCCCATCCTCATCGACAAGAACACCAAGGTGATCTGCCAGGGCTTTACCGGCAAGAACGGCACCTTCCATTCCGAGCAGTCGATCGCCTACGGCACCAAGATGGTCGGCGGCACCTCGCCCGGCAAAGGCGGCTCCACGCATCTCGGGCTTCCGGTATTCAACACGGTCGCGGAGGCGCGGAAAAAAACCGGCTGCGACGCCAGCGTCATCTATGTGCCGCCGCCCGGCGCCGCCGACGCGATCTGCGAGGCGATCGACGCTGAAATCCCGCTCATCGTCTGCATCACCGAGGGCATTCCAGTGCTCGACATGGTGAGGGTCAAGCGCGCGCTCGCCGGTTCGAAATCGCGGCTGATCGGACCGAACTGCCCGGGTGTCATGACCGCCGGCGCCTGCAAGATCGGTATCATGCCCGGCAATATTTTTCAGCCGGGCAAGGTCGGCATCGTTTCGCGCTCGGGCACGCTCACCTACGAGGCGGTGTTCCAGACCACGCGTGAGGGCCTTGGCCAGACCACGGCGGTCGGCGTCGGCGGGGATCCGGTCAAGGGCACCGATTTCATCGAAATCCTGGAAATGTTTCTTGCCGATGCGGCGACCGAGGCGATCGTCATGATCGGCGAGATCGGCGGCGCCTCGGAGGAGGATGCCGCGCAATTCCTCAAGGACGAAGCCAAGCACGGCCGGAGCAAACCGACGGTCGGCTTCATCGCCGGGCGCACGGCGCCGCCCGGACGGCGCATGGGCCATGCCGGCGCCATCATCGCCGGCGGCAAGGGCGACGCCCTATCGAAGATTGCCGCCTTGGAGGCGGCCGGAATCAAGGTGTCGCCGTCGCCGGCGCGGCTGGGCAAGACTTTAGCCGAAGTACTGAGACATTGATTCATCTCTTGCGTCTTTTCCTCGCCGCATCTCGACATTAAATACGGTACTGAGAGAAAATCGCCTGCCCCGGGTCAGGCCGATTCGGTTTTCGCTTTCCGCGCCATCCGGTGTCTCAACACCGTTGCTTTGTTTCGCACCCCCAACGCCCGGGAACCGCGCAGGTCTTGCTCATGTCTCGCCAGCACGCGAACGCCGCCTTCGCTCTCACGTCGTTTCTCTACGGCGCCAATGCCTCGTATATTGAAGACCTCTATGTGCGCTACCAAGCCGATCCCAAGGCCGTCGACCCCGAATGGCAGTTGTTCTTCCAAAGCCTGAAAGATGACGCAGCCGACGTAACCGAAAGTGCGCACGGCCCATCGTGGCGGCGGCCCGACTGGCCGTTGCTGGAGCGCAACGAGCTTGTTGCCGCGCTTGACGGCGACTGGAATGCGATCGGCAAAGCACTCGGCGTCAAGGTGAAGGCGCAGGCGCAGGCAAAAGGCGTCGAACTCGAAGCTGCGGGCATTGCCCGAGCCACGCGCGACTCGGTGCGGGCGCTGATGCTCATTCGCGCCTATCGTGCCCGCGGACATTTCCATGCCAATCTCGACCCTCTCGGCCTTGCAGCGCCGAACCACGAGGAGGAACTCGATCCGCGCACCTACGGCTTCGGCGATGCGGATCTCGATCGACCGATTTTTCTCGACAAGGTTTTGGGGCTCGAATTCGGCAGCGTTCGACAGATCATCGGCATCTTGCGCCGCACCTATTGCCAGACGCTCGGCGTCGAGTTCCTGCACATTTCCAACGGCGCGCAGAAGGGCTGGATCCAGGAACGCATCGAGGGGCCGGACAAGGAGATCACCTTCACCCGCGAGGGCAAGCGCGCCATCCTCAACAAGCTGATCGAGGCCGAAGGCTTCGAAAAATTCTGCGACCTGAAATTCACCGGCACCAAGCGCTTCGGTCTCGACGGGGCCGAGTCGATGATCCCGGCGCTGGAGCAGATCATCAAGCGCGGCGGCGCGCTCGGCGTGCGTCAGATCGTGATCGGCATGCCGCACCGCGGACGGCTCAACGTGCTGGCGCAGGTCATGGCCAAGCCGCACCGCGCCATCTTCCACGAGTTCAAAGGCGGTTCATCGACGCCGGACGAGGTCGAAGGCGCGGGCGACGTCAAATATCATCTTGGCGCCTCCTCCGACCGCGAGTTCGACGCCAACAACGTGCATCTGTCGCTCACCGCCAATCCCTCGCATCTGGAGATCGTCGATCCAGTGGTGCTCGGCAAGGTGCGCGCCAAGCAGGACCAGTCCGGTGCCACGCCCGAAGACCGCACCATGGTGCTGCCCCTTCTAATTCACGGCGATGCGGCATTTGCCGGCCAGGGCGTCGTGGCCGAATGCTTCGGGCTTTCCGGACTGCGCGGCCACCGTACCGGCGGCTCGCTGCATTTCATCGTCAACAACCAGATCGGCTTTACCACGGCGCCGCGCCATTCGCGCTCCTCACCCTACCCCTCCGACGTCGCCAAGATGATCGAGGCGCCGATCTTCCACGTCAACGGCGACGATCCCGAAGCCGTCGTCTTCGCCGCCAAGGTGGCGACCGAATTCCGCCAAAAGTTCCAGAAGCCGGTCGTCATCGACATGTTCTGTTACCGCCGCCACGGCCATAACGAAAGCGACGAGCCGTCGTTCACGCAGCCCCTGATGTACAAGGCGATCGCCGCACACCCGACGACGCTGGAAATCTACGGCGACAAGCTGGTCGGCGAGGGTATCGTGACCGCCGGCGACGTGGAAAAGATGAAGGCGAACTGGCGTCGCCGGCTCGACGTCGAGCTCGAGGCGGCGCAGAGCTACCGCGCCAACAAGGCCGATTGGCTTGACGGCCGTTGGGCCGGCTTCAAGACCGCCAGCGACGGCGAGGATCCGCGTCGCGGCCATACCGGCGTCGACCTCGCCACGCTCAAGGACATCGGGCGCAAGATCACCGCGCTGCCGCCGGACTTTCATCTCCATCGCACCCTCAACCGCTTCTTGGAACATCGCCGCAAATCGGTCGACAGCGGCGTCAACATCGATTGGGCGACCGCCGAGGCACTCGCTTTCTGCTCGCTGTTGCTCGACGGTCGCCGGGTGCGGCTATCCGGCCAGGACTCCGAGCGCGGCACGTTCTCCCAGCGCCACGCCGTGCTGATCGATCAGGAGAGCGAGAGGCGCTACACGCCCTTCAATCATTTGCGCGACGGCCAAGCCCGCTTCGAAGTGATCAACTCGATGCTCTCGGAAGAGGCCGTGCTCGGCTTCGAATACGGCTATTCGCTTGCCGAGCCCAATGCGCTCACTCTGTGGGAAGCCCAGTTCGGCGATTTCGCCAACGGCGCGCAGGTGGTCTTCGACCAGTTCATCTCCTCCGGCGAACGCAAATGGCTGCGCATGTCCGGCCTGGTCTGCCTGTTGCCGCACGGCTACGAAGGGCAAGGGCCGGAGCATTCCTCGGCGCGGCTCGAGCGCTTCTTGCAGATGTGCGCCGAGGACAACATGCAGGTGGCGAACTGCACGACGCCGGCGAACTATTTCCACATCCTGCGTCGCCAGCTCAAACGCGACTTCCGCAAGCCGCTCATCCTGATGACGCCGAAATCGCTGCTGCGTCATCGCCGCGCGGTATCGCGGCTCGACGACATGGGGCCGGACGCGACGTTCCATCGTCTGCTCTGGGACGACGCGCAGAAGCCTCCTCCTTACCCTCCCCCGCAAGCGGGGGAGGGTAAGGAGGGGGCGATTACGCTCGTCGCCGACGCCAAGGTGCGCCGCGTCGTTCTGTGTTCCGGCAAGATCTATTACGACCTCTACGAGGAGCGCGAGAAGCGCGGGATCGACGATATCTATCTCCTGCGCATCGAGCAGCTTTATCCGTTCCCGACCAAGGCGTTGATGATCGAGCTGTCGCGCTTCAAGCACGCGGACATCGTCTGGTGCCAGGAAGAGCCGCGCAACATGGGGGCGTGGGTGTTCGTCGATATCTTTCTCGAATGGGTGCTCAATCAGATCGGCGCCATGCACCGCCGCGCGCGCTACGCCGGCCGGCCGGCGTCGGCATCGACGGCGGTCGGGCAGATGCCGCAGCACCTCGTGCAACTCGAAGAGCTTCTGGACGAGGCGTTGGGATAGCGGACGACGGAGGACCGAAGACAGACGACAGATAAAGAGGTTCCTTTTTCCGTTCTCCGTCGTCCGTCGTCCGTCTTCCGTCGTCCGTCCTCCGTCGTCCATGCGCAGCCGTTCACAAATGAGGAAGCCACATGGCTGAAATCCGGGTCCCCAGTCTCGGCGAATCGGTGACCGAGGCGACGGTCGGCAAGTGGTTCAAGAAAGCTGGCGATGTGGTCGCCGTCGACGAGCCGCTCGTCGAATTGGAGACCGACAAGGTCACGATCGAGGTGCCGGCACCTGCCGGCGGCGTTCTGACCGACATCGCCGTCAAGGACGGCGAGACCGTCGCGATCGGCGCGCTCCTCGGCGCCATCAAAGAGGGCGCCGGCGCGCCGCCGCCCCGCCCCGCAGAAGCGGCTGAAGCGGCTCCTGCGCCTCAACCCGCGGCTGTCAAAGCAGCCACGAAGGACGCGGCGGCCGGCGCAGCGGCCGCCGCGAGGCCGCCGGCGCCGTCGGTGCGCAAGCTCGCGGCCGAGACCGACACGGACGTTGCCGCCGTCGCCGGCACCGGCAAGGGTGGCCGCATCACCAAGGGCGACATGCTCGCGGCGATCGAGCGCGCGGCGGCGCAGCCGACGCTCGTCACCCAGCCGGCCGCGGCGATCCAGGTGCGCGCGCCGTCGCCGCCCGACGACGCCGCGCGCGAGGAGCGCGTACGCATGACGCGGCTGCGGGCGACCATCGCCCGGCGGCTCAAGGAGGCGCAGAACACCGCCGCCATGCTCACGACCTTCAACGAGGTCGACATGAGCGAGGTGACGGCCCTGCGCGGCCGGTACCGCGACCTATTCGAGAAGAGGCACGGCGTCAGGCTTGGCTTCATGGGCTTCTTCGTGCGCGCCTGCGTGCAGGCGCTGAAGGAAATCCCCAACGTCAACGCCGAGATCGACGGCACTGACATCATCTACAAGAACTACTATCACATCGGCATCGCCGTCGGTACCGAGCGCGGCCTGGTGGTGCCGGTGGTGCGCGACTGCGATCAGAAATCGTTGGCCGACATCGAGCGGGCGATCGCCGAGTTCGGCCGCCGCGCGCGCGAGGGCGCGCTCAAGATCGAGGAGATGCAGGGCGGCACGTTCTCGATCACCAACGGCGGCATCTACGGCTCGCTGATGTCGACGCCGATCCTCAACGCGCCGCAATCCGGCATTCTCGGCATGCATAAGATTGAGGAGCGGCCGGTGGCGGTCGACGGCAAGATCGAAGCGCGGCCGATGATGTATCTCGCGCTCTCCTACGACCACCGCATCGTCGACGGCCGCGAGGCGGTGACGTTCCTGGTGCGGGTGAAGGAATCGCTGGAGGACCCGGCGCGACTGGTGCTGGACTTGTGATATGCTATCGCAATGGCAACGGTCGCTCGCGTCGATGGAATCAAGATACAGTTCTACTGGGATGATCATCCGCCGGCGCATTTCCATGCGGAGTTTGGCGAGTATCGCGCGCAAATCGCCATCGATAGCTTGCACATCATCAAGGGTTACATACCCAACGCGCAGTTTCGGAAGGTGAAAAGATGGGCCAAGTCGCGAAAAAGCCAACTGCTCGCCGCTTGGATGAGATGCCGGTCAGATCTTCATCCCGGAAAAATCGCGTGAAGAAGCTGCCGCGCATCGTGTCGGCGACGCCGGTGATCCAGGGCGTTCTTAAGATAGTCTGGAACGACGGCTACGAAGGCGTTGTCGATCTTCGGCCAACGATCGCGCGCGGGCGAATCTTCACCTATCTGCAAGAGCCTGAGAATTTCGCCAAGGTGCGCGTGAGCGAGTATGGCCATTCGATAGAGTGGATCAACGAGAACGGCGAAGAGATCGACTTTGGCGCGGATACGCTGCGGGCAAAGGCTGAGAATCAGGCAAGGCTCAACGAAGTTGCCTCGATACTTCAGTATTAGGTGGTGCTCGGTCGACCTCCCGGCGAGGCAAGTGCTGGTTTTGTGAGGAACGCTAATGCTGGCCATCGAAGGTTACGGCCGTTGGTGGCGTCGCGACAGGGTATTCTGGGGTACGGGAGGCAAAGGCGATAATCGCGGCCATTTAAAGGGATTCGCAAAGGGTCGGAGTTCGGTAATTGTCGACTTCCGAGATCAAATCGGGACCGATGTGCTGTTCAATGAAAACCGTGACGTTGTGTACGTGGAACAGGCCGGGATCGGCAACAAGCGATTATTCGGTCGGCTGAACGATCATCGGTTCGATCATCTTCGCGATCGGTGGACCTACTTCTCTTGGTTTAGATTACGAGGGAAAAATCCGAAAAGTAACAGGCTCTCGAAGCATCATAGGCCCGAAAGTTGGCTGCCGCGAAGACAGCGCAAGGACGCTCGCCACGAAACGGAGGCCGTCTTAATGGCAGTCGTGGAACCTCCTTTAAACAAGCGCGGACCCAATTGGACTGGTTCTATCGCGTACCGGCAATATATCGATTTGAGAGTTCCACCTGACATGCAGGAAATCGTCTCCGCGCTGCCTCAACAGTTGCAGAGGATTGAGAAACAAATCGCGAAAATAATTGACACACACGGTGATCCATAAATGCCCCACGATCTCATCGTCATCGGCAGCAAATATCACCTCTCCCCGGTGGGGAGAGGTCGCGAGCGCAGCGAGCGGGTGAGGGGGATCGAACTTCGAAATTCTATTTCCCCTCACCCGATCCTCAGGCTTCGCCTTCAGATCGACCTCTCCCCACCGGGAAGAGGTGAAGAAAACTGAGCACGCCATGCCCTACGACCTCATCGTCATCGGCTCCGGCCCCGGCGGCTATGTCTGCGCCATCCGCGCGGCGCAGCTAGGGATGAAAACGGCGGTCATAGAGAAGCGCGCCACGTTCGGCGGCACCTGCCTCAATGTCGGGTGCATCCCGTCGAAGGCGATGCTGCATGCCTCGGAGCTTTACGAGGAAGCCAGCGAGAGTTTCGCGCGGATGGGCATCAAGACCGGCAAGCCGAGCGTCGATCTCGCGGCGCTGCTCAAATACAAGGAGCAGAACGTCGAAGCGAATGTCAAAGGCGTCGAGTTTCTGCTCAAGAAGAACAAGGTCGAAGCGTTTCAGGGCGAAGGCCGCATCGTCGCGCCGGGCAAGGTCGAGGTGAAGGACGCCGACGGCAAGGCGCAGGCGCTGGAAACGAAGAATATCGTCATCGCGACCGGCTCGGACGCCGCCCGTCTTCCCGGCGTTGATATCGACGAGAAGCGCATCGTGTCCTCGACCGGCGCGCTCGAACTCACCAAAGTGCCGCAGAAGCTCCTCGTCGTCGGCGCCGGCATCATCGGGCTCGAGCTTGGTTCGGTGTGGCGGCGGCTGGGCGCGCAGGTGACCATCATCGAGTTCCTCGACCATATCCTTCCCGGCATTGACGGAGAGATTGCGCGACAGTTCCGCCGCATTCAAGAAAAGCAGGGGATCGCATTCAAGCTTTCGTCGAAGGTGACCGCGGCCGATCCGGCAGCACGCGCGCTCGAGGTGAGGATCGAGCCGGTTGCGGGCGGCGGCGCGGCGGAGACGGTCGAGGCGGACGTCGTGCTGGTCGCGATCGGCCGGGTGCCGTACACCGAGGGCCTCGGCCTCGAAGCGGTCGGCGTAAGCAAGGACAATCGCGGCCGCGTCATCGTCGATGCGCATTGGCGCACCAACATTGCCGGCATCTACGCCATCGGCGATGTCATTGCCGGCCCGATGCTGGCGCACAAGGCAGAGGACGAAGGTGTCGCGGCCGCGGAAATCCTTGCCGGGCAAGCCGGCCACGTCAATTACGATGTGATCCCCAACATCGTCTACGCCCGTCCGCAAATCGCCTCGGTCGGCAAAACCGAGGAGGAGCTGAAAGCGGCCGGCACAGCCTACCAGAGCGGAAAATTTCCCTTCGCCGCCAATGCCCGCGCCCGGGCCAATCTCGCGACGGAGGGCTTCGTCAAAATCCTCGCCGACGCCAAGACCGACCGCGTCCTCGGCGTGCATATTCTGGGCGCCGACGCCGAGACCATGATCGCCGAAGCCGCGATCGCCATGGAGTTCGGCGCCTCCGCCGAAGACATCGCGCGCACTTGCCATGCTCATCCGACGCTCAGCGAGGCGTTCAAGGAGGCGGCGCTCGCCGTCGCCAAGCGCGCGATCAATATATGATGCGATCCGATACCGTTTCCGGATAATTGCATCGGGAGGCTCTTTGCCGATCAGAAAGGGCCGTAGCGATCGACGGCGCCAGCGACCAAAGAACCCGCGAGCAAAAGACGCGGCAACATGCGCCCCGCGGTGCGACCGTGCTATCCCGCAACGATCTTGACCTCGCTGCCCGGCTTGAGCTTGTCGCCGGGTTGGAGCCCGTTGAGCGCGCGGAAGCGTTCCAAGGCATGGTCGGCGACGGCCATATGCCTGGCCAGCTTCTCGACCGTATCGCCGGGCTCGACCGTCACGACCTGCAGGCGAAGCGGCTTGGCCGCCTCGATCTCCGCAAGGCTCATGCGGCGGAAGGTTCCGACCGACGCGCGAAAGGCGCGGTCGCTTTCCGGTGTGCGATGCTTTGTTGCAAAGATGAACCGGTAGACGTCGCTGCCGAAGCGAATGACATAGAGGCGGAACGCCCATTGATCGCCCTTGGCCACCGCGGTGGCGCCGGGAAAGCCGTTGATGGTGACGTCACGCACTGTGGCGGGAGCGATATTTTCTATCCAGCCGGAGGTGAGATAGGCGGCCAGCGTCTGCGCGGCAGGCACGCGCACCACGTCGAGCCTCAATGCCTGACCGCCGCCATGCTTGACGCCCAGCACCGCCTGCGCCGTGTTGTCGAGGGTGAAGCTCTCGGGCGCGGTGAAGGTGAAGCCGAGCCGCGGCTGCAGAAAACGGCGGCCGCGCACGAATCCTTCGCTTGGGTCCTCACCGAACACGATGCCGTTGATGTCGGCGAGGTAGGCCCTCCTGTCGCGGCCGCGGCCGGGGGCGGCCGGCGTGGCTGCATACTGGCGGGCATTGGCGAGCGCGTTGGTGATCCGCTCAGGCGTCGCCGGGTGCGAGGACAGGAAATCGGGCGCACCGGGATCGATGGCGCCGCTCTGCGGCCGTTTGAGCGCGGAATTGCGTTCCATCGACGTGAGGAATTGCACGGCGCCGTAGGGATCGAAGCCGGCGCGCGCAGCGATGCCGATGCCGATCGCATCGGCTTCGAATTCCTGCGCGCGCGAAAATCCTGCCAATGCCAGCTTCGATTTGGCGAGCGCCAGCGCGCGCTCTTCCGGATCGCCGACCATGTCAATGAAGACGCGGTTGCGCAGGTCGGCGAGCTTGATCTGTTCCTCGCGGATAGCCGCGTGGTGGGCGATCACGTGACCCATCTCGTGGGCAATCACGGAGGCAAGCTCGGATTCGTCGTTGGCAAGCGCGATCAGGCCGCGCGTGACGTAAAGATGGCCGTTCGGCAGCGCGAAGGCATTGACGGCCGGCGAATTGAGCAAGGTCACTTTGTACCGCTGGTCGGGCTGCGAGGAGGCGGCGACCAGCCGGTTGACAATGAGCTCGACCATGGCTTGCAGCCGGGGATCGTTGTAGACCCCGCCGTAGGCCGCGAGGATGCGCTGATGTTCGCGCAGCGCGGCCGGCGACATTTCGATTGCCGCCGGCTTCGTCGGCGTCGACAGCACGGCCTGCGGCGCGGTCGCCGGAGGCGAAGCCGTGCATGCCGCCAACAGCCAAGCTGCGGCGACAATGCCCGCACGCGCCGGCCGCAGCCGCGCAATCCACATTGGTCCGGTTCTGCTCACGCGCTTCCCGCTCACTCGCGGCAAACGGTCGCTGCCGCGTCCGAGCAATTACTCATGATCCGCAAGTTCGATCTGTTCCGGGCGCGCAGCTTCGACCCACGGGCCGCCCCGCTCTTCGATCCATCCGCGCACGCGGATCCGCTGGCCGGCAAGACGCTTAGGCGCGAGGCCTGCGGCAGCAAACTTGCCCGCACTGCGCCTGCGGATCGTAACAGTGAAATCCTCGCTCCACCGCCGGCCGAAATTCACGTAAACCGTGGCCCCGCTCTGGCGCACCGACAGCACCTTGCCCTCGACCAGCGCGAAACGACCTTTCTGCGCCAGCACATCCGCAGGCTTGTCGGCATCGAGCACGTCATAATACGAATTGGCCCATAGGCCAAGCTTGGCCTTGCGCGCGGCTTGTTCGCGGCGAAGGAGTTCCGCCGCGCAGTCGCGACTGCCAACCCGGTCGGCCACGCGGGCAAAGCCCCCCGCGATCAAATCCGCCTGGACCGAGCGTTCGGCACCGCCGCGCACGGCGAAGGCAAAAGCAAACAGCCGGCCGTAACGGTCGGTCGCGACGTCGGCTCCCCGCACGATGATCTCGGCACCGGTCAAACGCGCCGCGAGCGCGTCTTTTGCCGCCGTCCCACCTGGCGGCGCATCCGCCTGTCTCGGCAGCGGCAACGGCGGCACTTCGATCGCTGCAAGGCGGATCTCCCGACCGTCGCCGAGCACAAAAGTCCGTCCATCGATGGCTCGCCGCGCGGCACCGCGCGCGATCGCCGTCCCGCCGCAGGCGATTTGCCGCGCGCGCTCTTGCGCCACGGCAGCGCCGGCAAAACCGCAGACGACCGCAAAATTGACCGCTAAGGCGACGGCCTTTACCTCATCTCCCCTCATGGAGCCCTATTGTGAGCTTGCCCCTATTCCTTCGTCGCGACGGCTTCGACCTCGATGAGAAATGCCGGCCGTGCCAGCGCCTGCACCACAACCATCGTTGTCGCCGGTCGCATGTTGCCGAGAAACCGGTCGCGCACCTTGGCATAAGCCGGAACATCCTGAGGGCGGGTAAGGAAGGAGGTGACCTTGACCAGATTTTCGACGCCCATGCCGCCGCCTTCAAGAATCGCAAGGACATTGCGCCACGCCTGCTCCGCCTGCCCCTCAATGTCGGCACCGATGGTTCCGTCGGGCTTGGTACCGACCTGCCCGGCCACATAAAGCCAGCGCGCATTCGGCGAAATCTCGACGCCATGGCTATAGGTGGCGGCCGGCGGCGCAATCTGCGGCGGATTAAAGAGCCTCATCAACACTCCTGCCTTTCGCCGAGGACGTCGAAATTCACTGGAGTCAAAACCCATAAAATCGATCAGAGAAACCGTCGATCGTAACGGCTACCGTTGTTCCGAAAGGAATTTCCCTGTCAAGTGTGAAACCGCCGAAGGCGGCGGCGCTGCGCGCCGCACTTGACGGGGAAATTCCTTTCGGAAGGTTTTGTAGCCGTTGCAATCGACGGCTCCTTGCGCCCGAATAAAGGCAGGCCAGATCCGACGCAAAAACTTGCGAGTTTTGGCCCCACTCCTCATCCGGTCTTTCTCCGTTTGGTTCCGCCTCGCGCCCCCTTCGCGCTCTCGTCCTGAGCCGCCTTCTTCCCCGGAATCGGCAGCAGCATTTCCTTCTGCCCCGCGGCCGTCTTGCGTCCTTTTCTCGCCGGAGCGGGCGGCGCGGCTCGGACACGAGACCAGCGACAACCGCAGATAGCCTTTCCAATACGCACGCACAGCCACGGCTCGCTCCTCACAAACGCAACGATTGACAACGAACAAACATGTTAGCGCGTTCCAGCACCGAAGGGGAGACGCGCGATAGCGCGGTGTTTCCTGTTTGTTCCGGCGGCGCCCCTTGCGTCGTCCGGGCAGCAAACCCGTAGCCCGGATTGCGCGAAAGCGTAATCCGGGACGATCGTGACGCCCCTGATCCCGGATTTCACTTTGTTCAATCCGGGCTACAGACTTCGCTCAAACCACCTTTCTAAACAAACAAAACAAAAACGAAAGGGAAGCGGAACGCCGGCAGACGCATTTTTGTCTCATGCCCGCACCAGCGGGTGCGGGGCGCGCTACGGAAAGGGCGGCTTGCGCCGCCCTCCGCTGCGGGCGCGCTCGCCTGCCGG
>JAKAPE010000369.1 GCA_021811945.1 Pseudomonadota bacterium | reverse complement strand
TGTGACCGTGGACATGACGCTTCGCTTGGACAACGCAAGTGCGTTGCCCACATGCCCACGGTCTCAGCAGCAGCAGGCAGACGATCGAAAATGGGCCAAAAGTACCCACTCGATTCCCTGAAGACCCACAATAAAGAGCGGTAGCGCTCAATCGCGGCGTTCGACCATTCAGTGACAGGAATATGACGATAATGTCGCTAGCGATGACCTTTCCAGCGCCCAACCACGACCACGGACGCTGCGCCAGCGCCGCCATCGCCCACGCGGAAAGGCTTTGCGCAGCGCACGCACAACGGCTAACGCCGATGCGCCGCTGCGTGCTCGAGACGCTGCTGGCGAGTCACCGGTCGCTTGGCGCCTACGAAATCATCGAGCGGCTCGAAGGTGACGGCCGTCCGGCGCCGATCACGATCTATCGCGCGCTTGGCTTCCTGTGCGACAATGGTCTTGTGCATCGCATCGCGAGCCGAAACGCCTTCGTCGCCTGCGTCCACAATCACGCCGGCGGCGACCTTGTCGTCTTCCTCATCTGCGAACGCTGCGGCGCCGTCGGCGAGGCGCCCGGCGGCGACGTTGCACAGGCCCTCAAGACTTCCTCGCGCGCAGCCGGATTTGTGCCCAAAAACCCGGTGATTGAAATCGCCGGTATTTGCTCGCACTGCCGCAGCCGATGATCAAGTCCCGCTTGCGGCACCGTGCCGTCTATTGAAGCCAAATTCAGTGACTCCTTCCGCAAGATCCCGCCCGCTCGACTCGTTGGCGATTGCGCTCACATTCGTGCTGTGCCTGAGCTGGGGCTTCAATCAAGTCGCGATCAAGTTCGCGGTCCACGAGATTCCGCCGCTGATGCAGTCGGCGGCACGTTCGCTGATCGCGGCGCTCATTGTCACCGGCTGGGCGTATCGGCGCCGCATACCACTGTTGCACCGCGACGGCACCTTGCCGGCAGGCCTTGCCGCCGGCCTTCTATTCGCCTTCGAGTTTCTGCTGACCTATCGCGGCCTCTTATGGACCACGGCGACCCGCGCCGTGTTGTTTATCTATACGGCTCCGTTCTTTGTGGTGATCGGCTCGCGCTGGCTCATTCCGAGCGATCATTTTCGCCTGTCGCAGTGGTTCGGGCTGTCGTTGTCTTTCGTCGGCATTATCATCGCCTTCGGCCTGCCGACGCCTGCCGCCGATCCGCGCCAGATGCTCGGCGACCTGATGATGGTCGGAGCCGCGATCGCGTGGGCGGCGACGACGCTCGTCATCAAGACGAGCGCGCTCAGTCGGATCAGCGCTGAAAAGACCATGCTCTACCAGCTCGTGGTCTCGGCGCCGCTCTTGGCGATTGCGGCGCTCATCTTCGGCGAACGCATCGAGGCGGTACCCTCGGCGCTCGCGCTTGGCGCGTTCGCCTATCAGGCCGTCTGGGTCGTGAGCATCACTTATGTGGCCTGGTTCGCGCTCATCGTGCGCTATTCGGCCACACGGCTGTCGGCGTTTACCTTTCTCACCCCGCTGTTCGGCGTCGCCGCCGGCCACCTCGTCCTCAATGAGCCCTTGACCCTGGCTTTCGCTGTGGCTGTCGCCCTGGTCGCTGTCGGCTTGGTGCTCGTAAACCGGCCGCGGTAAGGCTATATCCCTCGCTGATTCCCCTTTGACGGAAATTCATAAGGACTGTTCCATGATGCAATTCCCCGGCCCGGCCGAACGGCACAAAACCGTCGCCGTCAAGGTCGGCAATGTGGCCGTCGGCGGCGGCGCGCCGGTCGTGGTGCAATCGATGACCAATACCGATACCGCCGACGCGGAAGCGACCGCGCGGCAGGTGGCGGCGCTCGCCCGCGCCGGCTCGGAGATGGTGCGCATCACGGTGGACCGCGACGACGCGGCAGCGGCGGTGCCGCGCATCAAGGAGCGGCTTCTGCGCATGAGTGTCGATGTGCCGATCGTTGGCGATTTCCATTACATCGGCCACAAGCTCCTCGCCGACCACCCGGCCTGCGCGGAAGCGCTCGACAAATACCGCATCAATCCCGGCAATGTCGGCTTCAAGGAAAAGAAGGATCGCCAGTTTGGCGCCATCGTCGAGACCGCGATCCGCCATGGCAAGCCGGTACGCATCGGCGCCAATTGGGGTTCGCTCGACCAGGAGCTGCTCACCCATCTGATGGACGAGAACGCGAAGTCGAACCATCCGGTGGACGCGCGCGACGTCACCCGCGAGGCCATGGTGCGATCGGCGCTGCTCTCGGCCGAGCGCGCCGAGGAGATCGGCCTCCCGCGCTCGAAGATTATCATCTCCGGAAAGGTTTCCGCCGTGCAGGATTTGATCGCCGTCTATGGCGAGCTGGCGCGGCGCTCGAATTATGCGCTGCATCTCGGCCTCACCGAGGCTGGCATGGGCTCGAAAGGCATCGTCGCCTCGTCCGCCGCGATGGGCTATTTGCTGCAGCAAGGCATCGGCGACACCATCCGCATTTCGCTCACGCCCGAGCCGAACGGCGACCGCACGCTGGAAGTGAAAGTGGCGCAGGAATTGTTGCAGACGCTGGGGCTGCGCACCTTCGTGCCGCTCGTCGCCGCCTGCCCCGGCTGCGGCCGCACCACCTCCACCACGTTCCAGGAACTCGCCGCCAGCATTCAAGGTTTTATTCGCGAGTCGATGCCGGAATGGAAAACACGCTACCCCGGCGTCGAAGGCCTCAACGTCGCGGTGATGGGCTGCATCGTCAACGGGCCGGGCGAATCAAAGCACGCCGACATCGGCATCTCGCTCCCCGGCACCGGCGAGCAGCCGACCGCGCCGGTCTTCATCGACGGCAAGAAGGCGGCGACCCTGCGCGGCCCCACGCTTGCGGCCGATTTTCAGAAGATGGTGGTCGATTACATCGAGCGGCGGTTCGGCGCCGGCAGCGCGAGACGCACGGCGGCGAAGTAGCCAACCCGGATTTCTACCGTGCGCCCCGAGGGCGCGTATCACCGGTGGAGGTAGGTTCCACCCAGAAAGATGTCGATAGGTCTGGTAGCCGACGAGCGGCTTGGCTGGGTAACTGGCCGGGCGGGAGTCTTGTATCTGGCGTGCATCTGCGCAACAATCCGCTCGCTGCAACCCCAACAACCGAGGTCGGCTAAGACACTTCCCGGCCCAATTTGGCCGACTACAAAGTTGCAGTGGTAGAAATCCGGGCTAGGCCGAAGTTACCGCGATCGCGAGACAGAAGCCGCTGATCCGACTCGCTGATTTGCAAATCGGCGGCTTGGCTACTGGCTACAATCTGGCGGGTACATCAA
>JAKAPE010000368.1 GCA_021811945.1 Pseudomonadota bacterium | reverse complement strand
CGCGGAGGTCACCCTCTCCCCGCCGGGGAGAGGTGATATCCCGCTGTTGGCTCAAGCCGTGCGCGCAAGGCATTGAGCGTGACGAGGAGCGAAGAGCCAGACATGGCGACGGCCGCGACCAGCGGCGTGGCCAGGCCGGCGATGGCGACGGGCACCGCGAGCGCATTGTAGATCGCCGCGAGTGCGAGATTCTGCTGCATCAGCGAACGCGCCCGCCGCGCTACGGCAATCGCGCGCTCCACCGGCGCCAAATCTTCACCAAGGAACAGCGCGTCGGCGTGTGCCTGCGTCAAGTGCGCGGCAGTGATCGGCGAAAGCGAGACGTGCGCGGCAGCGAGCGCCGGCGCGTCATTGAGGCCGTCGCCGACCATGAGCACGCGGCGGTGTTGTGATTTCAAAGCCTCGATAGCGGCGATCTTTTCCGTCGGCGTCAGGCCGGCGCGCCAGTCCGAGATGCCGAGTTTTTGCGCCACCGGGGCGACGGCGGCGGCGCGGTCGCCCGAAAGCACCAAGAGCGTGAGCCCGCGCGCTCTGAGCGCGCGCGTCACTTGAACGGCGTCGGGCCGCAGCGTCTGGCGGATGGGGATGACTGCGGTTCTGCCCTCATGGGCGAAGGCGATGAAGGAGGCTTCGCCGTCGCGGCTCCCAGCCGGCATTTGTTCTTCGGCAAGACCGCAAAACGCGGCGCTGCCGAGGCGCGCTTCGGCGCCGTCGATGAGCGCGCGAACGCCGCGGCCGGGCTCCTCGATCGCACCGGGATAGGGCACGCGCTCGCGCGCCCTGCGCGCGAGCGCCGCCGCCAGCGGATGGCGGCTCGACAAAGCGAGCCGTGCCGCGCGTTCCAGCATGTCGGGGTCGATATCACCACTCTCGTCTACGCTTGGATCGGGCAGCGTCAAAGTCCCGGTCTTGTCGAAGACGACGGTATCCGCCGTGGCGAACCGCTCGATCGCGCCGCCGCCGTTGAGAATGACGCCGGAACGGAACAGGCGGCCGGCGGCCACCACTTGTACCGCGGGAATGGCGAGCGAAATAGCGCAGGGGCAGGTGATGATGAGGACGGCAATGGCGATGACAATGGCATCGTGAATGGAGGCGCCGGCAGCGAGCCAACCGATCAGGGTGAGCGCGGCCGTCGCATGCACGAACGGACCGTAATACTGAGCGGCATGATCGGCGAGCTGCACGGTCTGCGACTTCGCCGCGACCGCCTTTTCCAGGAGCCGCTCAACCTCGTCCATCAGCGTGCCGGCGCCGGCGGCCGTCACCCGCAGCGTCAGCGCGCCGGAGATATTGATGCTGCCGGCGTAGATGGTCATTCCGGCACGCACGGGGCGGTGCAGCGTCTCGCCGGTCACCAGGCTTGCGTCGATCTCGGAGGTGCCGGCGATGACTGCGCCGTCAGCGGGAATGCGCTCGCCGGGCCGCACCAGCACGCAGTCGCTGGGATGGAGCGCGGTTGCCGGCACCTTCGTGAGCTCGCCGCCATCGTCGAGCCGGTGCGCGAACTCCGCCTTGAGGCCGGCGAGATTGCCGGCGAACACGCGCGTCTTGCGCCGCATCGCCAGGTCGAGGTAGCGGCCGACAAGCAGGAAGAACAAAAGCGTAACGGCGGAATCGAAATAAGTATGCGCAGCGCGGATGGCGCTTTCGTAGACCGAGAGGCCGAGCGCCAAGGTGACACCGAGCGTGATCGGCACGTCCATGTTGAGCTGCCGCGCGCGCAACGCTTTCAGCGCGCTTTGCAGGAACGGCTGGCCGGCATAGGCCGCCGCGGGCAGCGCCAGCAGCGCCGAGAGCCAGTGAAAGAGGTCGCGCGTTTCCGGCGTCATGTCGGAGACGTTGCCGGCCCAGATCGAGATCGACAGCAACATCACGTTCATGGCGGCGAAGCCGGCAACGGCCAGACACTTGAGCAGCCATTTCGCCTGTGCGCTCTCGTCGGCTTCGACACGCTCAGGCGCGAACGGGTGGGCGTGATAGCCGATCCCTTCCACTGCCGCGATGATGCGCGCGGCGTCGATCTCGCCGTTGCACCAATCGACGGCGAGGCGGCGCTGCGTGAAGTTGAGCCGCGCATCGATGACGCCCGGCAGTTTGGTCAGGCTGCTCTCGATCCTTCTGATGCAGGCGGCACAAGCTACGCCCTCGACGGCAAGCGTCATATGCGAAGCGCCACCGTCCCCTTGTTCGATGAACGTCGACAGATCGAGCGTTTCGGTCATCGCTCTCTACCGCAACACGATGCGATTCCTCGATCGGAACTGCCGCTGGCCGCGGCGCGACAATTCAATGATCAGGTCCCACTGCCCGGGGGCCACGTTCTCGGCATTACCGCGGAAGTGGCCGGGCCCGACTTCGCTGACCGCGGCGACACGGTCGAGCCGCCGATCAGTCGGCCGTTCGAGGGTAACTTTCGCCTTCATGCCAGCAGGCGCCAGGCCGGCCGAGTTGCGCGCGACGATATCGAGGAGGGTGGTGCCGTCGGCCGTCGGTGTTACGTTGGCATCGACCCGCCAATGCTTGGCCTCCTGCGCCTCGGCCATAGCCAACTCGTGAGCAAACAATTGCCCAGCGCGATAGGAACTTTCCGTCTCCAGACCGTCGAAGGTCGAAAGCGCCCTGTCCACCATAAAGCCGTTGACGGCGAACACGACGCCGAAAAAGCCGAGGAGGCCGACGAAAACCATCCGCCCGGTTATTTTCGTCGCCTTCGCAGGCTGATGGCGGTGGGTAGGGTCGTTTCCAATGCCTGTCGGGCACATATCGCTGCCTCACGGTCCAAAAAAAAGTGGTCGCGCGCGCTCGCGGTGGTCCCGTCCGTTGCCGGTATGATGGTGAAAGTGAGCGGAATCGACGCCTGCCGCGCAAGCCGGCGGTGCACGGTGACGAGAACGCGCACTTCACGCGACTGATCCGGCCCGACCTTGATGACCGGATAGCCTCCGAAATGCGTCGCGCTGCCGATCACCTCGACGTGCGCGCCGGGCAGGCCGGAGACTTTCAGCGCGAAGCTTTTGCTCTCAAGGCTTTTGTTGAGGACACGCACGTTGAAGCCGTTGCGCAGCGCGCCGTCGGAGAGGCGCACGAACAGCGGATTGCGGTCGTGGATGATGTCGACGGCCTCGTCGCGCCGCGTCGCCAATGCATAGAGCATTACCGCGCCGACCGCGACGATGATCGCCGCATAGAGCACCGTGCGCGTGCGCACGACGTGGTAGATCGATTTTTGCCCTGCCTGCCGGCGCTTGGCGTTCATTTCGGTGACTTAGTCCATGAGGCCGG
>JAKAPE010000367.1 GCA_021811945.1 Pseudomonadota bacterium | reverse complement strand
TGCGTGGTAAGACGACTGTCGTGCCGCCTCGATATCTGCATTCGGAGCCAGCTTCCACGGAGTGCCCACGCGGATTCGGATATGCGAGGGGAACCCCATGAGAAAGTGAAAGTGATGCAGGGGGACGCCGAGCAAGCTGGGCAGTAGGGTCAAAGCGCTTTGCGGCACGACCGGGTAAAGCGATTGGTCGACTGTCCTGCGGTTTAACCGAATCGATCTGGAAGGCGAAGTCGGCCAAGTTTGTCCATCAACTTGCGAAGGCCGTGCACTTCGATCTCCGCGCGGTTGAGCCAGCGGGTCTTTAGCTCTGCAGTAACGGACGGTGCGGACCTGCAGATCAGTAGATATCGGAAGTCGAAGTGCAGGTGGGCGCCCTCTTTTCGTCGAGGGTTGGCCGGGATAAGCTGGACATCGATGTCTACCGGACAGCGATGGGCCGCGTGCCACGGGTGCAGGCGCACGGATACACCCGTCTCCTCCGCTGTTTCACGCAGCGCCGCCTGCTCCGGGGTCTCCCCCGCCTCAAGGTGTCCACCAGGTTGAATCCATCGACGGAGGTAAGGGTGGTAGATGGTCAGCAAGCGCGCTGATTGCACAACGATGCCGCTGGCGGCCAGGTGGCCCGCCGACGTGGCTCTTGAGTGGATGTCGTCCCCACGGTCCAACGCGCGCAGCAGCGGCGCGACGCGTTCACGTTCGAAGGGAAAGAGCTGGCAGTACGCCGAGACCTGGGCCGATGTCTCGACGATCGGGGCGGCAGGTAGAGGGCTGCTTGGGTGCGATCTCATGGTGGCGCCCATGATGGCGCCGCGTTGTAACCCCGTGCAGCCGCTCGGGCATAAGACCTGACGCACGCACCGGGCTTACCGTGGCCGGCGGGCTACCTCTTCGTAGCTGAAGGCGAACGAAGGACGTGAATCCGATGGTGCGCAGCCAACCGAGCGACTTCTGTATTCCAGTCCGTATCCGTGTCCAACAATGCTGCCCTCCGACATGAGCTTTGCGGAGCTTCGCCGCCAGGTCGAGTACAAGGCCGCGATGCGCGGCGGCGAAGTCGTCTTCGCCGACCGCTTCTATCCGAGCAGCAAGACGTGCTCGGATTGCGGCCATGCGCTGGACGTGCTGCCGCTGTCGGTGCGCGCCTGGGACTGCCCGGCCTGCGGCGCGCATCACGACCGCGACGTCAACGCCGCCGTGAACCTCAAGAATCTGGCCGCAAGTTCTGCGGTCTCAGCCTGTGGAGAGGACGGCTCTGGCGCGCGCCGCAAGGTGCGCGTGAAACCGTCCTCGACGAAGCAGGAAGTCAGCTTCGATCATGTTTGCGCATGATCGAGCAAGTCTGACGGAACGGCTTTGTCCACGCGTCTTTTCGGCAGTGATTTCCGCCTCCCAGTGCCCACTTTCTCGTTCGTTGGCGAGCCAGATTCGACGGCCCTTGCAGCGATGCAGGGGCCGTTTTCGTTTGGGCGCGGAGTGACGCGTGGCCGCGTCAGACTTCGATGATCGAGTCGCTGTACTTGGCCACGATGGGATCGTGGGTCAGCAGCCGCATCGGCTCGGTCAGCGCCTGCGCGACGAGCAGGCGGTCGAATGGATCCTGGTGGTGCGGGGGCAGATCCGCGACGGCGGTCGCGTGTTCGGGCTCGATCGACAAAAGTCGATAGCCGGATTCGCGGAAATAGTGCAGGGCATCCTGGCCCGATACAGGCATGTCGCCGCGCCCCAGGCCGTGCTTGATCGTGATCTCCCACACGGTTGCTGCGCTGATCCAGATCGACGACCGCGGCGCGACGATCAGCGTGCGCGCCCGCGCCGATAGTCGCGGACTGTCGGTAATGGCCCAAAGCGCGACATGCGTATCGAGCAGCAGGTTCATGGTGCGCGACCGATCCCGAAAAGCCGGGCGACTTCGTCGTTGTGCGCGTCGATGCCCTCGGGAACCTCGAAACGGCCTTTGGCAACGCCCAGGCGGCTTCCCGGCGCAGGCTCGCCGACGGCGACGAGCTTCGCGGCGGGGCGCCCATTGCGCGCGATGACGATCTCCCGCTCCCGTCCCTGCTCAATGGCGTCGACGAGCCGGGACAGGGAGGTCTTGGCATCGAACATGTTGACCGTATGCATCGAGGCGATTCTTCTCAGTGAAATAGACCTAGTCTAGTTTAGCTAGATATGATCAGCAAGTCGGTACTCTGTCGACCGCAAGGGCTCGGGGGCATGGCTGCGAGAGAGAGCGTCCGGTGCTCGGTTTCGTCCTGTTCGGCGAGCCAAATTCGACGGCCCATGCAGCGATGCAAGGGTCGTTTGCCACCCCGAGGCGGGCGCTCTGTGGGGAACCCGCGTTGCCGCAGCGAGCCATGGCGTCCGGCCGAGGGCTACGCGGCAAACTTCGGGCAATTGACCGCGGCGTGCCCAAGAGCAGGAGAGCCGCGGCGGGCAGGAAATCCGAGAAAGGTCCAGTTCATCGCGTTGAATCCGCGCCGCGCGTGAAGGAAGAACCGATCGTCGGCGTTTGCGGCGAGGTGATATGGTGGCAAATTGCGCAGAATGAATTGATTCAACGATTGTGAGCTGTACACGGAGTCATTGATTTTTATTTTGCGGGTCGGGTCGGATGTAATGACCGGGCACGATTGCAACATGTGGATTAAAGCTCTGCGATTTGCGTGGTAGGCCAGACTGGATGTGGTCGCCATTGCTTGAAAAGGCCTTTTTTGTTTATTGGTGTGAAGGGTTTGTTTGCATTTTCTCGTTTGCGTTGTGTTAGATTTTGGTTGTGCGTGCCGGGGCGGATTATGGTGCACGTTGCCGAGCACGGCGGCAGGTAGAGGGGCATTGATATGATATCGAGCGTTGTTTTGGATGCTTTCGTCGTTGAGTTCATGATGAATTTCATCAGATCGCGTGAGGCGGGGTGCCTTGCAGATATGCTGGCGATGGCCCGGGAAATCTGCGAAGAATTGATTGATATTGGTGGACTTGACAGCGAGGCGACGCACCTTTTCAGGTTTCCAGTCGAGTTGTGGTCAGGCTCGGATTATGAGGCGAGTGTGTTGACCTGCGTCGCGGCCGGCATGCGAAGAGCCGGGCAACCATTTGGGATATCCGAAGAAAGCGATCGGATTTTTCAGGTGATCGCGCCCAAGTCGGGCGCGCTGGAGAACACGAGTGGCGCAGCGGCGGACTTTGGGTTTCATACTGACAATGCGGCGTTGCCGCCGCAGTTCCATCCACAATCCATTGCGTTGACCTGCATGCATAATGATGCTCATGCGGAGACCGGTGTCGTATCCGTCGATGAAATATTCACCCGGCTTGCGC
>JAKAPE010000086.1 GCA_021811945.1 Pseudomonadota bacterium | reverse complement strand
TCCGATCTCCACGGGATGCTGTTCGATTTCAAGATCGTTCAGCCGGTCACCTTCTGGATGCACAACACCTATATTCCTCTCGACATGATCTTCATCGGCGGCGATGGCCGCGTCCTGCGCATCGCGGAAAATGCGAAACCGCTGTCGGATCGTCTCATTCCCTCCGGCGGCCCGGTGCGCGCCGTGCTGGAAGTAATCGCCGGCACCGCGCGCCGGCTCGGCATTGCACCCGGCGACCGCGTCACCGGCGCAATGTTCGGCAACCGCTGAGCCAGCCACAACGGAGCCCACGCACGCGCAGGTCCGCTTGCTCGCCGCAAGCCGAAGATGTATCGAGTGCGGCATCCGGCGGGGTATAGCGCAGCCTGGTAGCGCGGGAGTTTTGGGTACTCCAGGTCGCCGGTTCAAATCCGGCTGCCCCGACCAGCCGCCCTTTCCTGTGCTGCGGCGCGATCGGGGCCCGCATGCCGACTGAACGACGAGGCGAGCTCACCGATGACCGCCCGCATCTACAAACCGGCGCGCACGGCAATGCAGTCCGGCCGAGGCAAGACCAAGGAATGGGTGCTCGACTACGAGCCGGAGCAGCCGCGCACGGTCGAGCCGCTCATGGGCTGGACCAGCTCAGGTGACATGAAGCAGGAACTGCACCTGCATTTCGACACCAAGGAGGAAGCTATCGGCTATTGCGAGCGCGAAGGCATCCCGTATCAGTTGTTCGAAACCAATCCGGCGGCGCGTGCGCGCATTTCCTACTCGGACAATTTTGCCTCTCTGCGCCGCGAAGCCTGGACGCATTGACGCGGCAGCACGCGGCAAAGGCCGCTCGTGCGCCGCGTGACGCACACCACCTCAAGCGTGCGGTCGATCCGGCCCGCGCACGGCGGCAAGCTGGCGGCCCTGCGAGCGGGCGCGCTGGCGCAACAGCGAGACGAAACGTTCCTCCGGCATCGGCTGCCCGAGCAAGAATCCCTGGCCGTAGTCGCAGCCCATGCTCACCAAGGCGAGCGCGTCGGAGGCTTTCTCGATGCCGAGCGCCACCGCGATGCTGCCGAAATTATGCGCGAGGTCGATCACGGTCTTGCATAGCGGTGCATTGACCTTGTCGGTGCCGCAATCGGCCACGAAGGCGCGGTCGAGCTTGAGTTCGGCGAAGGGTAGTTCCTTGAGCCGCACCAGCGAGGAATAGCCGCGGCCAAAATCGTCGATCGCCAGCATGACACTCAGGTGCTGCAGCCGTTTGGCGATATCGCTCGCCAAAGCGAGATCGGTCACGATCTGCTCTTCCGTCACGTCGATGACGAAGCCCGGCCACTTGTCGAAACGCGAGCGATAGGTCTGCACGATATCCGCTACGGCGATCTTGACCAACGCGTTGACCGGAACGTTGACGGCGAGCCGTAGATTGACGCCGAGCTTGGCGAAGTTGAGGCCGGCTTTGAGCGTCTGCGCCAAGGCCAGCTCTGAGAGCGCGATCAGGCTCGACTCGCTGGCGCCGGGCATGAACGCGCTCGGCGTCAGCACGCCGTTGTCCGGATGGCGCGCCCGCGCGAAGGCTTCGGCGCCGACCAGCTGCTTCTTGCGCAAGTCGATTTTCGGCTGGTACCAGAATTCGATCCAGCCGTTGTTCAAGGCTTCATCGAGGTCGATACGGGCGGCAACCGCCGGCGGATGTCCGAGCTTGAGGTCCTGCAATATCTTGACCACGGCGCCGGTCTCGAACGGCTTTTTCAGAATGGGCAGCATGTGCAGCCCATGCTGCTCTCCGATGCTCTTGACGTGCCCGAGCACGGCCGAGCCGCGGCTGCTCATCAGCTGCACGAAACCGGAGAACCCGCGCTTGCCCAGCGCGATGACGCATTCGATCGCCTCGGTGGAATCAAGCCCGATATTGAGGAAGACGAGTTCGGGCGCGCGTTGGACGACCGCGCGGCCAAAGGATTGGGCGTCGGGGAATTCCTCGGTATCGACGCCAGTTCCATGGAGGACCAGCGAGAGGAAATGGCGGATGCTCGCGTCGGCATCCACAACAAAGCAGAGCGGCACGCGCGCAAGGTTGCCGTGCTCTGCCGCCTCGTCGCAAGCCGCGCCGATTGCGGCGCGCGCCGGCTGCGCCAGTGCTGGTTCTGCGCTCATTGCCAAACCCATGCCCGCATGGCGTCACGCCTCTACCCGCACGGCGAGGCCTTCAATCCTTTTGGAATATTTATGGCAATCGTTAACCTCCGGTTTCGATCGCGCCCTCGCATCCGACTGAACCGCGCAGCATCACCAATCGGCCGCGCGCAGCCCGTGCGTCGCGTGACACGAAGTCGTGACCGCGTGGTGCGGAGCGCTTATTCGCGGACTATTACCGCGCGACATCCGTCACCGTCTTGGCGTCGAGCAGGCCGAACGGGTAATTGCAAAGACCCGTGCGACCGTGAGGCGGCCTCGCGGGCATGTCGGGTCAAGTTCCCACTGCCGGCACAGATGCTGATATTTCGTGACTCATATTTGCAACACTGAGTGAAAAAGAGATTCGTCATGAAAAATATTAATGAAAACAATTACTTATAGAGTCTTAATGGGGCAAATGCCACATCGACCCTTATCCGGAAAATGATATACTTTCTCGGGCAGAGTCGGGGAGAAGGCAGTATTGGCCGAGAATCCCCAGTTCGAGCCCTAGCTCTCGGACCGTCTGCTGGGCCGTGCCGTTGACCGCTTGGACGTGAACGGGGCGAAATGCTGGCGCTGGTGGGAAGAATTTGCGGACTGCTTGTGGTGGCCGCTGCGAGCGCCGGTCTAGCACCGGCGGCCTGGGCGACGGATTTTGTTTTTCCGACTGCACCCTCGCAATCGCAAGGCCCGAACTGGGCGGGATTCTATCTGCATGATAACGCCGGCGGCAGCTCTGCCAATGCGCCATGGGCGAATTTGGGAACCGCGACGGGGTTTTCATCACTCGGCGGAGCAACCCCGGCGGTAAGCGACAGTTTCGGCTACAACTTTGAGCGCGGAAATTTCGTTTTCGGTCTCGAGGGTTCGCTGTCCGCCGCAAACTTCGACGGCCGCTTCACTGCTCCCTATTTACCGGCGACGGGCGGCTGGTCGCCCAACATGAACTGGCTGAGTTCGGTAACGGGCCGGGTCGGTTATTCGTTCGGCAATTGGCTACCCTACGTAAAAGGAGGTTTCGCGGCAGCCGACGTCGGATCGCCGCTGCAAGGCGCTTCCGTGGGAGCCTTTTCGCAAGGTACCGTGCTGTCCGGCTGGACCGCCGGCGTTGGCCTCGAGTATCAGTTCTCGTCCAAATTGTCTCTCGGCCTCGAATACCTCTATGCCGACCTCGGCAATGGCGGCTCTAACGGCGCGCCAACCGTCCTCGGCACGATTGCCGGTGCGCCGGGAGTCTACAGCACGGCATTGAAGTCCCAGAGCTTGTTGGGCCGGCTCAATTACAAGACCGGATGGTAGCCTTACTTTGGCAGATTTCTGCCGGACCGCTCTGAGGGCGTTGGATCGGCTCGGAAGTGTTTGTAGCCGTTGCGATCGCGCCGGTTCGCTCGAAGCGGGCGGCGCTCTGTACTGTCTCAAGATCAAGGTATTAAACGCGGCGGAATTCCGACACCGCTGCTTTGATCCTAGCTTGCCGCCTGTGCCGCGACCGTTTTGCGGCTTGCGACGTCGCATCCCGCTGCGAAGCGGACGATCCGGCCCAAGAGTTCGTCGCCTTCGAGCAGCGGCGCATGCCCTTCGTCCGCAACCTCGATAACTTCCATCTGAGTGCGCCGCGCGCGCATGGCCTCGACTGTAGCCGCGGAGAGTATGTCGGAGTTGGCGCCGCGAATGACCAACATCGGCACGCCCGAAAGGGCATCGAACTCGTTCCACAGACACGGCAGCGGGCGCTCGATGTCGATGCCTCCGAGTGCGCGGGCGATGCCCACGTCGTAAGCCGGTTTGAGCGCCCCGTTTTTCAAATGCCAGGTCCCTCGCGCGGCGCCGAGCCATTGTGCGGCGGTCAGCTTGGGAAACTGCGCGCTCATCAGGCGGCGAAGGATCTCGGCGCCTTCTTCGAAACTGCGCGGGTGCGGCAATTTGCCGATGTAGCCCCTGATGCGCGCAACACCCTTCGGCTCGGTGACCGGACCGACGTCGTGAAGCACGACGCCGGCGATTGCTATCGGATGGCACGCGCCGAGCAGCATGGTCAGAACGCCGCCGCGCGAACTGCCCACGAAGACCGCTGGACCGACGTCGAGCGCAATTAACACGTTGATGATATCACCGAGCTCGACCGTGCAATTGTAGTTCGCATGATCGGCGTCATGCTCGGAGTGACCGCGACCGCGCGAGTCGATGGCCACGACGCGTCGCGCCGGCGGACCCGCGGCAAGCGCAGGCGCCAGTGCGTCAAAGTCGGCGACCGTGCGGGCGAGGCCCGGCAGGCAGACCACGGGCAGGCCGGGCGCGGCGCGTGCGCCGTATTCGCGCACGTGCAACCGCAAGCCGTCCTGCGCGCTCACGAACAGGCTCTTGCCCTGCTCGAGCACCTCTCCATGCAGCATTGCATGCCTCACTTGCTCGCAGCGACGATGTTAACATACTGATGGCAAGAGGATGTCTCAATGCCGTCATGGAGGCACGCTGCCCGCATTTCTTGCCCAGGCATTGGGCACTGTCCTGGAGGTCCGGCCGGCTGCGCCGCGCCTCAACGCGGCGTTGCGGCGCAATTCGATGTCTAGCCGCCGCGATGCAGGTCGGCCTCGATCAAGAGCCGCGAGTCGTTGTTTATGCGAGCGCGATAGACTTGCATGTTCTCGATCACGCGTTCCACGTAATTGCGCGTCTCCGCGAACGGAATGCGTTCGATCCAGTCGACCGGGTCGACCCTCGGGTCGCGCGGATCGCCATACTGTGCGATCCACTGGCCGACGCGGCGACGACCGGCATTATAGGAGGCGAAGGCGAGAATATACGAGCCGTTGAAGTGGTTGATGTCGTCGCCGAGTTCGGCCGATCCGATCTGGACGTTGTAGGCAGGGTCGTCGAGCAGGCGCCTTCGACTAAAAGCGACTCGGAATTTCTTGGCGACGAAACGCCCGGCATCCGGCGTGACCTGCATCAAGCCAAACGCGTGGGCGGCCGAGACGACATGCGGGTTGAAGGCGCTTTCCTGGCGCGCGATCGAATAAATGACGCAGCGCTCGACGGCCGGTCCGAGCGACCGGACGGTCGGTATGCCGAAGGCCGGAAACGCATAGCGCTCCAAGGGAAGACCGCGGCCCGATGCAATCTTGCCGATCAGCATCGTCGCCCGTGCGTCGCGATGCCGCGTGGCAATGTCGGCGAGCTGCGCCAGCGCGCCGGCGTCCGTCGTCTTGTCGGCGAGGTCGGCCGCCATGACGGCGACGAAGTTACGCTCGTTGACGTCATAGAGGATTTCGAAAGCGCGGGCGACTTCGAGCCGGCGATGCTCGACCGGTGGCTCCGGCATCCGCTGCAACGCGACGGAGCCAAGCCCCAATCGTGCTCTGGCCAGTTGGCCATAATAGGCGGTCGAATAGCGCGCCGCTCTTTCGTAATAGCTGCGCGCATCGTGCCGGCGTCCGAGCGCCTCGGCGGCGCGGCCTTGCCAATAATAGCCGCGGGCCAGAGTGATCGGGTTCGAAACGCCGTTGCCGATGCGGGTGAAATGAGCAAGTGCCAATTCCGGCCTGCGCAGGAAGCGTAGCGCGATCCAGCCGGCGGTGAATTGCTGCTCGCCGCGATAGTTCTCGTTCGTCGGCGTCGCCGCGTCCGCGGCGACTTTGTAGGCCGTTCTGAAATCACCGAGGTCGAGCAATTTGCGAGCCACAATGCGCCGCTCGATCCACCACGGGGCGCGATCTCCGAGCTCTGCCGGCTCGCGAGGCGCGGCAAAGAGCCACCGGGCGGCTTCAGCGATGTTGTCGTGGCGGCGCAGCCACTGAATGCGGCTGAGCATGTAGCCCGGGTCGCGGCGCGCCGCTGCCGGCACCGCATCGAGGAGCGCCCTGGCATTGCCGGCTTTGCCGATGATGGCGACGCGCGCCCTGGCGATGGCGAATTCGGCCGCGTCGAGATGACGCGCCGCCCGCATACCCGCGCCGCGGTCCTCGGCATAGAGACGCGCGTCCATGCGCGCCTTGTCATCGGCCGCAGTGATGAGGCCTGCAAACCGCTCGCGTGCCTCTGTTTCGAGTTTGGCGGAAAAGCCGTTGCGCCGCCAGGCCGCGCGCACGGCCGCTCCGGCGCCGGTGCGGTCGCCCTCCGCGAGCAAGGCGCGCGCCAGCGCAAATCGTCCCTTGGCCGTCAGCGGCGGTCTGCTCCGGAAGAAAGCAAGCGTCGCACGCGGATCAATGTCCTGCTGCCACAGTGCCGCCTCGCCGCGCCGGCGCAACCCGATTATCCCCGGCCAGCTTGGGTTGGCGGCAACGAACGCGGCATAGCGCGAAAAATCGATGTCGCCGTCGTCGCTGCGCAGGATCACCCATTCGACTAGCTTGCGGGCCAGCGGGTCGGCAATTCTGCCCTCGACATTGGTCGCGTCCGTATTGCGGCCTTTGTTTGCGAGGTCGATTGCCTGTTTCACCGCGGCGAGGTCGGACGGGGAGGCATAGGCGGTTGACGCAATCGCAAGAGGCACCCCCGATGGCGTCGACTTCTCGATGCTGCCGCTTGCGCGAGGCGACGACGCGATCGCTTGCGGCGGCAAGAATGCCGCGCGATTTGGCTGCCGATCTACGGCCCGGTAGTCGAGAACGCCCGAAGCGGGAATCGATGCGGTCAGCGAGCCGTCCGTGGGCGAGGGCACCGGCAAATTCCGGGCGGATGCGCTATTGTGCCGGACGAAGTGGGCAGCATGCTTTCTTGCTCCCGCCGATATGAGCTCGGGGCGCGGGCGGGGTAGCGGGATTGGCCGTGTCGTCGCCGCGGACTCGGCAACCGCAACGCCGACGGCGGCGCACAAGAGAATGAGCCGAATAGCCGTCACCAGCCCAAAACTCCTTCTGCCGCGTTGTCGCTGCTGGCCCGTGTACGCCGAAGCCAAAAGCCCTTTCAGTCCTTCAAGCCGGCAACATCTGGCCCGACAAGATTGAAGAAATGCTAACTCCGCCAAGCGCAAACGACAATTGGCGAATTTGACGGCAAAAGCGGGGCGCGGGCTTTTGAAAGGATCAAGGGGCTTTCAAGCCACGCCGCGACCCGATATCTTACTCGTGACAATATGGCCGATCGCCGCTGGCGTGTGGATTGCGTACCGCCCGCCAGTATCGGGCCAAGGATCGTGCGAAGGATCGTGCGAAGGATCGCACCATGACTGCCAAGACGAGCTTTCGAGGCTCATTCACCGCGCTGGTCACGCCATTCAAGAACGGCTCCGTGGACGAGAAGTCGTTCCGCGATCTGATCGATTGGCAGATCGCCGAGGGCACCAACGGGCTGGTTCCGGTCGGCACTACGGGCGAAAGTCCGACGCTGTCCCACGAGGAACACAACGAAGTGGTCGAATGGTGCGTGCAGCAGGCGAAAGGGCGCGTGCCGGTCGTCGCCGGCGCCGGATCCAATTCCACCAAAGAGGCGATCTTGCTCGCCCGCCATGCCGAGGCGGTTGATGCCAACGCCGTCCTCGTCGTGACCCCTTACTACAACAAGCCGACCCAGGAAGGCCTTTACCAGCACTTCAAGGCGATCAACGACGCGATCGGCATCCCGATCATCGTCTACAACATTCCGTCGCGCTCGGTGATCGACATGTCGGTCGATACCATGAAGCGCCTGTTCGAGCTGAAGAACATCGCCGGCGTCAAGGACGCGACCGCCAACCTCGCTCGCGTATCGCAGCAGCGCAGCGCGATGGGGGAGGATTTCAACCAGCTCTCGGGCGAGGATGCGACCGCGCTCGGCTTCATGGCGCACGGCGGCCACGGCTGCATCTCGGTCACTTCGAATGTGGCGCCGCGGCTGTGTGCGGATTTCCAGGCCTCCTGCCGCAAAGGCGATTACGCAGGCGCGCTCCAACTGCAGGACAAGCTGATGCCGCTGCACACGGCGTTGTTCATTGAGACGAGCCCGGCGCCGGTCAAATATGCGCTTTCGCTCATCGGCAAATGCGCCGAGACCGTGCGGCTGCCGATGGTGCCGCTCGCGGAGAGGTCTCGAGCGGCGGTGCGCGAGGCCATGGTGCACGCCGGGCTGATCAACTGATTGATATCCTCCCCCGTGGAGCGTAGCGGAACGGGGGCCCGCGCGCAGCGCGGTGGAGGGGGCGTGCAGCATAGAGGCTAGCTTCGCCGCCGCCCCTTTCCCGCCGCCCGGCAGCGCAGGGTGATCCGCCCCGCTTCGCGGGGGAGGGGAGATAACGGGGCTCTCTATGCTCGAGGACTTCAAGAAATTTGCGCTGCGCGGCAATATGATCGATCTCGCCATCGGCGTGATCATCGGCGTGGCGTTCAACAACATTGTCCAATCTTTGGTCGGCGACATCATCATGCCGATCATCGGCGCCGTCACCGGCGGCCTCGATTTTTCCAATTATTTCCTGCCGCTGTCGCACAAGGTGACGGCGGCAACCCTGGCCGCGGCCAAGAAGCAGGGCGCGGCGCTCGCTTGGGGCAACTTCATCACCGTCGCGCTCAACTTTCTCATTATCGCCTGGGTGCTGTTCTGGCTCATGCGCCTCATCAACCGACTGATGCCCGCCGAGCCGCCCAAGGCGCCGCCGGTGAGCAAAGAGGAGCAGCTCCTCGCCGAGATCCGCGATCTTCTCAAGAGCCGCTGACGGCGGACCAGGCCATGGCGAAGGCGGAAAGCAAGCAACGCGTCGTCGCCGCCAACCGCAAGGCGCGTTTCAACTACGCGATCGACGAGACCGTGGAAGCCGGCGTCGTGCTCACCGGCACGGAAGTCAAATCGTTGCGTGCGGGCAAGGCGACGATCGCTGAATCCTACGCCGATACCCGCGACGGAGAAATCTGGCTCATCAACTCGAATATTCCCGAATACAGCCAGGCCAACCGCTTCAATCACCCGCCGAAGCGGCCGCGCAAGCTTCTGCTGCACCGCCGGCAGATCAACAAGCTGATCGGTGCCGTCGAGCGCGAGGGCATGACGCTCGTCCCGCTCAAGCTCTATTTCAACGAAAAGGGGCGCGCCAAGATCGAGCTCGCCTTGGCGCGCGGGAAAAAACTCTACGACAAACGCCAGACCGAGAAAAAGCGCTCATGGGAGCGCGAGCGCGGCCGCTTGCTGCGGCAGAAGGGGTGAGGACGGCTGTGCTTCCGGTGAAGCTCGACCATTGCGTCATCCACGTCAGCGATTGGGAGCGCGCGAACGCCTTCTATACGGCGGTCTTGGGCGCGGAGCTGATTGCGCGTCACCCCGGCTACGCCTATCGCTTCAGCGACAAACAGCTCAATGTACACGGACCGGGTGTTAAGCCCGCGGAGGTGGCGCGCCTGTCGGTCAAGCCCGGCAACAGCGATCTCTGCTTCGAATGGATTGGCCCGATCGCAGAAGCCATTGCCCATCTCGATCGCTGCGGCGTCGCTGTCGAGGCCGGTCCTCTGCGGCGGTTCGGCGCCAGGGGCGAAGGCACGAGCGTCTACTTTCGCGATCCCGACGGCTCGTTGATGGAGTTCATCTCGTATGTGTGAACCCTCAAAGCCCGGTTACTGCTTTGGCAGACTTCCGCCGGACCGCCCTCCGGGCGCGGAAAAAGCCGTTGATCGCAACGGCAGGCGTTTTTTCCGAACCAATCAGGGTGTCAAGGGCGCCTTCGGCGCCACAGGTTCCATCCTTGACACCCTGATTTGTTCGGAATTTTTGTGGCCGTTGCGATCGACGGCTCTACCGTACCCTGTACTCTGTCGCGGCGGCCCGACTTTGCCAAAATGAGCATCGCTTCGCAAACAGGATGATCGGCAAGCGAGGAGAAACCCATGAGGGAAGTGCCGGGAATGCACGATCCAACTTTTCTTCCGGCCGACATTCCGGTTCCGCAGGATGACGGTGCCGCGCGGCACCTTCCCGGAATGAAGCTGCTCGACCTCGCCCTGCCGGCGACAAGCGGCAGCGCGGTCGATCTGGTGCGGCTTTCCGGGCGCACCGTAGTCTACCTTTATCCGCGCACCGGCGTTCCCGGCGTCGATCTGCCGGCGGGGTGGGACGATATCCCCGGTGCGCGCGGCTGCACCCCGCAGTCCTGCGGCTTTCGCGATCATTTCGCCGAGCTGAAATCGCTGGGTGTGGCTCACGTTTTCGGCCTCTCGACGCAGGATACCGCTTATCAGCGCGAGGCGGCGGAGCGGCTCCACCTGCCGTTCCCGATCCTGTCGGACGAGAAGCTTGCGTTTGCCCGAGCGCTGAACCTGCCGACTTTTTCGGTTGCCGGCATGACGCTGCTCAAGCGCATGGCGCTCGTCATTGACGACGGCACCATCGTCAAGGTGTTTTATCCGGTATTTCCGCCTGACCGGAACGCCGCCGACATCGTTGCCTGGCTGCGCACCGAGGGCTTTAACGGAAGCTAAGATCGAGTGACGTGCAGTGCCGGGTGTCGCTCAGCTCTCCGCCAGCGTCCGCTCCACGATGTCGGCGACATCGCGCGAGAGCGAAGGCGCCGTCGCAACACGCCGCAGCGTCTTCTCGGCGCGCCCGCGGCGGCCGGCTTCGAGCACGCGCCAGGAGCGGAATGCGCCCATCAGCCGTGCCGCAACCTGCGGGTTCCTCGGGTCGAGCTCGATCACGATGTCCGCGACGAAATCGTAGCCCCGGCCGTCGGCGCGGTTGAATTGGGTGTGGTTGGTCTGCGCGAACGAACCGATCAGCGCGCGAACGCGGTTGGGGTTCGACAGGGAAAACGCCGAATGTCCCGTGAGCGCGCGCACGCGGTTGAGCGTCCCGGGCTCGGGGATCGCCGCCTGCAAAGCGAGCCATTTGTCGATGATCAGCGGGTCATCGGCGTAGCGGCGATAAAAATCATCCATCGCCTGTGCGCGCTCGGCGCCGTGATGGAGCGACAGCGTCTCCAGCGCCGCCATGCGGTCGGTCATGTTGTCAGCGTTTTGGTACTGCAACTGCGCGCGGAAAATTGCTTCGTCGCGTCCTGTTGCGGCGAGCAGCGCGAGGCAGACGTTCCTGAGCGCGCGCCGCCCGGCGCTTTCGGCGTCGGGCCGATAGGGGGCTCCCGCCGCCATCCGCGCATAGGTTTCCAGAAGCGCGGCGCCCAGTCGCTCCCCGCTCGCGGCGCGCAATTTTTGCCGCGCGGCAAAGATAGCGTCGGGATCGACGTCATGGCCGATCTCGCGCGCGATGTCCGTCTCGCTCGGCGGCACCAGCGCGAGCGCGACGAAGGCCGGTTCGAGTTTCGGATCGGCGATGATTGCGGCGAGCGCGGCCATCAGGCCTTCGTCCTCGCGCACCGGCGCGCCAGCGCGCAGCGCCGCGACGTTCGTGGTCAAGAGCGACATCGCCAACGTCTGCACCGCCTGCCAGCGATTGAACGGGTCGCGGTCGTGGGCGGCGAGAAAGCGCAGATCGGCCGGCTCGATCGGCAGCGTGAGCTTGACCGGCGCGGAAAAGCCGCGGTTGAGCGAGGGGATCGGCCGCTCGGCGATGCCGGTAAACACGAAGCTCTGGCTCGGCTTGGTCAATTCGATCACGCCGCGCTCGAGCGGCTTGCCGTCGAGCATGAGCGGCAGGTCGTCGCCTTCGCTGCCGACGAGCCTGACCGCCAACGGAATCAGCATCGGCGCCTTCACCGGCTGGCCGGGCGTGGGCGGAATCCTCTGCGTGACGTCGAGCCGATACGTCTTTGCCGCCGCGTCATAATGCGGCGCCACCACAATTTCCGGCGTGCCCGCCTGCGTGTACCAGCGCATGAACTGGGAAAAGTCGCGGCCGCTCACGTCGGCGAAGCATTTTGCGAATTGCTCGACGGTGGCGGCCTCGCCGTCGTGTCGCGTAAAATAGAGGTCCATGCCTTTGCGGAACACCCCGGGTCCGAGCAGGGTGCGGATCATGCGCACGACCTCGGCACCCTTGTCGTACACCGTCGTCGTATAGAAATTGTTGATCTCGTGATAACGCTCGGGCCGCACGGGATGGGCGAGAGGTCCGGCATCTTCGACGAACTGGTGGGAGCGCAGCGCCCGCACGTCGCTGATGCGCTCGACCGCCCGCGAACGCTGGTCGGCGGAGAACTCTTGGTCGCGGAAGACGGTGAGGCCTTCCTTCAGGCAAAGCTGGAACCAGTCGCGGCAGGTGATGCGGTCGCCGGTCCAGTTGTGGAAATATTCGTGCGCGATCACCGCCTCGATATGGGCGAAATCAACGTCGGTCGCCGTCGCCGGCGATGCCAGCACGTATTTGTCGTTGAAGATGTTGAGACCCTTGTTCTCCATCGCGCCCATGTTGAAGGCGGAGACGGCGACGATCATGAAAATATCGAGGTCGTATTCGCGGCCAAAAACCTGTTCGTCCCAGCGCATGGCGCGCTGGAGGCTGTCCATGGCATAGAGCGAGCGCTCCTCCTTGCCCGGCTCGACATAGATGTGGAGCTTGACCTCGCGTCCGGACATGGTGGTGAAGCTGTTCCCGACGCGAGCAAGCTTGCCGCCGACCAGCGCAAAGAGATAACAGGGCTTTTTGAACGGATCGTGCCACACGGCGTAATGCCGGTTGGTGCCGGGCACGTTTCCCTGGTCGACGAGATTGCCGTTGGCGAGAAGAACGGGCGCGTCGTTCCTGTCGGCCTCGATGCGCGTCGTATAGACCGCCATCACATCCGGCCGGTCGAGAAAATAGGTGATGCGGCGGAAGCCCTCGGCTTCGCACTGCGTGCAGAAGGTCGCGCCGGCGCAGTAAAGACCCATGAGCTTGGTATTGGCCGCGGGATCGATGACGGTCTCGATTTCAAGCGCGAACGCGCTCCGCGGCGGCTGTGCGATGGTCAGCCGGTCGGGGGTGGCGATGAAGCTCTCCTGCGGCAGCGGCTTGCCGTCGAGCTTGAGCGAGCGCAGTTTGAGCTCCTCGCCGTCGAGCACAAGCGGCGCGGGAGCGTCGCCGCCGTTGGGCTTGGGCTTGAGCTTGGCGCGGACCACCGTCGCGGTTCTATCGAGCGACACGTCGAGATCGACGGTGTCGATGAGCCAGTCGGGCGGGCGATAATCCGTGAGACGGATGGTACGAGGTTCTTCCGTGCGCATGAGGTTGATGTAGAAGTTTTGCAGGAAAATTGAAAGCGCGACCTGAAGCGATGGCCATGATGCGCGCGATGGTGCTGGAGCGGCCGAAAAAGCCGCTGGCCATGCGGGAAAGGCCGCTGCCACAGCCGGCGGCCGGCGAAATTCTGGTCGAGGTTGCGGCGTGCGGCGTGTGCCGCACCGATCTGCACGTCGTCGACGGCGAGCTGGCGCATCCCAAGCTGCCGCTCGTGCCGGGCCACGAGATCGTCGGCCGCGTCGCAGCCGTCGGAGCGGATGTGATCGGGTTCTCGCTTGGCGAACGCGTCGGCGTGCCTTGGCTCGGCGCGACCTGCGGGGTGTGCCCGTATTGCCGCTCGGGTCGCGAGAACCTGTGCGACCGGCCGCTGTTTACCGGCTACACCCGCGATGGCGGCTACGGCACGCACACCGTGGCCGACGCGCGCTTCGCCTTTCCGCTTACCGAAAACCTCGATGCAGCGGAGACGGCGCCGCTCTTGTGTGCCGGCCTCATCGGCTGGCGCTGCTACCGCATGGCCGGGGAGGGGACGACGCTCGGCCTCTACGGTTTTGGCGCCGCCGCTCATATCCTGGCGCAGGTCGCAACCTGGCAGGGACGGCGCATCTACGCCTTCACCCGCAACGGCGATGAGGTCGGGCAGGTGTTTGCCCGGTCGCTCGGCGCGGTATGGGCCGGCGCTTCCGGGGAGACGCCGCCGGAGCCGCTCGATGCCGCAATCATTTTCGCGCCGGTGGGCGCGCTCGTTCTGAGGGCGCTCGCCGCGGTAAAGAAAGGTGGCCGGGTCGTGTGCGGCGGTATCCATATGTCGGATATTCCCCGGTTTCCCTATCGCCTGCTCTGGGAGGAACGTCAGCTCCTCTCCGTTGCCAACCTCACGCGGGCGGACGCGCACGAATTTTTGCGCGTGGCGCCGCAGGCGGGCGTTAGGGTCAAGGTCACGCGTTATCCGCTGGCGCAAGCCAACGCCGCGCTGGACGATTTGAGGGCCGGGCGCTTCGAAGGCGCCGCGGTTGTCATCCCCTGAGCGCTGCCGCGTGGCACGGACAACGGCGGAGAAAAGCAAAGACGGCAAGCTCAGACGCGCGATGGGCGTTGCGATGCCCAAGCTATGCAGGTCTTGGCTTCGGATTCTGCTTCTTCCCCGGCGTCGAAGCCGGTCTGATCAGAATCGGTCGGGCGAGGTGGTGCCGGGTGAGAGGATTGAACTCCCGACCAACGGTTTACAAAACCGCTGCTCTACCGCTGAGCTAACCCGGCTTTATGGGGGTTTCTAGAGGGTCAGGACCAAAATTGCCACCGGTTTGCCACCATAAATTCGACCCTGATGTTCTTATTCGGTTCTCACTTTGGCAAAGGCGGCCTCGATGATTTCAGCGGCCTTGGCGTCGGTATTTGTGAACAGGTGCCCATAGACCCCCAGAGTGATGGCGGCGGAGGCGTGGCCCAGGCGCCGACCGACAGTCAGGATGTCCATGCCGGCCGCGATCAATTGCGAGGCGTGGGTGTGCCGGAGTGCGTGCAGCGTGCAGTGAATGTCTAGTTCGGCCATGGCTAGAGCGAACTTTTGAGTCACTCCATGCGGCGGTCGAGTCGAGCCGTCCCACTTGGCGAAGACCAGGGAGTCGTCCGGCGCCTTGCCCAGGCCGAGCGCGAGCCGACGTTCCTGCTGGCGCGCACGATGGCTGCGTAGTTCTGCGAGCAGCCAGGGCGAAATCGAAATATTGCGGCGGCTGTGCTTCGTTTTCGGCGATTTGAAGCGAAGGCCGCCTTATCTTTGTCTGCTCCAGCGAGCGCTCGATGCGCACACGGGAGCCATTCCAATCGATATCCTTCCATCGCAGCGCCAGCACCTCGCCGCGGCGGCACCCTGTGCCGAGCAAGAAAGAAACAATCGTTCGGAGCGTTCGGCCATTCAGGTGGCGCAGGACCGTCCCGATTTGGTCTTCGGTGAGGATAGTGAGTTCGGTATTGATCGACTTGGGCGGTTTGACAACCGAAGCCACGTTTTGAGAAACGACGCCCCACGTCGCGGCGTGGCCAAGTGCGTGGCGTAGCACCCGATGTACATGGCCCACGGTACGTGGCGCCAATGCGCTCCCGCCCTTGCCACCCTCGCGTAAGAGCTTTGCATAGAGTTCGTCAAATGAACTGGCCGCAGCTTCTGGATGCGGACGGTGCCCAGGTGTGGTTTGACGTAGAGCGCGATTAACTCGCGATAGCGCTCGATCGTCTTGCCTTCGACATTGCAGGCCGCCCAGTCCCGGTCCCACCGATCGAGAAATTCCGCCAGCGTTGCCTTGCTTGGATCAACTCCAGTGCTGGCCGCGTTCTCCGAGACAAGTCGCGCC
>JAKAPE010000366.1 GCA_021811945.1 Pseudomonadota bacterium | reverse complement strand
CCGATCTCTCGACCTCGAACGGCGATACATAAATGCCGCCGATCTTGAGCATGTCGTCGCGGCGGCCGCAGTAGACGAAGCAGCCGTCCTCATCCTCGACGTATTTGTCGCCCGAACGCGTCCACTCGCCCAGGAACGTCGCCCGCGACTGCTCGCGATTGTTCCAGTACATGAGCGCGCTGGTCGGTCCGCGCACCTGCAGCTCGCCCATCTCGCCGCGCGTTTGCACGATGCGGCCCTCGTCGTCGACCAGGCGCAGGTCATAACCCGGAACCGCCTTGCCGGTGGTGCCGTATTTAACCTCGCCCGGACGGTTCGACAAAAAGATGTGCAGCATTTCTGTCGACCCGATGCCGTCGAGAATGTCGACGCCGTAGCGCTCACGCCAGCGCCGGCCGACATCGGCAGGCAGCGCTTCGCCGGCCGATACGCAGCGCCGGAAATGGGTCTCGGCGCGCTCCGGAGCGTCGGCGCTGGCGAGAAAGGAGGCGTAGAAGGTCGGCACGCCGTAGAACACCGTGACATGGTGCTTGCGCAAAATATCCGCCGCCAGCTCCGGCGTCGGCCGCGCCGACGCGAGCACGGTCGTGGCGCCGGCCGACATCGGGAAGGTCAACGCGTTGCCCAGTCCGTAGGCGAAGAACAGTTTGGCCACGGAAAAGCACACGTCGTTCTCGGTGATGCCGAGAAACGGCTTGGCATAAAGCTCGTCGGTAAGCCGCAGATCGGCGTGAGTGTGTACGGCGGCCTTGGGCTTGCCGGTCGAGCCGGACGTATAGAGCCAAAAGCATATTTCATCACGCACCGTCGCCGCAGTCGCCGACTTCATATCGGCGCCGGCAAGGAGTTCCTCGAGGCGCGGATGACCATGCCCCTGCTCGCCGGATACGACGACGTGGGCGAGGTTTTCGCACGAGCCGATTAGGTTGGCGAATTTCGGATAAAGCTCCTCGGATACGACCAGAAGCCGCGCCCGGCTGTCCTCGAGCATGAAACGGTAGTCGTCCTCGGTCAAAAGCGTATTGACGGGAACCGGCACCACGCCGGCATCGATGGCGCCAAGGAAGGCGGTCGGCCAATCGATGCTGTCGACCAGGCAGAGCAGGGCTCGCTCCTCGCGGCGGATGTCAAGCGAACGCAGCGCGTGGCCGAAGCTTGCGACGCGATGCGCGAGGGCGGCATAGGTCCAACCGCCGCGGTGATCGATATAGGCGAGATTTTCCGCGCGCCCGGCATCAAGGTTGCGCTTCAGGACGTCGGCCGCGAAATTGTAGTGGCGAGGGATGACGTTTTCGACGGCACGCGGTGCGAGACCCGGCTGAGCGATCGTCATTGTCTTCACCTCCCGGCTTCCACCCTGATCCTGCCGCGCCTGCACGGCAGGATGGGCGCTTCGCCCATCCTCTACCACGCCGAGGATAGTGCCGAGAAAACCTCGGCCACAATGGCGCTGGCAAGCCGGGGTATTGCGCTATGACAGGTGCAGTCGAGTTACTGCCGGAGTTTCACCATGATTGCAAGCCGCGACCGGCGCGGTCAAAGCGCTTACCGCCGCTGCGTTAGCCTTAATACAACGCGCCCGTTGAACGGCTTTCTGTCGCGTTATCAATAAGGGATCGCCGCCTTATTTTCTCCGCCGATGCGGCTCTTGTGCGGCGCACAAATTGCTGGCTTTTTCGGCGATGAACGGCTAGGCGACAGCATTCCTATCAGTCAAGAAAGAGGGACGATACCAGCATGAAAGTCATGATAGCCGCCTGCCTGCTTCTCGGCGTCTGGGCGACGAGCAGCCACGCAATGGACCTCGCCGAGCTTGCGCCGTGCAGATCGGCAGCCGCAAGACTTTGCGACCGCTCGGGCGGCATGACATGGAATAATTTGGTCCGCTGCGGCGAGACGCTTGCCGCCCACAGTTGGCGCATCGGCAGGTCCTGCCGCGCAGTACTGCGGAAATATGGGCAGTTGTGACGCCGCGCACCGTCGCGATGAACTCCTTTCGCCCCGGCTCCGCGCCGGGGCTTTTTTCATCGACGGCAGAGGGGTGAACGCAAAGCGGAAACCTGCTAATTCCTTTCCCGGCAAAACGCTCAAACAGAAAAACCCATGAGGATGCCATGCACGCCAAGCTCGAACTTTTCATCGACGGGGAGTGGCTCGACGGCAACGGTCGCGCCGGCGAAGACGTGATCAATCCGGCGACGGAAAAACCGCTCGCGCATTTGCCGCACGCCAGCGCAGGCGATCTTGATCGCGCGCTCGAAGCGGCGAAAAAGGGATTTGCCGTCTGGCGCACAACCTCCGCCTATGACCGCGCGAAGATCATGCGCAAGGCCGCCGATCTCATGCGCGAGCGCTATGACGCGATCACCAAAGTTCTGGTGCAGGAGGAGGGAAAGCCATACCCGGAGGCCCGCGCGGAAGTTCTGACTTCCGCCGACATCATCGAGTGGTACGCCGAAGAAGGCCGCCGCGCTTACGGCCGCATCGTGCCCGGCCGCGGCAAGGGCGTGCGCCAGATCGTGACGCAGGAGCCGGTTGGCATCGTCGCCGCGTTCACGCCGTGGAATTTTCCGACGCTGACCCCGGCGCGCAAGATCGGCGGCGCGCTGGCGGCTGGTTGCGCGCTCATCCTCAAGGCGTCCGAGGAGACGCCGGGCGCCTGCGTCGAAATGGTCCGCTGCTTCGCTGACGCCGGCTTGCCTGCCGGGGTGCTCAATCTGGTCTTCGGCGTGCCGGCGCGCATTTCCGAGCACTTGATCGCCAAGGACGCGGTGCGCAAGATTTCCTTCACCGGCTCGATTCCAGTCGGCAAGCACCTGGCGCAGCTTGCTGCCAAGGGGATGAAGCGCGCGACCATGGAGCTCGGCGGCCATGCCCCGGTCGTCGTTTTTGCCGACGCCGATCCGGAAAAATCCGCTGACGTCATCGCGGCATTCAAGTATCGCAACGCCGGCCAGGTTTGCATATCGCCGACGCGGTTTTACGTGCAGGAGCCGGTCTACGGCCGCTTCCTCGCCCGCTTCACCGAATACGCCAAGACGCTCAAACTCGGCGACGGCCTGGAAAAGGGTGTCACTATGGGGCCGCTGGCCAATGCGCGACGCATCGACGCCATGGAGGGGTTCGTCAAGGATGCCAAGGACCGCGGCGGCAAGATCGTCGCCGGCGGACAACGCCGCGGCAATCAAGGCTATTTTTACGAGCCCACCGTCGTCACCGATCTACCCGACGACTGCAAGCTGATGCGGGACGAGCCGTTCGGCCCATTGGCGCCGGTCGTCGCATTCAAGACCTTCGACGAAGTCGTCGAACGCGCCAATTCGCTGCCCTA
>JAKAPE010000365.1 GCA_021811945.1 Pseudomonadota bacterium | reverse complement strand
TTTCAGGCAAATTAGGAAAATCGAACAAGTGCGGAGCGGTTCCAATTTGGAGACCTCTAAGGTGGCTTATTTACTTACAAAGTCAAAGGTTTCCGCGCAATGAGGTCCTCCAACTGCCGGATTTAGGATGATTTCATGATTTTTTCTGCGTCGGCCGTTGGGAGGGTCCAGCCATGGCGCAAGAAGCGGCGAAGCGCACTGCGGCGAAACGAAAGAAGACCGCGCGCCAAAGCGCAGGCCGGCGCAAATCGGCCGGCGGCAAGGCCGCACGTTACTGGTCCAATCGGGTGACAAAAGAAAGCAACGCGCTCGATCTCGAAAGCGGCGTGTTCACCTGGAACGATCCCAAGCGCATCGCCGCCTCGCTCGGGCGCTCGGCGCTCGAGAGCCGGCGACGCAAGGCCGAGCCCTACCGCTCCGCGCTGTCGATGCTCGTGTTCTATATCAATCGCGCCGGCAAGAACCTGCCGGCCGGGCGCCGGCGGACGCTGGAACGGGCCAAGACCGAATTGCGCCGCCAGTTCGGCCGCGAATAGCGCGCAGACTATCTGAACATTAATTCTACCTTGAGGTGCGTACGATTTTACTGCGAATTAACCGGACGCATTGATATGTCACCATATTGTGCTGGGACAGATTATGACGGCCTACGATTTTTCCATTCGAACCAAGCTTGCGATCTGGGCCGGCGTCGGTGTGCTGCTGGTCAGCGGCATGTTGCTCGTACAGCAACTTGGGGATCACCAGTCTGCGCTGCAACACGCGGCGGCCGATAGCAAACAGCTCACCGCGGTCGAAGCGCTGCGGGTCGCCGCTGACCTGGGCAACATGCAGGTCGAGACGCGCGAGATCCGTCTCGCCCAGGCGCCGCCTGAGATCGACGGCGCCGTGGCGAGGTTGCGCTCCGACGCGGCGGCAGCCGCGGGACACATCGAGACCGCGCTCCGGCTCACCGACGAGCCCGCAGACAAGCGACGGCTGGAAAAGCTGGCCCAGATGGTCAAGAGTTATAGCGACGTCGCTGAAGAGTTGGCCGCCGCGGAGAAGAATCACGGCGATACCGTCGCTCCGGCGCAGCGCGGCGATGCGCTGGGCAAGGAGATGATCTCCCTGATCAACAGCACGACGGTCGCGCTGATCTCTGAAGCCGATGCGCGCAACGTGCAAGCCCGCGTCGCGATGGTGTGGCTCAGCCGGATCGATCTCGGTTTGGGCCTTTTCGTCGTCGCCGTCCTCAGCGGCATCGCCGTGTTCGGCGCCTTGTCGATCGCACAGTCGATCCGCCGCATCGGCGACGTGCTGCGCGAACTCACCCGCGGCAACAGGGATGTCGAGGTTCCTTACACTGCCCGCCGCGACGAGGTCGGCGACGCTGCCCGTGCGGCGCAGATTTTCAAGGAAAAGCTCATCCGCGTCGAGCAATTGGAGCTCACGGAAAAAGAAACGGCGCGGCGCATGGCCGAGCGGCGTCAGGCCGATATGCAGGCGCTGGCGGGCGCCTTCGAGACCACGGTGGCGAGCGTGGTGCGCTCGGTGTCCTCCTCGTCGACCGAGCTCGAGGCAGCCGCTGAAGCCCTCAGCGCGACGGCGGGGGCGACACGGGATTTGTCGGGAAAAGTCCTTTCCGCATCCACGCAGGCCGTCGAGAATGTGCAGTCGGTCTCGGCCGCCACCGAGGAGCTCATCGCCTCGGTTTCCGAGATCACCCGGCAGGTCCAGGAATCCACCCTGATCGCGCAACAGGCGGTCGCGCAGGCCGAGAAGACGGACGCACGGATCACGGAACTCACGCGCGCGGCCGGCCGTATCGGCGACGTCGTCAAGCTGATCACCGCCATCGCCGAACAGACCAATCTGCTCGCGCTCAATGCCACGATCGAGGCGGCGCGCGCGGGGGAAGCCGGCCGCGGCTTTGCGGTCGTGGCGCAGGAGGTCAAGGCGCTGGCGGCGCAGACCTCACGGGCCACCGAGGAGATCGGCGTGCAGATCGCCGGCGTTCAGGTCGCGACGCAGGACTCGGTGGCCATCATCAAGGAAATTGGCGCCACGATCGCCCGCATTTCCGAGATCGCGGCGGCGATCACTGCCGCCATGGAAGCGCAGGCGAGGACCACGCGGCAGATCGCCGAAGACGTGGAAGCTGCGACGGCGAGCTCGTCGCACGTCACCGCCAATATCGTCGAGGTCAACAACAGCGCGACCGCGATCACTTCGGCTTCCGCGCAGGTGCTGTCTTCCGCACAGACGCTGGCACACGACGGCAACCGGCTTTCCGCAGAGATGGAAAAGTTTCTGACCGCCGTCTGCGCCGCTTGAGCGTCCTGATACCTGATAGCTCCGGCCCTGCTGCTGCTACAGCACGCCTGCTTGTGCTGATCGGGTGATACCGATACCTCCCGGCGGCGCGGAGGATTTCATGCTCGAAGATGCGATCAAGGCGCTCGCACACGTGCTTTCGCCGCCATTGCGCGCGGTCCTGTGGAAGTCGATCGGACTTGCGCTTGCGCTCATCGTCGTTGTCGCTGTCGCGCTTGACCGGGCGATTATCTGGCTCCTCGGCGCAGGCAGGACTTCGGTCGAGACGTCGCTTGGGCCGCATGCGCATATGCCGGTCGACGCCGTCGCCTGGATCCTGTCGCTCGCCGCGGGCCTCGGCATCCTGGTCGGCGGCGTCATGCTGATGCCGGCAGTGACGGCTTTTGTGGCCAGCTTCTTTGCGGATCAGATCGCGGAAGAGGTCGAGCGCGAATATTATCCGGCCGATCCACCCGGACGGGCGCTGCCGGTCTCGGCAGCCGTCCTCGAAGGCGGCAAGATGACGCTGCTTGCCGTTGTCGTCTATCTCTGCACGGTGCCGTTTCTGCTGTTCGCCGGCTTCGGCGCCGTCGTCTTCTTCCTCGCTACCGCGTGGCTCTTGGGACGCGGCTACTTCGAGCTTGCCGCGATGCGCTTCCAACCGCCGCGCGAAGCCAAGCTGCTGCGCGCGGCGAACGCCACGACAGTCTATGTCGGCGGCCTGTTGATCGCCGCCTTCGTCTCGATCCCGATCGTGAACCTCGCCACCCCGCTGTTCGCCGTGGCGCTGATGGTTCACCTGCACAAGCGGTTGAGCGGCGCAGCTCGTCGATAATCCGCTCGTTCCCGCGCAAGCGGGAATCCGGCTTCTGCGCGCGATGACTGAACTGGATCCCCGCTTTCGCGATGCTTTCGCGTGGACGAGCGGATATGGTCAATCGCGCCTCAGCGCCACACCTCGTCGGCCAACTCCACGACCATGCGCAGCTTCGCCCATTGCTCGTTCTCGGAGAGCACGTTGCCCTCCTCGGTCGAGGCAAAG
>JAKAPE010000364.1 GCA_021811945.1 Pseudomonadota bacterium | reverse complement strand
GGATACATTGGCGGATGTCGCTATGGAGACCGCGGGGATCACGCTAATGCGCGGGGACCCCTTGCTCGTCGGCGATGCCATCGCGGTCAGCCGGGCAACCTACAACAAGATCCGTCAGGGCTTGTTCTGGGCGTTCATCTACAATGTCGTCGGCCTGCCGCTCGCCGCCTTCGGACTGTTGAATCCGCTGATCGCCGGGGGCGCGATGGCGTTATCCTCGGTGAGCGTAGTAACGAATGCACTGCTGCTGCGCCGCTGGCGCCCCGCCAGCGCCGGCCGCAACGGAGGGCGCCTCGCGGCGGGCGCGCGTCGGGTATTGGCGCCGACGACGCAAGTCGGAGGTTCATGAGATGGATGCGATGACGATCGGCCAAGTAGCACAGCGGTCGGGCGTGCCGCCGAAGACCATCCGCTACTACGAAAGTGTCGGCCTAGTCAGCCCGGCGGGGCGTCGGGAGAACAAATACCGCAGCTACGGCGACAAAGAGCTTGAAATTCTGCGCTTCATCGGCCGGGCGCGGGGGCTTGGCTTCTCGCTCAAGGAAGTCGAGAAGCTCCTTGCGCTCTATCGCGACCGCCAACGGCCCAGCCGGGAGGTCAAGCGCCTGGCGTTGCAGCACATCGACAATCTCGACCGCAAGATTGCCCGGCTTCAGACCATCAAGAGATCGCTTCTGCATCTCGCGGAAAAGTGTCGGGGCGACGAGTGGCCGGAGTGCCCGATCCTCGACGACCTCGGATCAGGAACGTCGGCGCCGGGCGCCGATCCGTCCGCCCATCAGCACCGCGCGCGCCGGCACAAGCATTGACGCGCCGGGCCGACCCTGAAATCTGGCGACGTTTTGCTGGAGAATGAACCGCCGCACGCCCGTCTCCGCATCAGCCGGACGGTGGCTGAAAGGCATGGTCGGGCATTTCGACTTGCGGTCTTCCTGCTGGCAGGCTTTGCGACAATAAGGGGCGGAGGTGGTTCAGGCATTTTATGTTGGGTGGGCCTCCGCCGCTCGATCGATCGGCCAGCAAGACGCGTCCCGCAAGTTGGTGCAGCGCCAGTTGCGTCTGCTCCGCCTCGTCGTCCATCCCCATCCAATGCAGCTGCAGAATCCGCAGGATGAGCTTATGCACTACGCGCTGCTCGGCTGAGATATCAGGGAGTTCGCGGATGTCCGACGGCGGTTTCATGGAAGCCTCTCTATGAGCATTTTCTTGGCCGCAAAGGTGGTGTCTTGCCTGAGCTGTCCAGTCGGGCGGAAGTCGTCAACGCGTGCGGCATGCCATAGGACGCGAGATGACCGTTCGCCATCTTGAATTTATGCGCGAAGCCGCAGGCGGGGCAGCGCAACCCAATGGTGAGACGTCCAATCCGGCGCAAGGTCGACAAATCCATTTCTATGCCGCAGTCGATGTTCCGTCCCGTCGCCGAACATCGAAATACGAGGGGACCGATTCCCGCGCCGTCGGCGTCGCGTTGCGGCATTGGCCCTGCCCCAGCCGGCGGCTGCGCACTCGGATCGGCAACGGACATCGGCAGGCGCTGCGTGCCACGACTTGAAAGTTGAACGACCGTTCCCATGACCCTATTCCCCTGACGTGGAGCCAGCAGGCAGGCCGGACGTTGTCTATTCGGGGCCGGCACCGAGCGCGCTGCCGTCAATTTGGCAAGAAAGTCGGAAGTAAATTTCGCTTCCGGTTGCGCGCGATCGAGCCATCGTTGGTTCGTCTCGCGGAGTTTATTTATCGACAAACTCGTTCTGCACACTGATGAATTCTTCAATGGGCTTCGTGCCCATCCCAGCAAGCGCTCCGGGCGGCCAGAGCGGTAGAAAGGAATTGGTAGCCGCCCGCTCGGCAACTGGTCCCTTTGCTTCTTTTTGTGCCATGACACGCCTCCGCCAGTCATATAAAAAATCAACACACCAATATGGATACCGCGCGACAAGCGCGCGTGTTGATCTGAATCAAATTGGGTATTTTTCGGACAGATTGTCGCACGCAATTATTGATGGTCGTCAGATCACTGTGATTAATCTCACTTCAGTCATCACGACAATAAATATTGTTGCGTCTCACCGTTCTCGGCGAAGACGCATGCCTTCTCGAGGCCCGACGCATTGTGAATATCATGGCACCGCGGGGATAGGTCTGTCGGCTAGCCGACACTTACTACCATCGGGGCGCTGCAACGCCGTGATGTCATCCGTAACCGGCGAGCCTCGATCACCGTCGTCAACAGGCAGATCCTCGAACGCGAAGCCTGCGAATGTTACGAGTCATTAAAACACGATTCCGAAAGAATTCGTCGACGCGCATAGGTTGCGATCCTTGATGATCGCGCAACGCGGGGTAAGGCGGCCCGGACAGCCTCGGCGCGTGGCTGGTACCGTCGGCATGAGCAGTAAGGAGATTCGTTGCGGAAGATGTGTTCCGGGTGTCCTGAAAGTTCCCGATGGGGGACAGGAGATTCTAGGAACAAATAGACACGTAAACTGGTTTTTCTGACGAATCGCTCGACGTGGTGCCCTCGCGGGGAGGCGCGCGGGCGCCCGTCGTGCGAATTGGGAGCACCGCCGCGGCTGCCCGGCACATCGTTCTACATCGTGAGAGAGAAGAACGGCCCGTGTAAGGTCGTTGAGGGTCGCGTTTTGGAACGCCGTGAGTTTTGCTCGCAGTTCCGTGTGTATTATGGCGCACATGAAGAGTGATTCGTGCAAAGACTGAAACGCCTGCCGACGTGCTTTGCTGGATGCAGAACGAGGCGGCGATGCTGTCGCCGGCGATACTCGGCTCGCTGAGCTTTCGCCGCAGCCCGTGCGTCCACAAGAACTGCCCGGCCTGTTTATCGGGCGAGCAGCACCCAAGTCACGTTCTGTATGGCCGGCACAGCGGCCGGCGGTTTGCGGTTTATGTTCCTGAAGACTTGGCGCCAGAAGTGCACCGCGCAGTTGAGAACGGACGTGCGCTGCAGGAGCTTCTGGTGCGAGCTGGTCCGCGCTATGTCAAGGCATTGAAGCGAGCGCGGCGAAGCGCAGGAAGAGTTGAGCCGTGGCGCGGGGGGGCGGCGCGGCAGATGAGTTTTGCGGATATTGAACTGATACGGCAGGGCGTGCGCCTGGAGCCCATACTGGAGGCCATTTCGAAGTTCCTTGACAGCCAGCATGAGATCATCGCGCGGGTGCGGCGTCTGCATTCCGCAGCGCGGCGGCAACAAGACACTGCAACGCGACGCCTATGAACCTAAATCCGGCAGTTGGAGGACCTCATTGCGCGGAAACCTTTGACTTTGTAAGTAAATAAGCCACCTTAGAGGTCTCCAAATTGGAACCGCTCCGCACTTGTTCGATTTTCCTAATTTGCC
>JAKAPE010000085.1 GCA_021811945.1 Pseudomonadota bacterium | reverse complement strand
ATCTCATGTTCGGCGCGCTGGAATTTTCGGAAAAGCTGGCCGGCGCCGGCATCCAGCCGATCGTCGGTTGCGCGGTCGGCGTCGATTTCGGTGAGGACGACAATCGCGGTGGCCGGATTGGCGAGGGATTTCCACGCCTCGTCCTCCTGGCCGCGCGCGAGGAAGGCTATCGCCGTCTGATGCAGCTTGCGTCTCGGGCCTATCTCGACACGGCGCAGAGCGAACGGCCGCACATAAAACTCGCTTGGCTTAAAGAGGAGACGAACGGGCTCATTGCGCTCAGCGGCGGTCCCGGCGGGCCGCTCGATGCGGCGATCGCTGCCGGACAGAGCGCGCTGGCGCTGGCGCGCTGTGAAGCGTTGCAGGGCCTCTTCGGCGACCGCCTCTACATTGAATTGCAGCGCCACGGTACCGCGACCGAGCGGCTCTCCCAGCCGGGCTTGATCGAGCTTGCCTATGCGCGCGGCCTACCGCTTGTCGCTACCAACGAGCCCTTCTTCGCCACGCGCGAGGATTTCGAGGCCCACGACGCGCTCTTATGCATCGCCGAGGGCAAGCTCGTCGCAGACGGCGACCGCCGCCAGTTGACTGCCGAGCACTGCTTCAAGAGCCGCGCCGAGATGGTGACGCTATTCGCCGACCTGCCGGAAGCGCTGGCGGCGACGGTCGAGATCGCGGAGCGCTGCGCCTTTCGCCCTCGCACGCGCCGGCCGATCCTGCCGCGCTATTCGACCGGCCGCAAAGAAGGCGCCGCCGGTGCGAGGGACGAGGCCGAGGAGTTGCGTCGCGCCGCGCAGGCTGGGCTCGAGCGCCGCCTCGCCCGGCTGCCAATCGCCTCCGGGCACAAGGCGGAGGATTACCGCGAGCGGCTCGCCTTCGAGCTCGGCGTCATCGCCCGCATGAAATACGCCGGCTATTTCCTCATCGTCGCCGATTTCATCCAGTGGGCGAAGGCGCAGGGAATTCCGGTCGGGCCCGGCCGCGGCTCCGGCGCCGGCTCCCTCGTCGCCTATGCGCTCACCATTACCGATCTCGATCCGATCCGCTTTGGGCTCTTGTTCGAGCGCTTTCTCAACCCCGAGCGCATCTCGATGCCCGACTTCGACGTGGATTTCTGCCAGGAGCGGCGCGACGAGGTAATCCGCTATGTGCAGGAAAAATACGGCCGCGACCGGGTGGCGCAAATCATCACCTTCGGCACCCTGCAGGCGCGCGGCGTTCTGCGCGACGTCGGGCGCGTGCTGCAGATGCCCTACGCGCAGGTCGACAGGTTGTGCAAGCTCGTACCGCAGAACCCTACCAATCCGATTTCCCTCAAACGCGCTATCGACGACGAGCCGCGGCTCCAGGCCGAGCGCGATGCCGAGCCGTTGGTGGCGCGCGCCTTCGACATTGCGCGGAAACTGGAAGGCCTGCATCGGCACGCCTCGACCCATGCCGCCGGCATCGTCATCGGCGACCGGCCGCTCTCCGAACTCGTGCCGCTCTATCGCGATCCGAAATCTTCGATGCCGGTGACTCAGTTCAACATGAAATGGGTCGAGCCGGCGGGCTTGGTGAAATTCGATTTTCTCGGGCTTACCACGCTCACCGTGCTTGACATCGCGGCAAAGCTGGTGCGCCGCCGCGGTATCGACCTCGATCTCTCCAGCGTACCGCTCGACGACGCCAAGACTTACGAGATGCTCGCACGCGGTGAAACGGTCGGCGTGTTCCAGGTGGAAAGCGCGGGCATGCGGCGTGCGCTGATCGACATGCGACCGGACCGCTTCGAGGACCTCATCGTGCTGGTGGCGCTCTACCGGCCGGGTCCGATGGCAAACATCCCGACCTACTGCGCGCGCAAGCTCGGCCACGAGCGCACCGACTATCTGCATCCAAAGCTGGAGCCGATCCTGCAGCCGACCTACGGCATCATTACCTATCAGGAACAGGTGATGAAGGTCGCGCAGGACCTAGCCGGTTATTCGCTTGGTGAAGCCGACCTGCTGCGCCGCGCCATGGGCAAGAAGATCCGCGCGGAAATGGAGAAGCAGCGCGAGCGCTTTATCAGCGGCGCCACCGAGCGCGGCATCGGCAAAGCCGATGCCGAGGCGATCTTCGAGGCCTGCGCCAAGTTCGCCGACTACGGTTTTAACAAATCGCATTCGGCGCCCTATGCCCTGCTCACCTATCAGACCGCCTATATGAAGGCGAACTATCCCGTCGAGTTTATCGCTGCGTCGATGACGCTGGCGATGGCGAATACCGACAAGCTCGCGGAATTCCGCGCCGAGGCGGAGCGGCTGGGGGTCAAGGTCGAGCCGCCGTCGGTCAATCGCTCGGGCGTCGAGTTCGAGGTTGCCGGCAACGCCATCATTTATGCGCTGGCGGCATTGCGCGGCGTCGGCCGCCAAGCGGTGGAAAGCATTGTTGCGGCGCGCGGCGAGCGCTCTTTTGCGGACGCCGCCGACTTCGCAAGCCGCATCAATCCGCGCGCCATCAACAAACGCGTCCTGGAGAGCCTCGTCGCCGCCGGCGCCCTCGATTGCGTGGAGGCGAACCGCGCGAGCCTGTTTGCGGCGACCGACGCGATCCTGGCGTTCGCGCAGCGCGCGCATGAAGACGCCTTGCTCGGCCAGTCCGAGCTGTTCGCCGGTCCGGCGGCGGCCGAGCCGATGCTGTTGCCGGCCCGCGAGCCGTGGCTGCCGGCCGAGCAGCTCAAGCGCGAATATGAAGCCGTCGGATTCTTTCTCAGCGGCCACCCGCTCGACGATTATGCTGGCCCGCTCAAGCGGCTGCGCGCGCAGTCATGGTCGGAATTTTCCCGCGCCGTGAAGGCGGGGGCAGGCGCCGGCCGGGTCGCCGGCACGGTGGTTGCGCGTACCGAGCGGCGCACCAAGAACGGCAGCAAGATAGGCATCATCGGCCTGTCTGATCCAAGCGGCCATTACGAAGCGGTGCTGTTCACGGAAGGCCTGGCGCAATACCGCGATCAGCTCGAGCCAGGCGCCGCGGTGCTGCTCGTTCTCACCGCCGAAGTGCAAGGCGACGACGTGCGTGCGCGCATCCAGTCGGTCGAGCCGCTCGATCAGGCGGCGGCAAAGATGCAGAAAGCGCTGCGCGTGTTCCTGCGCGACCAAACGCCGATCGAAGGCGTCGCGCGCCGACTTGAGCCGATCGAGGCGGGCGCCGCACGCAACGGAGCCGATTATCGCGACGGCGAAGTCTCGATGGTGCTGATGCTCGAAGACGGCAACGAGGTCGAGGTGAAGCTTCCGGGCCGGTTCAAAATCTCCCCGCAGATCGCTGGTGCCATCAAGGCGGTTTCCGGCGTGGTGACTGTCGAAGCGCTCTGAAGCCGACACGAGGTTGGTTCCGCCGAGCAGCACGTGGCTGGCACGTGGCCGTCGCTCCTCGCCTTGTTTTGCGCCAAATTGGATCAGGCCCCATTATTGCGCCGGCCACAAACGCTCTGTATAAGCCGTCAACTTCACACGCGGACCTTGGCCCTAAGCGGGGCCGTCCGGTGTTCGTCCGTGAGGGTCGAACTCATCGGTTCGCGGCGGTTCAACCGGAGAATTATCATGGCGCTGCCCGACTTCAGCATGCGCCAGCTATTGGAGGCTGGCGTTCACTTCGGCCATCAGGCCCACCGCTGGAACCCGAAGATGGCGGAATACATCTTCGGCACCCGCAACAACATCCATATCATCGACCTCACGCTGACGGTGCCCATGCTGCACCGCACGCTTGAGGCGATCTCGGATGCCGTGGCGCAAGGCGGACGCATATTGTTCGTCGGCACCAAGCGGCAGGCGCAGGACGCCATCGCCGACGCGGCAAAAAGATCGGCGCAATACTACGTCAATTCCCGTTGGCTCGGCGGCACGCTGACCAATTGGAAGACCGTTTCCAACTCGATCAAGCGACTGCGGGCGCTCGACGAGATGCTTTCTTCGAACGAAGCGCAGCGCTACACCAAGAAGGAGCGGCTCACCCTGCAACGCGAACGCAACAAGCTCGACCGCGCGCTCGGCGGCATCAAGGACATGGGCGGGCTTCCCGACCTCGTTTTCGTCATCGACACGAACAAGGAGGATATCGCCATCAAAGAAGCGCGCCGGCTCGGCGTTCCCGTTGCGGCCATCGTCGATACCAATTGCGATCCGGACGGTATCACCTATGTCGTGCCTGGCAACGACGACGCCAGCCGCGCTATCACGCTCTATTGTGACCTTGTCGCCAAAGCGGCGATCGACGGCATTTCGCGCGCCCAGGGCGAGCGCATCGATCTCGGCGCCCGGGTTGAGCCGGAGGTTGTCGAGGAAATTCCGGCAGAGACAGAGCGGCTCGGCTTCCAGCCGTTGTCCGGGCCGCGCGGGGTGGCCGACGATTTGAAGAAATTCCCTGGCGTGTCGCCGACGATCGAGAAAAAACTCAACGACCTCGGGATTTTCCACGTCTGGCAGATTGCCGAACTCTCCCCGCTTGCCGCCCATAATATCGGCGAGGAGGTGGGGCTTCCCGGCCGCGTCGAGGCCTGGATCGCCCGCGCCAAGGAGCAGATGGCCACTGAGACCGAATGAGTCGAAGCCGGCAGCGCCGTCGTTGCGACGAAGAGAGTGATGAAACCGAAGCAATGTACTGGCCCGCAAGCCTGAATTTGCTCGGCTGCCTTTTCCATGGGGGCCGGTTACTTCGGGCCGGACCCGTTGGCTCGCAAAACGGTGCCGAGATAAGGACGGACGCAAATGATGAACATCACCGCGAGCATGGTGAAAGAGCTCCGCGACAAGACTGGAGCGGGCATGATGGATTGCAAGGCTGCGCTCAGCGAGAGCGGCGGGGACCTTGAGGCCGCCGTCGATTGGCTGCGCAAGAAGGGACTGGCCAAGGCGGCCAAGAAGGCGGGGCGCCTTGCCGCGGAGGGGCTGATCGGCATCGCCCTCGGCGCGAACAAGGGTATTGTCGTCGAGGTGAATTCCGAGACCGACTTCGTCGCCCGCAACGATCTGTTCCAGGGCCTGGTCAAGATGATTGCCGATGTTGCTCTTAACGTCGGCGCAGATGTGGCAAAAATCCTCGCCGCGCACGTCGGCGACCGCACCGTTGCCGACGCGATCGCCGAAACGGTCGCTAAGATCGGTGAGAACATGACGCTGCGTCGCGCCGCCGGACTTTCGGTAGGTCAAGGCGTGGTTGCGAGTTACGTGCACAACTCGGTCACCGACGGCCTCGGTCGTATCGGCGTGATCGTGGCGATCGAGTCCGCCGGCAAGAGCGAAGAACTCAATACTTTCGGCCGCAAGGTGGCGATGCACGTGGCGTCGGCCAACCCGCAGGCACTCGATCCGGCCGCGCTCGATCCGGCGACGATCGAGCGCGAAAAGAATGTGCTGGCGGAGAAGGCGCGCGGGCAGGGCAAGCCTGCCGCGGTCGTCGACAAGATCGTCGAATCGGGGCTAAGGACCTTCTATAAGGAAGTCTGCCTGCTCGATCAGCCCTTCATCTTCGATGACAAGAAGAGCGTCGCGCAAGCCCTCAAGGAAAGCGAGGCACGTGCGGGTGCAGCGATCAGGATCGCGGGCTTCGTGCGTTATGCGCTCGGTGAGGGCATCGACCGTCCCGAAGGTGATTTCGGCAGCGAAGTTGCGGCGCTCTCGGGCGTGCACTGAGCGCGTCAAGGCGGCCGCGGAGAAGGTAGTCGGTTTGAACTTAATGCGGTCGGGGAAGGAGGTTGCGATCGACGGCTCCGGGCGTTCAAGCTAAAAAACGAAGCGTCGGTTCAAACTGAGACACTACCGCGGAGAGGGTTGGGTTGCGCGGGCGGACGCGATCGCCGTATGCAAGCGATCGCGTCGATGGCGACAGCGGGAGGGCGCGACGTTTTCCATGGTGAGGCCGAAATATCTACGGGTGATCGTAAAGCTTTCCGGCGAGGCACTCAGCGGACAGGAAAAATTCGGCATCGATCAGCAGACGATCGACCGCTTCGCTGCTGATCTCGTTGCCGCCCATAGCTTGGGAATAGATCTCGGCGTCGTGGTTGGCGGCGGTAACATTCTGCGCGGCGCGCAGATTTCCGAAAACGGCGTATCGCGGCCGACGGCGGATGCGATGGGCATGCTGGCGACCGTGATGAACGCGCTCGTCTTGGAGGCCGCAATCGAACGTGCCGGTTCGAGCGCGCGCACGATGTCGGCTCTGGCCATGCCGCAAGTGTGCGAGACGTACGAACGCCAGCGGGCGCTGCGTCACCTCGACGACAAGCGCATCATCGTCTTCGCTGGTGGGACCGGAAATCCCTATTTTACCACCGACACTACCGCCGTGCTGCGCGCTGCCGAAATGGGGTGCGACGCTGTCTTCAAGGCAACCGACGTTGACGGGGTCTACACTGCCGATCCCAAACGCTATCCGACAGCCGAACGCTATGAGCACCTCGACCATCAGGAAGCGCTCGATCGCAAACTGAGAATTATGGATGCGACCGCCTTCGCGCTTGCCCAGGAGAACCGTATGCCTATCATCGTCTTTTCAATTAGGGAAAAGGGGGCGATCGAAACGGTCTTGCGCGGCAAGGGGCATTTCACCACCATAGGTTGAAATCAGGTATAGCCGGCAGGAGCGGCCGGCACCAGCGCAACGGTGATCGCGGAGGGCGCCATGGCGACCGCAACATTCGACCTCAATGACCTGAAGCGCCGCATGCAGGGCGCTCTCAGCGCGCTCAAGCAGGAACTAGGCGGCTTACGCACCGGGCGGGCTTCGACGGGACTTTTGGAACATATCCAGGTCGAAGCTTACGACAGCCACATGCCGCTCAATCAGCTCGCTACGGTGAGCGTGCCCGAGGCGCGGCTCCTCAATGTTCAGGTCTGGGACCGGTCGTTGGTTCACGCGGTGGAAAAGGCGATTTCGCTTGCCAATCTTGGCCTCACGCCCTCGACCGAGGGGCAGCTCGTCAAGCTGCGCGTTCCCGAACTCAACGAAGAGCGGCGGCGGGAGATCGTGAAGGTCGCCCACAAATACGCCGAGTCGGCGCGCGTGGCTGTGCGCCATGTGCGCCGCGACGGCCTCGATCTTCTCAAAAAGCTGGAGAAAGAGCACAAGATCAGCGAGGACGAACACAATCGCCAAGCGGGCGAGGTGCAGAAAGCGACCGATGCGGCCATCGCCGAGGTCGAAAAAATGCTCGCTGGCAAGGAAAAGGAGATCATGACGGTTTGAGCGAGGCTGCAAGCTCGAAAAACGCCGCCGCGATGGTGCCGCTGGCGCCGGGAGCCGGAGGCTCTGATGTGCCGCGGCACGTTGCCATCATCATGGATGGCAACGGCCGATGGGCCGCTGCGCGCGGATTGCCGCGGGTAGAAGGTCATCGGCGTGGGGTCGAGGCGTTGCGCCGGACCGTTCGTGCGGCCGGCGATCTCGGTATCTCGGTCTTGACGATTTTCTCGTTTAGCTCGGAGAACTGGTCGCGCCCGCCGTCGGAAATTCACGATTTGATGGGCCTGTTGCGCCGGTTCGTCCGCAACGACCTTGCCGATCTGCACAGCCGCAACGTGCGCGTGCGCATCATCGGCGAACGCGAGGATCTCGATCGCGACATCTGCCTGCTGCTGCAGGAGGCCGAAGATTTGACCCGCAATAACGACGGCCTCGTGCTGGTCATCGCCTTCAATTACGGCGCCCGCCAGGAGATCGCGCGCGCGGCGCGACGCGTCGCCATCGAGGTGGCACAGGGGCGCCTTTCGGCCGAGGCGGTGACCCCGGAGCTTCTGGCCCGGCATTTCCATGCCTCCGACATTCCCGATCCAGACGTGATTATCCGCACCAGCGGCGAGCAGCGGCTTTCTAACTTTCTGCTGTGGCAGGCGGCCTATAGCGAACTTGTTTTCGTTCCCATCAACTGGCCGGATTTCGACCGCACCGCACTTGAAGGCGCGCTCGCCGAATATCGCCGCCGCGAACGCCGTTTCGGCGGGCTGATCGCGCAGACCGCCTCGTGACCGAGCCCCGCCATCGCGGCCGCCACCCAGATTTGGGGGCTGCGGCAGGCCGCGGCCGTGTCCACGACCTCGTGCTGCGTGTTGCATCGGCGGTCGTGCTTGCTCCCTTGGCGATTGCCATCGCCTTTCTCGGCGGATGGTGGTTTTTCGTGCTCTGTGCCATCGGCGCCGCCGGCATCCTTTGGGAATGGGCACATCTCGTCGCTGCCCGGGCCGAGCCGCGCATTTTCGGGCCCGGATGGGCAGCATTGCTTGCAGCCCTGTTGTTGACCGGTCTTGGTCAACCGGCCGCTGCGGCTACCGCCATCCTGGCCGGCACGGCGCTCTCTGGCGCAATCCTTCTCGGTTGGCGGCGTCCCGATCAGGCCGCATGGGCCGCGGGCGCTTGGGGCGCTGGCGGCGTCATCTACGCGGGTGCCGCCTTTATCGGCCCGGCGTTGCTGCGTCGGGATCCGGAATTGGGTTTTACGGCACTTTTATTTCTCTTCGCAACTGTCTGGACAACTGATGTTTTTGCCTTCTTCTGCGGGCGGGTGATTGGTGGTCCGCGCCTGTGGCGCGGCGTGAGCCCGAACAAGACTTGGGCGGGCGCGATCGGCGGTCTCGCGGGAGGACTTGCGGCCGGCGCCGCGGTCGCTTATGCGAGCGGGGTCGGCAGGCTCGCAGTGTTGGGGACCATGGGGTTGGTGCTGTCGGTTCTGGCGCAAGCCGGCGATTTGTTCGAGTCGGCGATCAAGCGGCATTTTGGCGTCAAGGATGCCGGCTGGCTTATTCCCGGCCATGGCGGCCTGATGGATCGTCTGGACGGCTTTCTGGTTGCCGCATTTGCCGCGCTCCTCATTGGCATTTTGCGCCAGGGAACTGATGCGCCCGCAAGAGGCTTGCTGATATGGTAAGCGTCATGAAGCAGACCCAGCCGCTGGCGAGAGCGGAACTGGCGCCCGCACTGCGCTCGGTGACGCTGCTTGGCGCGACCGGCTCGATCGGGGCCAGCACGGTAGACCTGTTGCGGCAAGAGCCCGGCCGTTATCGTGTCGAGGCGGTGACCGCGCATCGCAACGCGGCGGCGCTGGCGCGTTTAGCGCGCGAACTTGGCGCGCGCTTTGCTGCGATTGCCGAACCGCAGGCCTATGAGGAACTCAAAGCGGCGCTTTCCGGCTCTGGCATCGAAATCGCTGCCGGCGCGGACGCCGTCGTCGAGGCCGCACTACGGCCGGCCGAATGGGTCATGGCCGCCATCACTGGTGCCGCCAGTCTAAAGCCGACGCTCGCTGCCGCCGAACGCGGTGCCACCGTCGCGCTCGCCAACAAGGAATGTCTCGTCTGCGCCGGCTCCCTTTTTATGCGGCGGGCGGCCGCCGCCGGCGCCAAAATCCTTCCCGTCGATTCTGAGCACAATGCAATTTTCCAGGCACTCGGCGCCGGCCGGCGGGAGGATGTGCGTCGCATTGTGCTCACCGCTTCGGGCGGACCGTTTCGCACCCTCACGCGCGACGCAATGCGCAAAGTGACGGTGGAGCAGGCGCTCAAACACCCGACTTGGTCGATGGGACCCAAGGTCACTGTCGATTCGGCAACGTTGATGAACAAGGGCCTCGAACTCATCGAGGCCCATCACCTGTTCGCATTGGAGCCTGCCGCAATCGATGTGATCGTCCACCCGCAATCCGTCATCCACGGTCTGGTCGAGTTCCGCGACGGCTCGGTGGTCGCCCAACTGGGTTCGCCCGATATGCGAACCCCAATTTCCCACTGTTTGGCTTGGCCGGTCCGCATGGGCACACCGGTACCGCGGCTCGATCTCGTGCGCGTCGCCTCGCTCACATTCGAGGAGCCGGATCCGGTCCGCTTCCCGGCGCTGACGCTGGCGCGTCGCGCGCTTGCCGCGGGAGGCGGCGCCCCGACGGTTCTCAATGCGGCGAACGAGGTCGCCGTGCGCGAGTTCATCGGGCGCCGCCTGGGCTTTGCCGGCATCCCTGCCTTGGTGGAGGCAACCCTTGATGCCGCGCACAAGAGCGGCGTGACCGCCAATCCGCAGTCTGTCGACGAAGCGCTCGCCATCGATCAAGACAGCAGACGGCTGGCAGAGCGTCTCCTGCCCGAAATTGCCGCAATACCGTCATAAGCTGAACAGGAATAGTTCGAGAGGTGGGGAGGTTGCGTATATGGGGTCTAATCTCTTATCGCATTTACATAGTTTCGGCGGCAGTATTGCGGAATACATCATTCCCTTTTTGTTCGTCCTGAGCCTCGTCGTCTTCTTTCACGAGCTCGGCCATTTCCTGGTGGCGCGTTGGTCCGGCATGCGGATTTTGGTGTTTTCGATCGGGTTCGGGCCGGAAATCATCGGCTTCAACGATCGTCACGGCACGCGCTGGAAAGTCTCCGCCATTCCCCTTGGCGGTTTCGTGAAATTTTTCGGCGACGACACCGTGGCAAGCACTGCCGATGAGGCGCGCTTGGCGACCATGGACGCAAACGAGCGTGCCCAAAGTTTTGTATTCCAGCCGGTCGCCAAGCGCGCCGCCGTCGTCGTCGCCGGTCCTCTGGCGAATTTCGTATTGGCCATCGTCATTTTTGCCGCGGTCTTCATGCTCTATGGCAAACAGACGATGAGCGCCCGAGTGGATTCAGTGCAACCGGGCAGCGCCGCAGCGGCTACCGGCTTCAAGCCCGGCGACCTGGTTCTGGCGATCGACGATCGCCGCATTAGCGACTTTGCCGAAATGCAGCGCATCGTCAGCGAAAGTGCCGGGAAAACACTCGATATCACGGTGAAACGTGCGGGCGTCGACCGCGTGCTCAAGGCCACTCCGAAGCTTGAGGCGGTCAAGGATGCGTTTGGCAGCGTCCATCGCATCGGGATCCTCGGCATCAGCCGCTCGATGGCACCAGCCGACCTTCAATTCCATCCGGTGGCGCCACCGCAGGCGATCGTGATGAGCGTGCAGCAAACCTGGTCGGTCGTTTACCATACGCTCGGTTATATCGGCGGAGTGCTCACCGGCCGGGAAGCGGCCAATCAGCTCGGCGGCCCCATCCGCATCGCGCAGATGTCCGCGGAAGTGGCCAGCATTGGTTTCATTCCGCTGGTTCAGCTTGCCGCGGTGCTGTCGGTGTCGATCGGGCTGCTGAACCTTTTCCCAATTCCGTTGCTCGACGGCGGCCACCTTCTGTTCTACGGGATCGAAGCCGTGCGCGGGCGTCCGCTGTCGGAGCGCGCTCAGGAGGTCGGTTTCCGCATCGGCCTGGCGATCGTGTTCTTCTTGATGATATTTGCAACCTTTAATGACATTGTTCACCTGAGAACGTCCTAAAACGGCCGCAAAGCGCGCATTGAGGGTATCTGCGCGCAACGGTGTCGGGGTGTTGGCGAGTATCGAGCGGATCGCGATACCAGGTTGAAGCTGAGGGAGCCGAGGAAGACTACGAGCAGCCCGCCATTGGGGGCGGCCACGAGGGGATCGAGGGCGCTTGGCGCATGGGGATGTGTGTGCGAGTTAGACGAGGGCTCGTCGTGGCCGGCTTGCTCCTCGGCGGGCTTGTCTTTGGCTTTTCCGCCAGCACGGGTTTCGCCGCGCCGGCGGAAACCGGCCTCAGCGTCAATTCAATCATCGTCGAGGGCAATCGCCGTGTCGAAGCGGAGACGATACGTTCGTACTTCCGGGTTGGCCCCGGCGAGCAACTCGACGCGGCCAAGATCGACGCCGCCCTGAAGGCGCTCTATGCCTCGGGCCTGTTCGAAGATGTCCGCATCACCCGCAAGGGCGGCCATCTCGTCGTGACCGTGGTGGAAGCGCCGGTCATCAACAGGGTGGCCTTCGAGGGCAACCGGGTGATCAAGGACGACCAACTCAAGCAGGAAATCCAATCCCACGAACTGGGCGCGCTATCGCGCGCAACAGTGCAGGCCGATGTTCAGCGTGTCATCGAGGTCTATCATCGCAACGGCCGCTACGACGTACAGGTGACACCGCAGATCATCCGACGGCCGAACAACCGGGTCGATCTGATTTTCGCAATCAAGGAGGGGGTGAAGACCGGCGTCAAGGACATCCGTTTCATCGGCAACCACGCCTACGGAGACTATCGCCTCAAGGAGGTGATCAAGAGTTCGGTTTCGCGCTGGTGGAGCTTTTTGCAGACGACCGACGTCTACGATCCCGACCGCCTCGAGGCCGACCGCGATCTGCTGCGGCGTTTCTACCTCAAGCATGGCTACGCCGATGTGCAGGTGATTTCCGCGACTGGCGAATACGATCCAGCGCAGAAAGGATTCATCCTCACTTTCACTATCGAGGAGGGTCCGCGATACCGCTTCGGCCACATTGACATTCAGTCCAATATCCACGGCGTCAATGGGAAATCGCTGCGCTCGGTGCTGCTCACGCACCAGGGCGATTTCTACAATGGGGAAGCGATCGAAAAGACGGTCGAGGCCCTTACCATCGAAATCGCCAAGCACGGCTATCCCTTTGCCAAGGTGCGGCCGCGCGGCGACCGCAATCCAAAGAGTCGCACCATCGGCGTCGTTTACGTCATCGACGAAGGCGCGCGCGCCTACATTGAGCGAATCAATGTTCGCGGCAATACGCGGACCCGCGAATACGTGATCCGGCGCGAGTTCGATATCGCCGAAGGCGATCCCTACAATCGCGCCTTGATCGATCGCGCGGAGCGGCGTCTCAAGAACCTCAATTTCTTCAAGTCGGTGAAGATCACTACCCAACCGGGGTCGGCGCCGGACCGGGTAGTGATCAATGTCGACGTGGTGGAACAGTCGACTGGCGACTTCTCCATCATGGGCGGCTATTCGACGGTGGACGGCTTCATGGCGCAGGTGTCGATTTCCGAGCGCAACCTGATGGGCACAGGGCGCTACGCCAAGGCTTCGGTCACCTGGGGCGAGTTCATCCGTGCCGGCCAGCTCAGCTTTGTCGAGCCCTACCTGCTCGGCTACCGGTTGTCCGGGGGCATCGATCTGTTTGCTCAGGAAACCCTGGCGAGCTTTTACCTGTCATACGGGACGGAAACCTACGGCACCACTCTGAAATTGGGAGTGCCGCTGGCCGAGAGCTTGAGTCTCCAACTGCGCTACTCGATCTACGAGCAGGGCATCACGCTGCCGTCGTATCTGGACAACTGCAACAACATCAACCCGGACTTCGTGAACACTTTCCCGACACCGGCCGCGCTTGGAGCCGGCGGTGCCGCCGCGTATCCCGGCTATACCGCTGCTGCTGCTGCCGGCAATCAGACGAACTGCTTTTTCCAAGGCGCGAGTGCGGGCGGCGCGCTCGTCGGTATCGCCTCGGTGCCGGTGCGCGAGGAGCTCGCGCAGGGCGCCTATCTGACCTCGATGCCCGGCTACGGGTTGACCTTCAGCACGCTCGACAACAACATGAATCCCACAAATGGCCTGCTTCTCGCTTTAGGGCAGGACATCGCCGGCCTGGGCGGCGATGCCTTTTATCTCCGCTCGACCGCCGACTTCCGTGCCTATTACGAGGTCGTTTCCGACCTCGTCGGCCTTGTACATTTGCAGGCCGGCGACATGATCGGCTTTGCCAAGTGTCCGGTGGCGAATACTTGTGTTTCGAACGACGGCTACGTGCGTACGCTCGACGATTTCAAAATGGGTCCCAATCTCGTCCGCGGCATTGAGCCCTTCGGCATGGGTCCGCGCGACGTTACACCAGGCACGGCGCAGGACCCTCTTGGCGGCACGATGTATTGGGGTGCCAGTCTCGAATTCCAGTATCCGTTCTATTTCCTGCCCAAGGATTCGGGTTTCAAAGGCGCCGTGTTCATCGATTCCGGTTCGGTGTGGGGCTACAGGGGGGAAACCACATGGCCCACTACCGGAGAAGTCAACGGGCCCATTACCACAAATTCCGGCGCCACTTTCCTTTGTACGCCGGCAACGACTGGCCTTAAGAACGGCTGCGGCATGCTATATGCCGACAATCCGGCCCCGGACGTCTCGATCGGCTTCAGCATCATCTGGGCTTCGCCCTTCGGACCGTTGCGTTTCGATATTGCCTATCCGATTGTGAGGCAGCCCTATGACATTCCGATGGTTTTCCAGTTCGGCGGCGGAACCACGTTCTGACCGCACTTGCGCTTCGCGTCGAGGTCGCGCCTATGCCGGACTTTTTTGCCAGCAGCCGCGCGTTGACGATCGCCGAGATCGCGACGTTGACGCGCGCCGAGCCGCGCGCCGGCGCGCCGCTCGATCGCCCCATCGCTAATATCGCTCCGCTCGATACGGCCGGTGCCGGCGACATCAGCTTCCTCGACAACGCCAAATATCTTGACGCCCTGGCGGCGACCCGGGCGGGAGCCTGTCTGTTGACGCCGCGTTTCTTGCCGGTGGCGCCGCCACGCCTTGCCGTCCTGGTGACAAAGGAGCCGTATCGCGCCTTCGTCGCCGTGGCGCGAGCGCTGTTTCCGGCCGCCTTGCGGCCTTCTTCTTTGTTTGAGGCCGGTTGTCGTGCGGCCGCGGCGCAAGTGCATCCTTCGGCGCGCCTTGAGGCCGATGTCACCGTCGACCCGCTTGCCGTCATCGGGCCGCGCGCCGAAATCGGCTCCGGCACGCTGATTGCTGCCGGCGCAGTCATCGGGCCTGGCGTCACCATCGGCCGGAACTGCGCGATCGGCGCCGGCGCCACGGTGCTCTGCGCCCTCATCGGCGACAGGGTGATCGTCCATCCCGGCGTGCGCATCGGCCAGGACGGGTTCGGCTATCTTCCATCCCCGCAGGGCCACCACAAAAGGCCGCATATCCGGCGCGTCATCATTCAGGATGACGTGGAGATCGGCGCCAACACGACCATTGATCGCGGCGCGACGCGCGACACCAGCATCGGCGAGGGTACCAAGATCGACAATCTCGTGCAGATCGCGCACAACGTCAGCATCGGGCGGCACTGCCTGATCGCCGGGCAAACCGGCATATCCGGTAGCGCCAAGATAGGAGATTTCGTCGTGCTGGCCGGCAAGGTCGGTATCGCCGACCACGTCAGCGTGGGTGCCGGGGCGGTGCTTGGGGCGCAGAGCGGGGTGATGGCCGACGTTCCCGCTGGAGCGCGCTGGGTCGGATCCCCCGCCCAGCCGGTACGGGACTTCATGAAGGGCGTGGCCGTGCTGCGACAGCTTGTGCGCAAGGGACGCAAAGGAGAGGAGGCATGAGCACCGATCCCGATACGGCGGTGCTCGGCGTCGTCGACATCCGCGAGATCCTGCGGCTTTTGCCCCACCGCTATCCATTCGTCATGATCGATCGTATCGTCGGCATACGCGGCGACGAGCATGCCGTCGGGATCAAGAATGTCACCATCAACGAACCGCAATTCCTCGGTCACTTCCCGGACAATCCGGTAATGCCCGGGGTGTTGGTCATCGAGGGCATGGCCCAAACCGCAGGCGTGTTGTGTTTGCGGCAGCTAGGCCCATCGGAACGGCGTCGTTCCGTCTATTTCCTCACCATCGACAAGGCTAAGTTCCGCAAGCCTGCAATACCCGGCGATACCATCGAATATCACGTCCAGAAGATCGCGCACCGCCGCAACATGTGGTGGTATCGGGCCGAAGCCAAAGTTGGCAATGTCCTCATTGCCGAGGCCGAAGTCGGCGCAGCAATCGTCGAGACCTAGTGTGGTGGATTTGACGCTCCGATCATCATTGCGGCAGCTCGTCATCGGAGCGTCAAATCCAAAACCACACTAG
>JAKAPE010000084.1 GCA_021811945.1 Pseudomonadota bacterium | reverse complement strand
CGGGTCAAGTCCGGTGGCGACGGAGCGTGTGTGCTTTTGCAAAACTCGGACGCAGAGAAAAAAACACGCCGCGAGAACGTTTTTGTTCGCCCCCTCCCCCTTGTGGGGGAGGGATTCTGCAACTTGCGCCCCCGCGGCATTGCGCGGCGCGCACATTGACCGCGCCTCAGGCACCGCTTACATCGCCGAACATGGCTGTGCGCGAGATATTGATCCTCCCCGACAAGCGGCTGCGGCTCGTTTCCGAGCCCATCAAGCGCGTCGATGCCGGCATCCGCAAGCTGGTCGAAGACCTGTTTGAGACCATGTACGCGGCTCCGGGCATCGGCCTCGCCGCGATCCAGGTCGGCATCGCCAAGCGCATCTTTACCGCGGACCTGTCGAAGAAGGAGGAGGACCGCCAGCCGCAAGTCTTCATCAACCCGGAGATCACCTGGGCGTCGGAAGAGAAATCGGTCCGCGAGGAGGGCTGCCTGTCGATTCCCGACTATTACGAGGACATCGAGCGGTCGGCCGCGATGAAGGTCAAATATCTCGACCTCGACGGCAAGACGCAAGAGACCGAGGCCAAGGATCTGTTCGCGGCCTGCATCCAGCACGAGATCGATCACCTCAACGGTGTTCTCTTCATCGACTATCTCTCCAAGCTCAAGCGCGACCGCATCACCAAGAAGTTCACCAAAGCGGCGAAGACGGCGAAGAAGGTGGAGGCCTGATTGGCGCTCCGTCTCGTCTTCATGGGCACACCGGAATTTGCCGTGCCTACGCTCCTCGAAATCGTCGGTGCCGGCCATGAAGTGGCCGCGGTCTATACACGGGCGCCGCAGCCGGCCGGGCGCGGACTCGCTCCGCGGCCAAGCCCGGTTGCTCGTGCGGCGGAACGGCTCGGGCGGCGAATCTTGAACCCGAAGACTCTGAGGGAACCCGGCGCCGAGGCCGCGATGCGCGCGCATGGCGCCTCAGCCGCCGTGGTCGTGGCCTATGGATTGATCCTGCCAAAACCGGTCCTGGAGGCGTTTCCGCTCGGCTGTTTCAACCTCCACGCTTCGCTCCTGCCACGCTGGCGCGGGGCGGCGCCGATCCATCGCGCCGTCATGGCCGGCGACACTGAGACCGGCGCCATGGTGATGAGGATGGACGAAGGGCTCGACACCGGGCCGATCGCCATGGCCGAGCGCGTGCCGATCGGCCCCGATGCGACCGCGGGCGAGCTGCACGACGAGCTCCAGCGGCGCGGCGCCGATTTGATGCTGCGCGCGCTGGCGGCGTTGGAGCGGGGGACGCTGCACTTGACGCCGCAGGCGGCTTCGGGCGCGACCTACGCCAACAAGATCGAAAAGGGCGAGACGCGGATCGACTGGAGCCGGCGGTGGCAACGGGTCCACGACCATTGCCGCGGATTGTCGCCTGACCCGGGCGCCTGGTTCGACCTGCCCGGCGCGGGACGGATCAAGGTCTTGCGCACGACCGGAGGCAGCGGCAATGGCAAACCGGGAGAAGTACTCGACGATAGGTTGACGATCGCCTGCGGCGAGGGCGCGGTGCGGCTCTTGGAGTTGCAGCGCGCCGGCCGACAGCCGATGCTGGCGGAAGAGTTTTTGCGCGGAATGCCGGTCGCCCGCGGCAGCATCCTGAGCTGAACGCTCATGCCGCGCTACAAGCTCATCATCGAATATGACGGCACGCCGTTCGTCGGCTGGCAGGCGCAGGACAGCGGCGCGTCGGTGCAAAGTGTCCTCAGCGGCGCGATCGAAACCTTCAGCGGCGAGCGTGCCGCGGTGTGCGGCGCCGGACGCACCGATGCCGGCGTGCATGCGCTTGGCCAGGTGGCGCATGTCGACCTGACGAAGCCGTGGGACTCAGCCACCGTACGCGACGCCATCAACGCCTGCCTGCGCCCGCACCCGGTCGCCGTGCTGGCGGCCGAACGCGTGGCGGAAACGTTCGACGCGCGCTTTTCGGCAAGGAAGCGCCATTACCTTTACCGCATCGTCAACCGCCGCGCCGACCTCGCGCTAGAGCGCAACCGCGTCTGGCGCATCGCCCGACCGCTCGACAGCGCGGCGATGCACGAGGCCGCGCAGCGCCTCGTCGGCCGCCACGATTTCACGACCTTCCGCGCCGCCGAATGCCAGGCGAAATCGCCGGTCAAGACGCTCGACCGTCTCGATGTCCTGCGCGAAGGCGAGGAGGTGCGCATCGCCGCTTCAGCGCGTTCGTTCCTGCACCATCAGGTGCGCTCGATGGTCGGCTCGCTCGTGCATGTCGGCGAGGGCAAATGGAGCGCCGACGATCTTACCGCCGCGCTCGCCGCCCGCGACCGCACTCGCTGCGGTCAAGCGGCTCCGTCGCAGGGACTTTATCTGGTGCGGGTGGAGTATTGACAGTTCGCCAACCGTCATGGCCGGGTCAAGCCAGGTTAAGCCTGGTCAAACCCGGCAATGGCCCGCTGACGCAATGATCGAGAGCCGCAGCGATATCGCCTCCGTCGTCGAGCGCACGCGCGCCATAGCTGCTGGAGGCCCCATCGTCGGCGCGTATTTTCTCGGCCGCACCGCCGTCTTCGTCTTTGGCGAGGAAGCGCTGCTGCTCGTGGAGCCGGGAGGCGAGCCGCGCCGCGTGACGGTGCATGCAGGCGCGATCCTCGCGACGACTGCCCGCGGTGACCGTATTATCAGCGGCGGCGACGACGGCAGGGTGGTGGAGAGTTCCGTGCAAGGAGAACCCCGGACGGCGGTAGTCGACGCCAGGCGTCGTTGGATCGATCACGTGGCGCTGGCGCCGGACGGAACGGCGGCGTGGTCGGCCGGCAAGACGGCGTTCGTCCAGACGAAAGAGCTGCGCACATTCGAGGCGTCCTCGACCGTCGGCGGCCTCGCTTTCCTGCCAAAAGGATTTCGGCTCGCGATCGCGCATTACAACGGCGCCACGCTTTGGTTTCCCAACGCGCCCCAGGCTGCGCCGGAAAGACTCGAATGGAAGGGTTCGCATCTCGGCGTCACTGTCAGTCCCGACGGTCGCTTTCTTGTCACCACCATGCAGGAGCCGATGCTGCACGGCTGGCGCCTGGCCGATCGACGGGACATGCGGATGTCTGGCTACGCCACGCGCGTTACTTCGCTCGACTGGTCGGCGGGTGGGCGGTGGTTGGCGACCTCAGGCTCGAACCAGCTTGTCCTCTGGCCGTTCCAAGGCAAGAACGGACCCATGGGCAAGGAGCCGCGCCTGCTGGCGCCTTCCGAATACCGCGTCGAGGTCGTCGCCGGCCATCCCAGGCAGGAGATCGTCGCCGTAGGCTATGGCGACGGCGCCGTACTGCTGGTGCGCATCGAGGATGGCGCCAAGATCTTAGCCAAAAGGCCGGATGAGGCACCAGTCACCGCACTCGCCTGGAGTGATGACGGGGTGGTGCTCGCCTGGGCTGCGGAAAACGGCGAGGCGGGACTGGTCGATCTCGGATGATGCGATCAGTTCCGATTTCTGCTCATTCCGCGAAAGCCCGCGGGCAGCTACTGGACCTTCGCCGTCGCGTCGGACAATGGCGACTGAGCTGCCGATACGAACCTGGTCGCCTCTATCCTGCCGACTCCGATCGGGGTCGGAATGGTAAAGCGAAACGGCACCAACACGTGGGTGCCCGAGATCGGCACCAGCCAGACTTCGGCATCGCGCTCCCGAACCAGATATTTGATGATGGCGCTGCCCGGCGCGTAACCGGCGACGGGCGTGAAATACACAGCGCAGACGACGGCCGGACCTCTATAGCCCTTTTGCGCCTTGACCATCGCGATCCGCCTGAATTCGCTGCGCAGGTTGTAACGCAGACGGCCGTCGAACACCGCCACTTTGCGTTCGCAGGCTTGCGGCGAGACCGGATCGCCGCTGCCGCCCACAAGGTCGAGCGTGGAAGTCAAGGGATCGACCACCCCGCGACGGTCCGCCGCGGTCACGGGGATGCGGTCGGGATGCGGCGTCAGCGGCGGACTGACGGCGTAGTCCGTCACGTTGCCGGCTGCGAGCGCGATGCGAACATCGTCGATCCGGCGGCTGCCGTAGTGGATGGTGGAGGCGTAGCTCGTCGGCACCGGTTGTCCGTCGCTGAGGATGCCGCGCGAAGCGCTCGTTCCGTGCACTCCGGCGAGGAACCGCAGGATGCCCGTTGTCGTTGCACTTCCGACCGCGGTGAATGTGTTGCCGGAAACCTCGATGACCCAATTGCCGCGTCCGATCGGAATGCCGGCCACGCTTGCGGCATATTCGGCTTCGAGTCGCGCTTGCGCCATGACAGGCTGCATCGCATCGGCCATCACTGCCGCGATGCAGACCGCTACGGCGACGACGACATGTCCGGCAGCGCGAACCAGCCGTTTCGGCAGCATGACCAAGGACCGGGATTCCCTTAACGACCACATGGAGCAGACCGCGGCGCAGCCGCACCAGACCGCGTAGCCGTGCCTGCCGTTTCGAAATATTAGCTAAATCATTGCCTACTGTCTTGGCGCTGAATACGTCGTTTCTGTGGATTCGGTTGCGGCTCGCCGGCCGGTCAGTGCGGCAGTCGATCCAACGTCGGCCCCCGCCGCTTTGGTCTTCACGGCCCTGAGCTTGACCCTTTCTGGAGCGGTCACTATAGGTCCGATAGTCTCCCCGACCCGCGGGCGTTCGGGCGGAGCCGGACGCGGGCCGAAATACACCGAAATTACGATCAGGACACTTAACCATGTCACGGCGCTGCGAGCTGACCGGGAAAACACGCCAGATCGGACACCGGGTCAGCCATTCCAACCGCAAGACCAAACGGCGGTTCCTGCCCAATCTGCTCAATGTCACGTTGATGTCAGACGCGCTGGGCCGTTCGGTACGCCTGCGAATTTCAGCCAATGCGCTCAAAACGATCGACCATCGCGGCGGGCTTGACGCCTTTCTGCTGGCGGCCAGGGACGCCGACCTTTCACCGCGGGCGCTGGAAATCAAGCGTCAGATCGCCAAGAAGCGCGCGACGGCGGCGTAACGCGCATCGGTGATATCCGGTTCGGTCTTCAAATCGGCTTATGCACCAACGGCGGTACGCTCGATGCGCGTGGTGTCGGACAATTCACCGCCGCTCATCGGCACGTTGAGATCGACGCGCACAAGCGCGCGCTTGCCTTTCACGTCAACGTCGTCGAGGCTGTGAAAACGCATCTTGGGAAATCTCGGATCAGTTTGCGACCGTGGGGTTATTCGGCGGCCATGCGCCAAGGCAAGATCGTGTGCCCGCCGGCCGTTTGTCTCAGCACGACTCAATGCACGGTTTGACGCAATGCGCCGGTGCGGTAACGCTGAGCCATGACTTCGAGATCGATTGGACAGATGTGCGGCGCCTGCCCGGCGCAGCCGAACGCCTCGAACCGCTCGACACAGACCTTCGTAGTTTCGTCCATCGCGGCCTGCAGAAACTTCCGCGGGTCGAACTCCCAGGGATTCTTCTTCATCGTGCGCCGCATGGCGGCGGTCATGGCCAGGCGGATGTCGGTATCGATGTTCACCTTGCGCACGCCGTGGCGAATGCCCTGCTGGATTTCCGCGATCGGGACGCCGTAGGTCTCGCGGATGTCGCCGCCGTAGCAGCGGATTTCCTCCAGCAAATGCTGCGGTACGGAAGAAGAGCCGTGCATAACGAGGTGCGTATTGGGCAGCCGCGCGTGGATCGCCTTAACGCGTTCGATGGCCAGCACGTCGCCGGTCGGCCGGCGCTTGAACTTATAGGCGCCGTGCGATGTTCCGATGGCGATGGCCAGCGCGTCGCATTGCGTCTCGTCGACAAAACGCGCCGCCTCGTCAGGATCGGTCAAGAGCTGCTCCCGCGACAGTTTCCCCTCGGCCCCGTGGCCGTCTTCCTTGTCGCCGGCGAGCGTCTCGATCGAGCCCAGACAGCCGAGCTCGGCCTCGACAGAGACGCCGACAGCGTGTGCCAGCTCGACCACTTTGTGGGTGACGGCGACGTTATAGCCGTAGTCGGCTGGCGTCCTGGCATCGTCCCTGAGCGAACCGTCCATCATCACCGAGGTGAAGCCGGAGCGGATCGCGCCCATGCAGACATCGGGGGAGGCACCGTGGTCCTGATGCATGACGATAGGAAGCTCGGGATAGGTCTCGACCGCGGCGGCGACGAGGTGGCGCAGAAACGGCTCGCCGGCGTATTTGCGCGCGCCGGCCGAGCCTTGCAAGATCACCGGACTCTGCGTTTTGCGCGCGGCCTCCATGATCGCCTTGATCTGTTCCATGTTGTTGACGTTGAAGGCCGGTACGCCGTAACCGTGCTCGGCGGCGTGGTCGAGGATTTGACGCATGGAGACGAGCGGCATCGTTTTGCTCCCAAAAAGTGATTAGCAATTGGCCGACGAGCTGCGGCCCGTGATCACCGCGCGCACCGTCGCGGCAACGCGCTGCGGCGTAAGACCGAAGTGTGCGAACAGGGTCGGCGCCGGGGCCGACTCGCCGAAGCGGTCCAGGCCGATTACCGCGCCGTCGCGGCCGGCGTAGCGCCACCAGCCGCGCGTAGCGCCGGCCTCGACCGCGACCACCGGCAGATGCGGCGGCAGCACGGCCTGCCGCCACGCCGCGTCCTGCCGCTCGAACGCCTCCACACAGGGCATGGAGACGACGCGCACGTTAACGCGGTCCGTCGCCAGCAGCGCGGCGGCGGCGCGGGCGAGCTCAACCTCCGAACCGGTAGCGACGAGGATTGCCGCCGGTGCGGTCGCCGGCTCGACCAGCACGTAGCCGCCGCGACTGATCGCGTCGATTTGCTCGGGCGTGCGCTGCTGATGCGGCAATGTCTGGCGCGAAAGCGCAAGAGCCGTCGGCCCGTCGCGACGCACAACCGCGGCACGCCATGCGGCCGCGGTCTCGACAGCGTCGCACGGGCGCCAGACATCGAGATTGGGGATGAGACGCAGCGATTCCACATGCTCTATCGGCTGGTGCGTAGGTCCATCTTCGCCCAGGCCGATCGAGTCGTGGGTGAACACGTGCACGACGCGCTGACGCATCAGTGCGCTCATGCGCACCGCGTTGCGCGCATAATCCGAGAACACCAGGAAGGTCGCAACGTACGGCAGGAAGCCGCCGTGCAGGGCTATCCCGTTGGCGATCGCCGTCATCGCGAACTCGCGCACGCCGTAGAAGATCGTGTTGCCGGCGGGATCGCGCGTGATCGGCCGCGAGAGCGGATGCATCGTCAGGTTCGAATGCGCCAGATCGGCCGAGCCGCCGAAGAGTTCCGGCATTTCGCGGGCGAAAGCCGCGAGCGCGTTCTGGCTCCCCTTGCGCGTCGCCAGCGCTTCGCCTTTTGAGGCCACAGCCGTAATCAGCGCATCGGCCGCCGCGGAGAAGCCGCTTGGCAGCTCGCCCCGTATGCGACGGGTGAACTCGGCGGCGAGGTCCGGGTGCGCGGCGCTGTAGCGATCGAAACGCCGGCTCCATTCCGCCTCGATCGCACGGCCTTGACGGCGCGCGTCCCAAGCCGCAGCGACGGTGGCGGGGATTTCGAATGGTGCGAAAGGCCAGCCGAGTTCGGCACGCGCGCGCAAAACCTCGTCGGAGCCGAGCGGCGCGCCGTGCGTATCCTGATGCCCCTGCTTTGTCGGTGCGCCGCGCCCGATCACCGTCTTGCAGCAGATGAGGCTCGGCCGCGCGCCGTCGGCAATTGCCGCCGCCAGCGCCGCGTCAATGGCGACCGGATCGTGTCCGTCCACGTCGCGCACGACGTGCCAGCCGTAAGCCTCGAAACGCTTCGCCGTGTCGTCGGCAAACCATTCGGTCACTTGACCGTCGATCGAGATGCCATTGTCATCGTAGAGGCCGACGAGCTTGCCGAGTCCGAGCCGGCCGGCGAGGGAAGCGGCCTCATGGCTGATGCCCTCCATGAGGCAGCCATCGCCGACGATCACGAAAGTCCGATGGTCAACGATTGTGTGCCCGGGGCGGTTGAACTGCGCCGCGAGCGTTTTCTCGGCGATCGCCATGCCAACCGCATTGGCGAAGCCCTGGCCGAGCGGGCCGGTGGTCGTCTCGACCCCCGGCGTGACGCCGAATTCGGGATGGCCCGGCGTCTTCGAGTGGAGCTGGCGGAACCGCTTGAGCTCGGCGAGCGGCAGATCGTAGCCCGTCAGATGCAGCAAGGCGTAAAGCAGCATCGAGGCGTGGCCGTTCGATAGTACGAAACGGTCGCGGTTCGGCCAGGCCGGGTTCGCCGGATTGTGACGCAAGTGGCGGTGCCAAAGCACCCCGGCCACTTCCGCCAGGCCCATCGGCGCGCCGGGATGGCCGGATTTGGCGTTCTCCACGGCATCCATCGCCAAGACGCGCAGCGCCGCGGTCGATTGATCGAGCCTTTGCGGCATCGGCGCCGTCATCACGTTCATCGGTCACACTCCTGTCAGATGGCGCGCCGCCGCTTCTCCACGAGCTGAAAAATCATCGGCGTGAGGATGAGCTGCATCGCGATGTCGAGCTTGCCGCCGGGGATGACGATCGAGTTCGCGCGCGACATGAAGCTGCCGGCGATCATGGTGACGAGGTAGGCGAAATCGATGCCGCGCGGGTTGCGGAAGCGGATCACCACCATCGATTCGTCCGGCGTCGGGATCCAGCGCGCGATGAAGGGGTTCGACGTATCGACGGTCGGCACGCGTTGAAAATTGATGTCGGTCTCGGTGAATTGCGGGCAGATGAAATGCACATAGTCCGGCATGCGGCGCAGAATGGTGTCGACGATCGCCTTTTCGGAGTAGCCGCGTTCTTCCTTGTCGCGATGGATCTTCTGAATCCACTCAAGATTGATCACCGGCACGACGCCGATCTTCAGATCAGCACAACGCGCCGTGTTCACGGTCTCGGTGACGACCGCGCCGTGCAGCCCTTCGTAGAAAAGCAGTTCAGTGTCTTTCGGCAGATCCTCCCAGGGAGTGAAAGTGCCGGCCGGCTGACCGCAGATCTCCGCCTCCTCGGCATTGTGGACATAATGCCGCGTGCGTCCGGTCCCATGCTCGCCGTATTCGCAGAAGACCGCCTCAAGCTCTTCGAGCAGATTGGCCTCGGGGCCGAAGTGGCTGAAGTGAGAATTTCCTTTGCTCATCTCCTTCGCCATCGCCGCCTTCATGCCAGCGCGGTCGTAGCGATGGAACGCATCGCCCTCGATGAAGGCGGCGGAAATTCCCTCGCGGCGGAAAATCTGCTCAAACGTGCGCCGCACCGAAGTGGTGCCCGCCCCCGAGGAGCCCGTGACCGAGATGATGGGATGTTTGACCGACACGCGTTCCTCTCGTCAATGCGCGGCTGTCAAACAAACAGGCCACGTTTGGCGAACAACGGCGAAGACTCGCCCTTCGGCGCCTGACCGCGTTGATATCGCTCGATTCGCTCCACTTCTTCGGAGGACCCGAAAATGAGCGGCACGCGCTCGTGCAGCCGCCGCGGCGTCCGATCGAGGATGCGCTCCCAGCCGGTCGATGCGCAGCCGCCGGCCTGCTCCATGAGAAAGGCGATCGGATTCGCTTCATAGAGGAGGCGGAGCCGGCCGTTGCGATAGCCTTGCCGCGCATCGCCGGGATAAAGATACACGCCGCCGCGCACCAAGATGCGGTGCGCTTCGGCAACCATCGAGGCGATCCAGCGCATGTTGAAGTTCTCGGCGCGCGGTCCCTCTGTGCCGGCCAGGCAGTCGTCAAACCAGGTGCGGACCGCCGGTTCCCAATGGCGGTAGTTCGAGGCGTTGATCGCGAACTCCCGCGCCTGCGGCGGTACGCGGATGCCGGCGCGGGTGCACACGAAACTGCCGCGCGCGGCGTCGAAGATGAAAACATCGGTGCCGGCGCCGAGCGTGAGCGCAAGCGCGGTCTGCGGTCCGTAGATCACATAGCCGGCGGCGATTTGTTCGCGACCCGGGCGGAGAAATGCCGCCGGCTCGGTGCCGCTGCTGCCGGGAGGCGCAGGCAAAAGCGAGAAGATTGTGCCGATCGAGACGTTGGTCTCGATATTGGACGAGCCGTCGAGCGGGTCGAGGGCGACCATGACCGGCGCGCCGGGGCTGAGCGGCAAAGGCGCGTCCATCTCCTCAGATGCGATGGCGGCGACCGGCGAGTCGCTTAGAGCCTTGACGAGGAGGTCGTTGGCGCGCAGGTCGAGTTCCGTTTGGAAGTCGCCGCCGGCGCCTTCCTGCTGGCGTGCCGCAAGGTCGCCCACGAGCGGCCCCGCAGCGACGAGGGCAGCAATGCCGCGGCAAGCAGCTACCAGCGCCGCAAGCGTCGAGGCCGCGGCACTGCGCAGACGGTCTGTCGCCGCCCACACCTTCAGGCGTTCGTCCAAACCCGGGTGATCGTGCATGAGAGCCCTCGCCATGCTTTCAGTTTGTTAGCATCGTAAACACGCGGCTCGCCCGAATGTCCTCGGCTTCGATTGTCTGCAATGCGTCGCGACTCGCCACAGCGGTGCCGGCGCACAGCCGCATCGCTTGGCGCAGACGGGCGCGGTCAAGCGCATTGCGGATCGAGCGACCGTTGGCGAAGCCCGGTTGCCGGCGCCGCCGCGCGATGTAATCGGTCATGGCTTCGCGCGCACCGGCGCTCAGGCGATAGTCGCTCGCCGCCAACAGCGCGTTGGCGATGGCCAATAGCTCGTCATTGTCGTAATCGGGAAAATCGATGTGATGCGCGATGCGCGAGCGAAAGCCGGGATTCGCGGCGAAGAAGGCTTGCATGCGCTCGCGATAGCCGGCCAGGATCACCACCAGATCCGCGCGCTGGTTCTCCATGACCTGGAGCAGGATCTCGATCGCTTCCTGGCCATAATCCTTCTCGTTCTCCGGACGATGCAGGTAGTAGGCCTCGTCGATGAACAGAACGCCGCCCATGGCGCGCTTGAGCACTTCCTTGGTCTTCGGCGCGGTGTGGCCGATATATTGTCCGACCAGATCGTCACGGGTGACCGAGACGAGATGGCCTTTGCGGACATAGCCCAGACGATGAAGGATGCCGGCCATGCGCAGCGCCACGGTGGTCTTGCCCGTGCCGGGGTTGCCGGTGAACGCCATGTGCAGCGTGGGCGCGCCGTTGGCGAGGCCCGCCCGCTCGCGTGCACGCGCCACGAGCAGAAACGCCGCAATCTCGCGGATGCGCTGCTTGACCGGCTTGAGCCCGACGAGATCGCGGTCGAGCTCGGCCATGGGCGCGCTCATATCGGTCTCCGCCTCCAGCGCCTTGAGATCGACGACCTCGCTGGGGGCTGCGAACGCGGCGGCGGGTTCGGAAAGAACGCTCATCGTGCCTCGCCCCGCGCCGCGCTTGCAGGGCCGTAACGCCGGCCTGCCGGCCGATCGACGGCGTAGGGGCGCACCGCATAGCGGACAGTGCGGCCCTGTGCTTCGAGACGCTCAAGGCGGAAGCCGGGCTCGTCGGACGGACGCTGGACAAGAAAAGACAGGCGCACCGTCTCCCATCCGCGCGTCGAATCGAAGGCGCTGAGGCGCACATAGGCCTGCGAATTGGCTTCGCGGCAGGCGCGCACCTCGGCCATGACGCCGGCGGCGTCGCGCAGATCGAACATCGGCATGCCCCACATTTCCCAATATGTGTTCCGCGGATGCGGGTCGTCGGTGAACTCGACGCTCACGGCCCACCCCTGGCGCAGGCAATACTCGATCTGCGCCGAAACCTGCCGGTCGGTCAGATCGGGCAAGAACGAGAAGGCGCCCTGAGTCACTCGCATGAAGGTCTCCATAACATTCGTCGTAACGTCATGTACGACGCGCGCTCACACCGCGACGGCGGTTGGCACGAAGTCCGACGTGTCGGTCGAAGCGTATTCGAAGGTCACGTCGCCCCAGGTATCGAGCGCGGCGCGCAGCGGCTGGCACCAATTGGCGGCATCACGCAGAATTTCCGGTCCTTCGCTGCGGATGTCGCGGCCCTCGTTGCGCGCCAGCACCATCGCCTCCAGCGCAACGCGATTTGCCGTGGCGCCGGCCCGGATGCCCATCGGATGACCGATGGTGCCGCCGCCGAACTGCAGGACGACATCATCGCCGAACAGGTCGATGAGCTGGTGCATCTGACCGGCGTGGATGCCGCCTGAGGCGACCGGCATCACCTTGCGGATTCCGGCCCAGTCCTGGTCGAAGAACAGCCCGCGCGGCAAATCGATCGCGTTCTTCGTCTCGCGGCAGACATTGTAATAGCCCTGCACGGTCAACGGATCGCCCTCGAGCTTTCCGACCGCGGTGCCGGCGTGGAGATGATCGACGCCGGCAAGGCGTAGCCATTTGGCGATGACCCTGAACGAGACGCCGTGATTCTTCTGCCGGGTGTACGTGCCGTGCCCGGCGCGATGCATGTGGACGATCATGTCATTGTCGCGCGCCCAGTTGGCGATTGATTGGATTGCCGTCCAGCCGATCACGAGATCGACCATGATGATGACCGAGCCGAGTTCCCTGGCGAATTCGGCGCGCTTGTACATCTCCTCCATGGTGCCGGCGGTGATGTTGAGATAGTGGCCCTTGACCTCGCCGCTGTCGGCGCTGGCGCGATTGACGGCCTCCATGCCGTAGAGGAAGCGGTCGCGCCAGTGCATGAACGGCTGCGAGTTGATGTTTTCGTCGTCCTTGGTGAAGTCGAGCCCGCCCTTGAGCGCCTCGTACACCACGCGCCCATAATTCTTGCCCGACAGGCCGAGCTTTGGCTTGACGGTGGCGCCGAGCAGCGGGCGTCCGAACTTATCGAGCCGCTCACGCTCGACCACGATGCCGGTCGGCGGGCCGCGGAAGGTCTTCACATAGGCGACCGGCAGCCGCATGTCTTCAAGCCGGCAGGCCTTGAGCGGCTTGAAGCTGAAAACGTTGCCGATGATCGAGGCGGCGAGGTTGGCGATCGAGCCCTCCTCGAACAGATCGAGGTCATAGGCGACGAAGCAGAAATATTGTCCCGGCTGGTTCGGGACCGGCTCCACGCGGTAGGCCTTGCCGCGGTAGGCCTCGCACGCGGTCAGGCGGTCGGTCCACACCACGGTCCAGGTGGCCGTCGAGGACTCGCCGGCGACAGCGGCAGCCGCTTCGATCGGGTCGACCCCTTCCTGAGGGGTCACGCGGAAGAGCGCCAGTATGTCGGAGTCCTTCGGCTCATAGTCGCCGTCCCAGTAGCCCATTTGCGCGTATTTGAGCACCCCGGGCTGGTAGCGCTGCTTGATGTCGCGAACCTTGGTGAGGCTTGTGCTGTCGGCCATGCGGTTTCTCCATTGGCCGCAATATAGGGGGCTGGCGGCTTAAGTAAATTTGAATTATCTTATGGCTCTATTCAGGAATATTGAATTATGAGAAACGCCACCGTCAAACAGTTGCGGCTCCTCAGCGCCGCAGCGCGTGGCGGCAGCTTCGCGGCCGCCGCCGAGGCGTGTCACGTCACGCCGCCCGCTGTTACCATGCAGATGCACCAGCTTGAGGCCGAGGCCGGACTTCCGCTGTTCGAACGCGACCGCCGCGGCTTCGTGCTCACCGCCGCTGGCCGCGAGGTGCTGTCGGCAGCGGAACGGATCGAGGCCGTACTGTCTGACTGCGCTGCCGGCATTGCAGCGCTCAAGTCGCTCGCCGGCGGGCGGGTGACCGTCGGGGTGGTGTCGACGGCGAAGTATTTCGCCCCGCAAATGCTTGCGGCTTTCGCGCGCAGCCATCCGGGCATCGACATCGAGATCGTCATCGGCAATCGGCAAGATACGATCGCCGCTTTCGAGAGCGGACGCCTCGACGTGGCGATCATGGGCCGCCCGCCGGAGGGCGTCGAAGTGGAAAGCGCGCTGATGGGCAATCATCCCCAGGTCGTCATCGCGCCGCCGGATCACCCGCTCGCCAAGCGGCGTGCCATCTCCCCGCGCCACATCGCCGGCGAAACCCTTTTGATGCGGGAAAAAGGTTCCGGAACGCGGTTATTGGCCGAGCGCTTTCTCGCCAGGCACGGCATCAAGCCCCGCATCGGCATGGAGATCGGCTCGAACGAGACGATCAAGCAAGCCGTGATGGCGGGCCTCGGCATCGCCTTCATCTCGGCGCACACGATCGCCGCCGAGATCGCCGACGGCCGTCTGGCCGTGCTCGACATCGCGGGCCTTCCCGAAATCCGGCACTGGTTTGTCGTGCGGCTGGCTGCGAAGCGCCTCATGCCCGCCGCGCGCGCCTTGCGTGATTTTCTCGTGTCGGAAGGACGGCATTTCCTGCCCGACGTCACGGATTTTCGGCACCGCGAAAAATCGACAAAGCCGCGCCAGCGAAAGCCGCCGGCTCATCAACCGAAAATGCCGCGTGGCGGCGACTGATATATGCTCTAACCTAGCTGCTAGCTGCCGGCCGCCGCGACAGGTTTTTTCGCCGATAACGCAAGAAAGGCGGAGGCGAAGGTCGTATGCCTGCCGATCCACGAATCGACTGGGGCAAGGATCTTGGCGGCAACGGCGCACGGGGGATAATGCACGGCTCCACGTATCTGGACTTCCTCAAGCCCGGCGGCTTCGGCAAAATCGCGAAGTTCGGAAACTGTCCGGAAAGCCGCAGCTTGCCAGATCGGATCGCCAAGCCAACCGCGAATACGGCGGCGCGCCGCCCATAAGCTGAAGCGCCCCAGTTCGCCTATGACCAGTCGCCCGCCCGGCTTGAGGACGCGCGCCATTTCCGCGAACGCGTGCTCCGCGCCGCGAACGAAACACAGCACGGTTGTCGCCACCACACGGTCGAAGGTTCCATCGCCGAACGGGAGGTTCTCCGCCTGTCCCTCGACGAGTTGCATTGGCACCGAAGTGATTTCCCTGCGCCGCCGCGCCGCGGCAATCATCACAGGATCCGCGTCGAGTGCGGTTACGATGGCACTATGCCGAGCAAATTCCGCGGCCAGCGCACCGTCGCCGCAGCCGACATCCAGAAGCTGCTGACCGGCAAGCGGGGCTGCCAGTTCGAACAAGAGCTGCCATTCAAGCCGATCGGTAGTCCGGCCGAGGGAACTCGATCGCCACCGCGTGTAAGAGGCGATGAGCCCTTTATTCGCTTGCGCGCTACCCATGAGTATCGCCCGCTCGGGCCCGTTCGATCCGAGCGCATCGCTTCATCATTGCGCCGGGGCCAATATGCCGGTCAGGCGTTGGACCGCAACGTCGATGTCCTGGCGCGTCGTCGGTCGGCCGAGGCTGAAGCGGACGGCGCCCATACCGACTTCGGGAGCGACGCCCATGGCGGCCAGAACCGGCGACAGCTCGATGCGGCCGGAATGGCACGCCGACCCCGTTGAGGCCGCGACACCGTCGAGTCCTGCCAGTACCTCTGCGCCGATGCGGCCAACGAAGGAGACGTTGAGCGTGTTCGGCAGACGATGCGCGGGATGCCCATTGAGAACGACGCCGCTTCCAAACCGTCTCTGCAACTCGCTCCAGAAGTGGTCGCGCAGAGAGAGCGTGCGCGCCATCGGCGCAAGATCGCGCGCCAGCTCGCAAGCCTTGCCCAGGCCGACCGCAAGCAATGCGCTTTCCGTGCCCGCGCGGCGGCCACCCTCGTGCCCGGCGCCATGGATCAGCGGCTCGAGGCGTACGCCGCGCCTTACGAACAGGGCGCCGACGCCCTTGGGCGCGTAAAGCTTGTGGCCGGCTATGGACAAAAGATCGACACCGAGCCGATCGACTTCGGTGAAAATTTTGCCGACGGACTGGGCCGCATCGGTATGCAACAGGACGCCGCGCTCGCGGGCGATGCGCGCGCATTCCTCGATCGGCTCGATCGGA
>JAKAPE010000363.1 GCA_021811945.1 Pseudomonadota bacterium | reverse complement strand
TTCACCACGCCACCATTCTCGAAATGAACGTCGAAAGCTTCCGACGCCGCGCCGCAATCGAGCACAAACGAACCCCAGGTCGACCCGCATCCCGCCAAACACCCAAAATATCTTCCTGATTGACGCGAAGCGACAATCAAACCAAAACCACCCCTTGCAAGCAAACCAAAACGCGATATTCTGCCTAAATCGCGGTCAGGTTTTCTCATCCTGATTGTCGGTTTTTCTCATCCAGATTGTCGGTTTTTCTCATCCAGATTGTCGGTTTTTCTCATCCAGATTGTCGCGCCACAACTTCGTCATCCTCAGCCGCGGGCATGCGGTGGAGGCCCTGGCGTGGACGCGGCAGGTCATGACCAAGCTCGGCCTTGCCGTCAACGAGACGAAGACGGCTGTGCGCGATGCACGGCAGGAACACTTCGACTTCCTGGGCTACAGCTTCGGACCGCACTACTACCGGAAGGACGGCCACTGGTATCTGGGCGCGAGTCCGGCACGGAAGAGCGTGCAACGCCTCAGGGCGAACGTTGGGGAGGTCTTGGTCCCCTCCAACGTCGCGCCGTGGGACGAGGTGCGTGACCGGCTGAACCGTCTGCTGCGTGGCTGGGCAACCTATTTCAGCTACGGCACGCGGCTGATGGCCTACCGGGCGGCGGACCACCACGTCTACGAGTCGGTTCGTGGTTTTCTGAAGCGGCGACACAAGGTGCCCTCGCGCGGCACGCGGCCGTTCTCGCACCATGTGGTCTACGAGAAGCTGGGCGTGTTCCGGCTCCGCCGGCTGCACATTGGCGCCCCGCCGACAGCCGCGAGATGAAGCCAGTCGGAAAGCCGGATGCGGGAAATCCGCACGTCCGGTTTGATGAGCGGGGACGGGAAACAGGGTGATGCCAAATGGCCCAAGCCACTGCGCCCGTCCTCGACTCTACCGTATAGGCATAGTATCGAGGCGGCGGCGTCGATCCGTTTGGCTTGGATGAAAATGATAGAAACGGGCATAAATCGGATCCGCGGCACGGTCCGTCGCGTTGCTCGCGTCGAGCTTTTCGAGGGCGCGCATGAGAGCCTGCTTGTCGGCATGGGTGGCGGCAAAGGCATCGGCTTCATATTCCATTTGTCGGCGCCAATGCGCTCGCAGTGGTGTCGCCAGAACCGCTGCCAGCGGCGCCAGCGCCACGGCCGCCGCCAGCCAGGCGGCAGGTGACGTATCTGGAATGGCCATCTCCCTTAAAATCCAGGGATGATGCATGGCCAGCGCGAGCGCTCCGAAGCCGGCCATACTGAGTAACGCTCGATTGGCCAGGTCGCGGATGACATGGCGGCAACGCCAGTGGCCGGCCTCGTGCGCCAGCACCGCCTCGACCTCCGCCGGGGTCAGCAAATAAAGCAAGGTATCGGACAGTTCGACATGCCGCGACCGCCCGCTCCCGGCCAGCCGTGCATTGGCCCGTAGCGCGCCGGGCGGGCTAACGATGATGCGAATCTCGCTTCCCGCGAGGCCATATCGTGCCAGCGCGGCGGCCAGACGCGGCGCGAGTCGAGGGTCGGTCAGCGGCTGGGATGAGGGGAGAAGTGGCATCCCCAAACCCCCTCCCGGCTGATCGGAAATCAGCCACACCCTGGCGATCAGTCCAGCGGTCCAGAGCAGCGTGGCCCAGAGCCACCAAGTGGAGGGAGCCGTCATCATCAGCCATGCCAGCGCCTGGCCTGCGGCGGCGGCGACGATAATTATTGGCAGTATGGGCCGGCTTGCTCGGGCCAGGAGTTCCTTCAAGGAAAAGCGAGCCACGTCGAGAGAGGCCTCGACGATGCGCGCGTGGGCGATTCGCAGGGCGACATGCAGCAGCACGGACGCCAGGACGACGGAGGCGACGAGCCCGGCGGCACCGGCTGGACGGTCATGCCAGAAGCCGTCGAGGTAGGCGATTCCGCCACCCAACGTCAGTCCCAAGGTCAGCATGAATTCAAGAGCCGTAGCACTAAAGGCGAAGGCCACGCGCGCTCTTCCGGCCTCCCGTAGGCGTCGTTCGGCGAGGCGCTGGAGATAGCGAAACTGGCGCGCCGCCAACCAAAACTGCAGCAGCGCGGACATCGTGAGCAACGCGGTCAGCACGATCCCGGCGTTCATCTTCACCCGCCTGCTGAGGGCATCCTCATGGGGCGAAGCCGAGGCGCCTGGGCTGCGCCAACGCCTGGCCTGGCTGTCTCATTTTTGGCCAGTTCGGTCAGCACGCGCCGAGGAAAGAACGGCCCGCCGCGGCAGAAGGCCGTGTGGACCTGCACCAGTGCCGCGCCCGCCGCGATGCGGGCCACGACATCGTCACTGCCCCTGATCCCGCCTACGGAAATCAACGGCAGCGGCGCCAGGGCACGGGCGACACGGGCGATGAGGTCGGTGTCCGCCGACACGCCGATCACCGCGTCCACCCCGCTCGCGCGCAGGCAAGGCAAATCGCGGGCTGGCACGAGGTTGAGCGCAAGTTTCACCACCAGAGGCGTACGCGACCCGACCTCGCTCGCCAATGCCGCGTGCCGCGCGCAGAGAAGCGCCACGCGAGACGTCAACGGCACCGCCGAGCCCGGCGCGCCACGCGGTCCGGACAGGTTTGCCACCAGGTAATCGGCGGCAAACCAGGCGGCCCGCATCAGGGCGCGAGACCCATCCACCGAGTCGGGCTCAACCCCATCGGCGGCGCTCGCGAGATTGATGCCGATCAAGGCATGGCGACGGTGCCGGCGGACGTTGGCCAGAGCGCGGTGCAGCCGCGCAATTGTTCGGATTGTCCCAATTTCGATAAAGCCAAAACCGCTCAACGCGAGTGGCGTGAGAAGCGATCCGTCGCGGTCGAAGCCCGCGGCAAGGCCGAGCGGATTGACGAAGTGCAATCCCATCACCGATACGGGGAGCGCGGGTGGCGACCGCGGCGGGATAACCCGCGCCGCGACACGGAGCGCGAAGCGCGCCGTTGCACACCGGACGAGGGGAGCTACAAGCGTCATCTCCGGCGTGCCTGCGCATTCGTGTCAGCAAATTCCGTCATGAAATCCGCGAGTACCGCGACATCGGCTTCCGGCATCGCGTTGTAGAGGCAGGCACGAATTCCGCCGCTCGCCGGATGCCCCTCCAGGTGGAGCAGGCCACGATGGCGGGCCTCGGCCAGGAATGCCGTTTCGAGCGCCGCATTCGGCAGATGAAAGCAGACGCTTACATGCGATCGATCTGGCGGATCCACTGGGCAGCTATAGAGATCACGTTCATCGATCACGCGATAGAGCATCCCGCTGCGCCGCTGACGACGCGCCGCGGCCCCAGCAAGGCCGCCCTGACTGCGCAGCCATCTAAGCATCCGCCCAGCCACGTACACGGCGAAAATCGGAGATCGGAA
>JAKAPE010000362.1 GCA_021811945.1 Pseudomonadota bacterium | reverse complement strand
GTGACCGTGGACATGACGCTTCGCTTGGACAACGCAAGTGCGTTGCCCACATGCCCACGGTCTCAGCAGCAGCAGGCAGACGATCGAAAATGGGCCAAAAGTACCCACTCGATTCCCTGAAGACCCTTAATTCTTAAGCTTCTTCCGCTCCGAAAGCATGGACTTCATGCGCTGCAATGTTTTTCCGGTGCGCACCAATCGCATGAAACATTCACATTCCAGATCGAGCAGGTCGCCTTCGCTGCGCGGCCGCGTCATGTCCGTATCGCCGCCGGTGAGAATCCGAGCCAATGCCGTCCCCACGACGACATCATGGGCGGTGGCGGTTCCATTGCGCAGGCCCGCCTCCATGAGCACTTTCAGAGCGAGCGCACCTGTCGGTCCGGACAGCCTCAGTTCTCGGGATTCCGGGGGCTTGTAGCCGTCCGCCAATGCAAGCGCCTTTGCCTTGGCGTCTGCGAGCAGGCTTTTGCCGTCGATCGAAATACCGTCGGAAGGCCTGAGAAACCCAAGTTTGCGCGCGTCGAGCGCCGACGTCGAGGTCGCGGTGGCCATGATCTTTTCGAAGACTGCCGATGACGGTTGGATCGGGCCCTTCATTCCCGCCTGGTCGGCGCAGGCGCGCAAGAGCAGTTCCCTGCATCCTCCCCAAGCCGGCGTAATTCCGACCGTCATCTCAACGAGACCCATGCGAGTTTCGGCATGGGCCTGAACCGCGTCGCTATGCAACGCGATCTCGCATCCGCCGCCGAGGACATGGCCCACCACCGCGGAGACCACGGGGATCGGCGCAAATTTCAACGCCGTCATGGCCGTCTGACCCTGGCGGACAAACGCCTCCAGCGTATCCCAATGGCCCGCCTCAATCAGCTCGACGACATAGGCCAAGTTCACGCCTACGGAAAAATTCGGCGCATCGTTGCCGATGACGAGCGCGCGAATTCTCCTGCCTTGCAACTCCGCCGCGGTGACCATCATCTCCAATACAGAATGATCGATCGTGTTCATCTTGGAGTGAAACTCGAGACAAGCGATGCCGTCGCCGATGTCCCAGATGCTGGCCGAGGCGTTCCGGGCAAGCGGCTGGCGGTCGGCCTTGCGGTCGACCAGCGTCCATGCGGCTTCCGGCTGTGCCCGAATTTCATTCATGTCAGAGGGCCTGCAAGATCGTGGCAATGCCCTGACCGCCACCTACGCATTGTGTCGCAAGGCCAAATTCTTTGCCCTCGCGTTGCAGCAGCGATGCGAGTTTCCCGGTAATGCGTGCGCCGGTGGCGCCGAGCGGATGTCCCAGCGCAATCGCCCCGCCATCCAAATTGATGCGGGACTCATCCATGCCTGCATCCTGAATGACGGCAATCGCCTGGGCGGCAAAAGCTTCGTTCAATTCGATGATGTCGATATTGCCGAGGTCGAGTCCGGCGCGCTCGAGCACCTTTCTGGTCGCGGGCACCGGGCCGATGCCCATGATCTCGGGTGCACAGCCCGCCACGGCAATGCTCTTGATCCTGGCGATACCGCGCAGTCCGTGGGCGCTGGCATAGTCTTGCGAACAGACCAGGACCGCCGACGCACCGTCTGTGAGCGGCGACGACGTTCCCGCCGTGACCGTGCCATTCGCATTAAAGGCGGGTTTCAGGTTCGCCAAGGCCTCGCGGTTTGTACCGGGTCTGATGCATCCATCTCGGTCGACGTGCAAATCGTCGACGTTGATGGGAACGATCTCGTCCGCAAAAAAATTCCGGCGCGCCGCCGCGTCCGCCTTGGCGTGACTGCGCACAGCGAACTCATCCTGCATATCCCGGTTGATCCCGTTGCGGCGAGCAAGATTTTCGGCGGTCTGCCCCATCGCGATGTAGGCCTCGGGAAAAGCCTCCGCCAATCCCGGATGAGGCATGAAATTGTATCCGCTGGCGGGGACGCGCGACATCGATTCGACCCCGGCGCAGATAAACACGTGTCCTGCCTCCATTTGGATCGCTCCCGCCGCCATGTGGATCGATTGCATGCTGGAGCCGCAGAACCGGTTCACCGTCGTGGCGGCGGCGCTGACCGGAACGCCGGCGAGAAATCCGATGTTGCGCGCGACGTTATAGCCCTGTTCCGCTTCCGGCGTCGAACACCCGACGATGATGTCTTCAATGTCGTTCGCCGGCATGCCGGTCTTGCCGATCAAGCCGCGGATCACCTGCGCCGCCATTTCATCGGGGCGCACGCCGGCAAGGGTGCCGCGGCGGGAGGGCGTGAAGGGCGAACGGACGTAATCGAGGAGGACGACATCTTTCATCTGGCTCTCGCTTGTCGCGTGCGCGATCTATCGTTGCCGGGCGGTCGCCCGCTTGCCTACATACCGACTGGCTGGTACTATTTTGAACGAACGAGGCCGTGTCAAGACCGGGCCGCGCCTCGCCTGATCGAGCAGGACCGGAATGGCCTTCGATTCGAAGGGTAATCGACGACTTTTCCCATCCGCAATTTGACATCGCACTGCCGGTAAATTAGCCGGTAGGCCATGATTGGCAGAGCCGCGACAAAGATGAAGCAGGGTGAACGGCGGGAGCAAAGCTATGAAGCCCTCCTGAGCGCTGCCCAAAAGCTGTTCGTGTCGGAGGGTTTTCGGCAGACCACGGTCGATCAAATTGCTAACAGCGCCAAGTTGACGAAGGGCGCCGTCTACTTCCATTTCAAGTCGAAGACGCAAATCCTGTTGAAGCTGCTTGAGCGGAGCGAGCGCGTCGTTCTCCATCAAATGATCGAAGCGATCCGCACTTCCGGTCCGACGGCCAAGGAAAAGCTCGTTGCCTTTATTCACAATCAGGCCATGCTCGGCGAGACCCAACATTACGAAGTGTTGCTGCTGATTCTAACCTCGCTCGAAGCGCGACATCGTAGCCGCGTTATCGCAAAAAAGGTCGAAGAAATTTACGACCGGATGTACGACGAGATCGAGAAAATCATCGTCTTGGGACAAAAGAGCAAGGAGTTCAGAAACGACCTGCGTCCCCGCGAGGCCGCCGCGATCTTTATCGCCAGCCACGACGGAACATTTCTGGAATGGCATCGGCGAAGAGAAAAGCTGAACGGCCCGCAGCTCGTTCGCGCGCTTCGCGGCATCAACCTGAACGGCATATTCGCACGATAGACCGCCGTCGGCGTGCTGGCTTCCTTCCCAGCCAGCTTGCTGAATCAGACCCATACTGATTCATTCAGCAATCCCAAATCGAGTCAGCGTAAAATCAACCCACACACCGCCCATATCCGCTGGCCATGATCGCCCAACGCCAACCTCAACTTAACCCAACTTGCGCAGTTCACGGTCAGTTTTTGCCAATTCACAAGAAGCGGTGTGAGTCGGATCAATGGTTTAGCGGGCTCGGGGAGCTGATTTGGGCATGTAGTGCCAACCTTGGGCCTTTTCAGAAAGCGGCGAG
>JAKAPE010000083.1 GCA_021811945.1 Pseudomonadota bacterium | reverse complement strand
GTCGGCCCATGCGGCCAATGATGCGTCACGCGCTTCTACCCACTTGTCGAAAGCTTCGCGCCAATTGTCGCCTTTTGCCTCGGCGTAACGTTGCCATGCGTTCGCCCACCTGACATCCAAGACTCGCGGTCTCGGCATTTAATCGCATCGTGGGGGATTTAACGGGCTCTGTTTCGTGCTAAATGGCGGCACACCGTGTGCTCAGGCTAGCGGCCGAATCGCTTTAGGCCGAAGTTACCCTGAACATATGGAGTCCAAAGAGAAAATTGTTTAGCACAATCATAGACATCTGCCAATATGAACGAAGAAAGAAGAGGGAAGATCCTGGGTACAAAAACTTGAGTCGCTACAAACAGTTATCTGATTGCGAGTCATGGCTACAAATTACACACGCACAGGTGGAGATTTTTTCGAATTCTTGAATCCTCTGAGTCTCTTACGCAATCAGAGGCTATTCAAAACCACGGTAACTTCGGGCTAATCATCAATCCGCGCGTCCATGCCGCTTTCTGTTCGATCTTGTCATGGGACGTGTGAAGGTGGAGATGCGCCCTACTCAGAGCAGGTGCGCTACACAGAGTAAGTGCCCGACGGCTTGTCCCCGATCACGCCCGCGTCGCTGAGAGACATGAGGTCGCTTTCGTTCAGATTGAGCAGCTCACTCAGAATGAGCGCAGTATCTTGTCCCAGCTTCGGGGCACGTCGCGCGATACGCATTGGCGTCTGCCGAAATTGGAAAGGAAATCCTTTTGTGATCTGCCCTTCTGGAGCGGCAGCGAACGCATTGCTGCGCGAGAACCAGGGAGCCTCACGAATAGCACGACCATCGAGCACGATGGATTGGGCGAAGCCTTTGGTCTCAAGCTGGGCCAGTGCTTCCTGCGTCGGCGACTCGAAAACATGGCGGAGCGAGCGTTCGCCGTCCATTTGCTCTGCATTCGCGACTGCAGTCGCCGCAATCCACGTTCCCTCGGCGGCTCGCCCAACGATCTGAAGACCCGTGCAGCAATCGGAATTTCCTTCGCGAGTGGAGGCGGAGTCACCGGATAGAAACCTTTCGCCGAGAAGAAAGCTCGCCAGTTCGCGCTGCGAGATATCGAGAAGAACGCCCGAATTGCTTTTTTTGCGGGAGAACAGCGCGGCAATGATTGTTCCGGCGGCAAACAGAGCCACAACTTGGTCGGGATAGTTGAGATCACGACCGGTAAGGACGGGAGGTCCGTCCGCAGATCCGGTAAGACAAGCCATCCCCGATGTTGCTTCGAGCGTTGAACCGAAACTTGAAACGTCACGTTCGGGCCCGGTGTCGCCCTGGCTGGAAATTGCCGCTACGATCAATCGGGGATTAGCGTTGTGAAGCACGTCTATGCCAAGGCCGAGACGGTCCATCACGCCTCGCCGGAAGTTTTCGACAAGCACGTCCGAGATGGCGACGAGGCGGAGGAAGATACTACGGCCCGCCTCTTTTTTCATATTGAGGCAGAGAGACCTTTTGTTACGATTCGTAAAGTTGAAATACGGCGATGAGTTCCACCAATCGTCCTTTTTTGCAAGGTCGGCCCAAATTCTGAAAGGGTCAATATAATTGGGAGCTTCAATCTTGATTACGTCGGCGCCAAGGTCGGCGAGGAGAGCCGACGTCGCCGCTCCGGCCGTGACGATTCCGAGATCCAGCACACGGATTCCTTGCAGCGGCAAGTCGAACTCACTCATCATTCACGCTTCCAATTCGCTGGAGAACTTCCCGGCAGCTCGCAATCGTTGACCATTCCACATCACCGGCAGGCGCGGCATGGCGCCGAACGGCAAGATTGCCAAAAAATCGCGCTCAAGATACTGCGCATCATGCAGAAGATCGGACATCGACCACACGGGCCCTAAGGGAATCTTGCGCAATTGGGCCTCACGATAAATATCAGCCTTACGCCGAGCCGCAAACCACGGACGCAAAATCTCCATCAGCGCGTCGAGGTTCTCCAACCGCGTCTGCCGCGTCGCAAATCGGGGTTGGCGCAACCTTGCGTCACCGACGAGATCCACGATCGCCGGCCAATCACTATCCATATAGACCAGGGCGACGTGGCCGTCGCTTGCCCGAACAGCCTGCCATTCCCGCGTCGCCTTGTCCGATGCTGACGCTTTGAGCGACGACTCGGCAATGATCTTCCAATTCACCCACAGAAGGGCGTCCAGAATACAAACATCAGCAATCCTGACGGTCGAAGCAAGCAATCCCGCCGTCATCGCCAAGAATGCGGTCAATCCGGCAGCATAGGCGGGTTGATGACCGGGCAACCGGAAAGGCTCTCCAGCCTGCTTGCCGATGAGGTGAAGAACACCGGTCATCGCCATGATGGTGAGTTCGCTGGCAGGCCCTTTCAGGGTCGGCTGATGCGGCCCGAAAGTGGAAACGACGACAGCGCTCACACGATTTGACAGGCGGATCGATTCGTCGACCAATACCGCGTCGGCGACGGCGGGATCGTCGCAACCTTGGAGGCGGGAGGCCCGAATAATTCGCTTTCCCGCATTGAGGAATTCGAACAGCGCACTGCGCCGCCCAGCCTCTTGCACGAACGGCGGCAATTTGCGAATCGGGTCGCCGCCATGCGGTTCAATAACCGTGACGTCGGCGCCAAGCTCGCATGCTATCTTGCCTGCCATCGAGATCGCCAAACGAATGTGGAGAGGAGCATCGGAATCCGATGCCTCGATGAGGCGTATTCCTTCGAGCGGCGCACTCATGCCCAATGTTGTTGCTGTTTCGAAGCGGACTCCACGATCATCAAAATGCATGCTATGAGGTAGGTCAAACGATTAGAATTCGAACGAAGGTTTACATTTACTCAGGCATGTTGGTGCGATGGCTCGCCGTATCCCGCCGCTGAACCCGCTTTACACCTTTGAAGCGGCCGCTCGACACGTGAGTTTCACACGCGCAGCCCACGAACTTCACGTGACCCAGGGCGCCATTAGTCGGCAGGTGCGAACGTTGGAGAAATATCTCGGCGTTGATTTGTTCGAGCGGCATCACCGTTCGGTGCGGCTCACCCGGGCAGGCAAGAGATTTCACGACGATCTTCGGACCGGCTTCGAACAGATCGAGGCCGCCACTGGGCGTTTGATGGCGGACCGCTCGCGTAAGACTTTGATTGTACGTGCTTACGGCACGTTCGCTACGCGATGGCTCATACCTCGGCTTGCCGTGTTCCATGAGGCGAATCCGACGGTTCTTGTCGATATTACCGCGTCAATGCAGCCGGTTAATTTTGAGCGCGAGGATGTTGACGTCGCCGTTCATTTTGGCGTTGCGGCCGAAAGGCCGGACCTTCACAAGAGTTTGCTTCTTCCGGTCACCATCATTCCCGTATGCAGTCCCGAGCTGCCCACGTCTCGCCGACCCCTTCGCGATCCCTCCGACCTACAATATTACACACTGTTGCACACATTGGCTCGCCCAGAAGATTGGCCAAACTGGCTACGTGCAAATGGTATCGTCGCCGATTGGGCAACCCAAGGGTATCGTTTCGAAAGTTCGAGCATGGCCTACGAAGCGGCGATCAAAAAGATTGGCGTGGCCGTTGCCGTCACCGCCTTGGTCCATTCCGATTTGAAGGAGGGGCGTCTTTTCACGCCGTTTCCCACCGCGTTATCGACTCCTTATGCCTATTGGCTGGTCTACCCGCCGGCAAAGGCAAGCAATCCGGCCGTGGTGGTCTTTCGAAATTGGGTCGTGGAGGAAGCGCGACGTTTCAACAAAGCATTGTCGGCTTTGGGGCCTGCATGAGTAATTATATGCCAATTTCTGAAGATAAATCATTTGACTGATATTTTGGCAAGATGTTCGATGGTGCGAATTGCCCTTAGGGCAGCGCAGTACGCGGGCTGGAATCGTCGACGCGAGCGCCGAGAGAGAACCGAAGCTCATGTTGTTTCACCCGGATCTCCTTGAAATTCCAGCTGATGGCTCCCCACCATATCTCAAGGGCTATCGGTGCCGCGCGTGCGGCCAATTGGACTTCCCGAAGCTCACCCCGTGTCCAAACTGCTGGGGAGAGGAATTCGAGGTCGTTCCCCTGAGCCGCACCGGTAAGCTTTACGCCGCCACCGACATCTTCATCGGACAAGGTGGAATGAAGCCGCCTTATTCGTTCGGCTATGTCGATTTGCCGGAAAACTTGCGCATCTTCTCCCAGCTGGAAGGCGAGATCGGCAGCTTTCATTGCGATGACGTTGTCGAGCTGACGGTCGGTACGATCCGCATCGACAGCGATGGCACGCCGATCATTAGCTACAAATTCGAGAAGGTTAGCGGATAACGCCGGCCGTTCGGCAATTTTTCTGCTCGGGTACGACATGAAACCGCAACGCGACGTGTACATTGCCGGGGTCGGAGAAACAAAGTTTGGAAAACAGCGACTCGAATTCGATGCGCTGGGACGAATTGCGGCGCTCGCGGCACTCAAGTCATCGAATATCGACCGACCCGATATCATCGAAAGCGCCTATGTCGGAAACGCAACCAATGGCTTGGTCACCGGACAGACCGTGCTCAAGGATCTCGGTATGTGCGGGCACATGCCGATCATCAACGTGGAAAGCGCCTGCTCCGCAGGCGGCATGGCGGTTCATCTGGCCGTGCGTGAGGTCGCCTGTGGTCTGAGCGAGGTGTCGCTGGCGATAGGCTGCGAAAATCACTCCTTGCATATGCAGTCGGGTACGGCTTTCGCGCCTGCGATGACCGACATCGAAACAATGCACGGCGCGGTAATGACGGGGAAATATGCGCTTCGAGCGCAACGCTACATGTACGAGACTGGCGCTAAGCCTGAGGACCTCGCCCTCATTACGGTGAAGAACAGGCGCCATGCAACGAACAATCCATATGCGTGGTTTAAGGGCGAAATCAGCGTCGAGGAAGTGGTCAATTCACGCATGGTGGCTTCGCCGCTAACGCTGCAACAGTGTTGCGGAGTGGCCGACGGTGCCGGTGCGGTCGTTGTCTGCTCCGAACGAATGGTCCGCAAGCTCGGCGTCGACAAGCCTATTGGAGTGGCGGCAACAGTGGTTCGATCTGGACCCTATCACAATCGGCCTCGCGACATTACCGGCGACGACATAACCGAGGCGTGTGCTCAACAGCTTTACGAGCAAGCCGGCATCGGCCCCGATGAGGTCGACATCATCGAGCTGCACGACGCATTCACAATCTCAGAATTGCTTTATTACGAATGCCTCGGCCTGTGCGGAAAAGGTGAGGGGCTGAGATATTTGCACGATGGCAATGCCACCCATGGCGGGAAATGCGTCATCAGCCCGCGCGGGGGAATGCTGTCGTACGGACATCCAATCGGCGCATCGGGCGCTGCGCAGATCGCTGCATGCGTGAAGCAGATGCGCAATGAATGTCCCGGCTATCAAGTTGACCCCGCGCCGCGAATTGCCATGACTCATGTGACTGGAGGCGGCTTGTCGGGTACCGAGCATGCCGCCTGCACCATGCACATGTTGGTGAGGCCGTAACAATGACTCTCGATGTCAGCGGGGCTGCGGAGAGAACAGGAACATCGGACTTGTCCGGCCAAGTCGCACTCGTTGCCGGCGGGGGCGATGAAAGCGGGACCGAGATCGCTCGCCAGCTGTCGTCGCGAGGCGCGACGGTCGCATTATGCAACGTTGATAGCAAGGTGCTGGAATTGCTTGTCGGCAACATGGGCGCCGAGAGTGGAAATGCAATTGCTGGTACGACCGAACGCGTGCAGGCAATGTCAAATGCTGTCAGTCGGGTGCGCGCGCAATTGGGAAAGATCGATATTCTCGTGAACAATGCCAGTGGCGCGGATCGTTTCTTCCCCAAATTGTCGGTCGATGAATTCCACGAGGCTCTCGATGCGACCGTCACACGATCATACGAACTTCTGCATGAGGCAATCCCCGCCATGCGCGAAAAGCGATACGGCAGGATCATCAACATTTATGGGTTGTCTTATCTCGGTTGGCCGATACAGCCGCCTCTTGCCGCCTCCTATGCCGCGATGTTCGGTCTCACGCGGTCGCTCGCTCTGGAAACCGCGGTGGACGGCATCACCGTCAATGGGGTAGTGAAGGGCGACATAGCGGCGACTGGCCTGCCCGCCGCCGATGCAGAAAAGCTGGCGAGTGAAATTCCGGTAAGACGAATGGGAACAGCCGCCGACGTCGCCTATGCGGTCACGTTTTTCGCTTCGCCATCCGCCAAATACGTGACCGGACAGACATTATTCGTCTGCGGCGGAAAGAGCGCGTATTTTTCGATGTCCGTGTAGCCGGGGCGGCAGTGTGGGGCTTCAGATGGGTTTTGAGGGCAAAGTCGCGATCGTTTCCGGTTCCGCCAGCGGAATGGGTCAACAAACGGCCCGGCGCTTGGCTGAACGCGGCGCGGCTATTGTTCTCAACGACATCGATGCCACGAAATTGCAGAGCGCGGTCGCCGAGTTCAGGAATAGCGGTTGGTCAGTCATCGGATCGACTGCCGACATCAGCAACAGGGCAGAAGTCGATCAGATGGTGAAGGAGGCCATCGATGCTTTCGGCCGGATAGATATTCTCGTCAACAACGCCGGCATGGAACGCGCCGGCGCCTTGCGCAAGCTCAGCGAGGCCGACTGGGATTCGACAATCAACGTCAATCTGAAGGGTGCATTCCTTTGCGCCCAGGCCGTACACGGCCACATGGTGGGGAAAAAATACGGCCGCGTCATCAATATTTCCTCGCGCGCTTGGCTGGGTGGCCCAGGACAAGCGCCGTATTCGTCAGCCAAAGCTGGCTTGGTAGGATTGACTCGAACCCTGGCACTCGAGCTCGGCCGAAACGGCATAACCGTAAACTGTGTAGCGCCGGGTCTCATTCACACGCCGATGTGGGATCAGCTACCAGAAAAGGACAAGATCTACTTGCGCTCGAAAATTCCAACGCAAGAACTGGGCGACGCCGACGACGTAGCAAATGCCGTACTTTTCTTTGCGGACGAGGCGGCAGGATTTATCAGCGGGCAGGTACTGTATGTCTGCGGAGGGCGTAGTCTCTTCGCCGGTTGAGTGTGGGGAAACCGGAGAACATCGCGAGAGCCACAGGAACCAGAGGCATGGATTGCTCTGCGAGATCGACGCAAGTGGATAGTGATACGGCTCATCCAGAGTGCTAAGAACGCTAAAGCTGAAGGAAACGGCAATGTCCGTCGATCTCGAAGTGAAGGGACATGTTGCCTACATCACGCTCAACCGTCCCGAGGCAATGAATGCTCTCGACCCCGCAAGTATCGAACGTCTCGATGAAATTTGGCGGGAAGTGAAGAACAACGTGGCGATTCGTGTTTCAGTACTCACTGGAGCTGGTCCTAAGTCGTTTTGTACTGGCACCGATTTGAAAAATACGCCTGCTCCAATGGAGAGCATGGCGGCGACTTATCTGCGCGCAGGCCAGCCGATCCTTCCGGGAATGAAAATGTGGAAGCCCATTATCGCAGCGATCAACGGCTATGCCGTTGGCGGCGGGCTAGAGATTGCGTTGGCGTGTGATTTGCGGATCGCGAGCACGAATGCGAGATTTGGATTGACCGAGGTGAAGGTTGCCAGCCTCGCAGGGCTGAATGGGACGCAGATGTTACCGCGGGCGTTGCCCCGCGCGGTAGCGATGAAGATGCTGCTGACCGGAGACATGATCGCGGCTGATGAGGCGCTGCGCTACGGCTTGGTCAGCGATGTGGTCGAGCCATCTTCGCTGATGGAGTTGGCCGCAAACTATGCCGGTAAGATTGCAAACGCCGCTCCGTTGAGCGTTCAGGCCGCAAAACAGGCGGCGGTGCTCGGCCTCGATATGCCGCTGGATCACGGTGTTGCCTTTGCTCACCTGTTGTGGGGCGTATTGCGCGATACCGAGGATCGCAAAGAAGGCTTCAAGGCGTTTGCAGAAAAGCGCACCCCGCAATGGCGGGGTGCCTAATCGACGAACGACGAGGTCGGTCAGAATCTCATCACGAAGGAGGTATCGCCCATGCAAAACGCTCACTGCGGAAAATTGACTCGGCGGCGTGTCGTCGCTGGCGCGGCCGCTGCCACGGCGCTCCTCGGCAGCCCGGCCGTGGTCCGTGCTGAAACCAAGGCGCTGAAGGTCGCTCTGCTTCTGCCCCAATCGGGTTATTTCGCGGCGGCCGGACAAAGCTGCTACAGAGGCGCGGTGATCGCACCGAAGGTGCTGGCGGATTACGGCTATCACGTTACGCTGTCCTACTACGATTTCGAGTCAAACGTTGCCAAAGCGCGCATCCAGGCTGAGCGCGCTATCGGTGATGGAGCGCAATGCCTCGTTGGTGCGTTCGAGTCAGGCGCTACATTGGCCATTGCGCAGGTCTGCGAGCAGCGCAAAGTGCCGTTGGTGGTCAACATCGCAGCGGCACCGCCGATCACCGAGCAGGGCTACAAGTACCTGGTCCGCAATTTCGATACCGGCGGGCAACTTCTGACCAACGGTTTGCGGTTGATCAAAGACCTGATCGCGGCAACGAAGGTCGATCTCACGACGGCGGTTTTTCTGCATGCCAACGATACATTCGGCATGAGCATGCGTCACGCCATGGACAAGTTGTTCCCCGTTTCGCACATGCCGTTCAAGATTGCCGAATCGATCTCTTTTGACCCACAAGCCCAGGATTTGTCGGTCGAGGTCACCAAGGTGCGGGCACTTAATCCAGATATCGTATTGGTGATCACGCACGCAGCGGATGCAATAAAGCTAATACGCGGTATGGTTATGCAGCGCTTTGAGCCGAAGGCTATCATCTCCCCCGGCTCGCCGGGTCTCTACGACGAGGAGTTCTTCGACGCCCTCGGGCCGCTCGCCGATTTCAGCATCTATACCTTGCCATGGGCCAATCCTAAGGCGCAAATGACCCAAGCGCTAGAGGCCGCGTTTAAGCCGGCGCATCCCAAATACCGATTTGCAGTCGACAGCTTTAATGTTGGTTTTACTTTTGAGGCGCTGCTGATAGCTGCCGACTCATTCAAACGCGCGGGAACCGCCAATGGATCGCAGCTGATGGCCGCGATCCGCGCAACCGATATTGCTGACCACGTGATGATTGGCGGCCCAATCAAGTTCGACGACAAGGGCCAAAACAACAATATCCGCTCGGCCGTCGTGCAGAACCGCAACCGTACGCCTGTCGTAGTGCTTCCACCGAACGTTGCGACAATGACGCCGGTGCTGCCAATGCCGCCGTGGCACGGCCGCACCTGATCAGCCATGAGGCGGATGATAGACACGCGCTTTTCGTGGTGCGGTCGCAGCCAACGCGATCTCCTTCCCGCCAGGCGGGAAGAGCAGCGAGGGGCGTTGCGTGCGATTGTGTAATTTCGCCCGCAACCGGGTCCGGGCGAAGATGGCTCCGCCGCCCTAGAGAAGCGCAGTGATGTTTTCTCTCTATCTGAACGTGATCAGTCAGGGCATACTTACCGGCCTGATCTACGGCCTGATGGCGCTCGGACTGTCCGTAATCTTCGGGGTCATGCGGGTCGTCAATTTCGCCCACGGCGAGTTCGCCGTCGTCGCCATGTATGCGACGTTCCTGGTGTTTCGGTACTACGGCCTCGATCCATTGCTGATGATACTGCCCCTGGCAGGATTGTTCTTTGTCGTCGGGTACGCATTGCATGTGACCATGGTAGATCGCTTCGTAGGACGGGCGGAGCACGAGCAATTCATCCTATTGGTGGGGCTGGCAATCATCATGGTCAATGGCCTTTTGATGATCTTTGGTCCAGACGCCCGCGCCGTAAACTTGCCATATGGACTGGACAGCTACCTCGTTGGCCCGCTCATCATCCCTAAAGCGCGACTGTATGCGGCCGTCGCGGCGCTCGTTTTGGCCTGCGGTTTGTTTGTTTTCCTTCGCTATACGCGCACCGGCACGGCGATCCGCGCTTGCGTTGACAATCTCGTCGGGGCTGGTGTGGTCGGCCTCAACGTGAAGCGGCTCTATGCGATCACTTTCGGCATTGGGCTTGCTTGTGTCGGCGCCGCAGGCACACTCATGGTCATGATCGCCGACGCAGAGCCAAGCTTGGGCAGCGCTTATACGCTGCTCGCCTTCATCATCGTGATCATTGGTGGTCTCGGTTCAATGACCGGTGCACTGGTTGGCGGCGTTCTAATTGGAGTATCCGAGGCTCTCGCCGGCTTTGTCATTGCTCCATCAATGAAAAGCATGTTTTCATTCGCGCTGCTTGCAGCAATCCTCGTGCTGAGGCCACAGGGCCTGATGGGCCGGCAGACATGATCGAACTGTGGCGCAGCATCGGCTGGCGCGGCCAAGTTCCGCTGGCAATCGCGCTCTTTGCACTCATCTGCGCTCCCGTGATTGCTGACCGGTACTTGCTCTCAGTTCTTACGTTAATCTTGTATCTTGCCTATGTCGGCCAAGCCTGGAATTTGATGATGGGCTACGCCGGGCAACTTTCGCTCGGTCATGCGCTCTATGTCGGATTGGGCGGCTATGTGGCGGCGCTGCTGTGGCTCGACTTCGGCGTCGGTCCATGGCTTAGCGTGTTTCCGGCAATTGCGGTCGGCGCGCTGTTCGGCGCGGCGATCGGTTGGCTGGGTTTCCGTTTTCATATCGAAGGGGTGTATTTTGCTCTGCTAACCATCGCTTTTGCGGAATTCACCCGCATTGCCTGCGACAATCTTGCATTCACTGGTGGCTCCGCCGGACTGTTCATGCCCTATGTGGAAAAACTCGCGGGCGAGTGGTGGAACCTGCGGGGCGGACAATTGCTATTCTATTATCTGGCGCTACTGCTCGCTGCAGCCGCTATCGTCCTTACGGCGCATCTTGCGCACTCGCGCCTCGGCTATTACTGGCTCGCCGTCCGCGAAGATGAGCGGGCTGCGCGAACGCTCGGCATCAACTCGTTTCGCGCCAAAATGACCGCTGTGTTGATCTCTTCCGGAATGACGGCGGTGGGCGGCGTATTCTACGCGTTCTATTATAACACGTTATTTCCCTCGCAAGTTTTCGACACGAACCAATCGATCGAGTTGATCCTGGCTCCGCTTATTGGCGGGTTGGGCACGGTTTTTGGCCCAATTGTCGGCGCCTTCTTGCTGACGCCAGTCGGAGAGACCTTAACCACCCTGGCGGAAAGGTTGGGCGTTAATCTGCCGGGGACTAAACAGGTATTCTATGGGCTGACGCTGATGGTGATCATTACTCTGCGTCCAACCGGCGTGTGGCCGTGGATGGCGCGAGTGCTAGGCTTTGGCAACCGGGCATCGTGATGTCCCTCTGTACTACAGTGCCTGGAGGCGCGGAAATCGGCCCAGCGCGAACCGCCGGCGGCGCCGACTCCTTTTATCGAATTCTACAAAGAAACGGCTGCGGGAATAGGCGCGAGTTCAGCGGCAAAACCAAGGTCCGCCAGGACCAGGTGAGCTTCGCTGCCCTCCTCGCATGACGGCCGATTGAGGCGCTCGCGTTATCAACCGCGATCATGGCGCACGCCACGATGACGGCTGGACTCTTTTCGCGGGATAGCTCGCGGCGGCGGACTGGCAAAGGCCTCCCGTTCTTCCTATGTTCGGACGCTTGACATAGCTTCCTCCCCCGCTCCGCTCCGCTGCGCTTCGCGGGGGAGGATGAACCACTATTTGAACTATGCGCTTTCGCAACAACGAGCGGGCGAGTGCATGAATGATCCTTTGGACGCCGGGAAGAAAAGCGCCGGCCCGGCCATCCATGACCGCCGCGTGATCGCCATCCGCGGCGCGCGCGAGCATAACCTGAAAAACATCGATCTCGACATCCCGCGCGACGCGCTCGTCGTCCTCACCGGCCTGTCGGGCTCTGGCAAATCGTCGCTCGCCTTCGACACCATCTATGCCGAGGGTCAGCGCCGCTATGTCGAGAGCCTTTCCGCTTATGCCCGGCAATTTCTGGAGATGATGCAGAAGCCGGACGTCGATCAGATCGACGGGCTTTCCCCGGCGATCTCCATCGAGCAGAAGACCACCTCGCGCAATCCGCGCTCGACGGTCGGCACCGTCACCGAAATCCACGACTACATGCGGCTCTTGTGGGCGCGCGTCGGCGTGCCCTATTCGCCGGCGACCGGGCTGCCGATCGAGAGCCAGACCGTCTCGCAGATGGTCGACCGTATCCTTGCGCTCCTGGAAGGCACGCGGCTCTATCTGCTTGCGCCCGTCGTGCGCGGCCGCAAAGGGGAGTACCGCAAGGAGCTTGCCGAGTGGACGAAACGCGGCTTTCAGCGCGTCAAGATCGACGGCGCCTTTTATGAGATCGCCGACGCGCCGGCGCTCGACAAGAAATTCCAGCACGACATCGACGTCGTCGTCGACCGCATCGTGGTGCGGCCGGATATCGCCACGCGGCTCGCCGACTCACTGGAAACCGCGCTCAAGCTCGCCGACGGGCTGGCGGTGGCCGAGTTCGCGGACGCCGTTTCGTCATCACCGGGCCGCGCCGAAGGCGCGAGACCCGGTGATCCACGTCTTTCTTCGAGCGAAGCGCAAGACGCGGATGGCCGGGTCATAGGCGAGCGAAGCGACGCCGTTCTTCGAACGGCTATGCTCGGCCATGACGAAAAGAAAAAAACCGCCAAAATCCACGACAAGAGCGGCCCCGAGCGCATCGTCTTCTCGGAAAAATTCGCCTGCCCGGTCTCCGGCTTCACCATTCCCGAGATCGAGCCGCGGCTGTTTTCCTTCAACAACCCGTTCGGCGCCTGCCCAAAATGCGGCGGGCTCGGCGTCGAGCAGCATGTCGATCCCGACCTCGTCATTGCCGACAAGGAGCGCACGCTGCGCCGCGGCGCCATCGCGCCGTGGGCGAAGTCAAGCTCGCCTTATTACGTCCAGACGCTGCTGGCGCTCGGCAAGCACTACAGGTTCACGCTCGACACCAAGTGGAAAGACCTGCCGAAGAAGACCCAGGACGCGATCCTCTACGGTTCGGGCGACAGCGAAATCCGCTTCTCCTACGACGACGGCATGCGCGCCTACGAGACCAGGCGGCCGTTCGAAGGCGTCATCACCAATCTCGAGCGGCGCTACCGCGAGACCGACAGCGACTGGGCGCGCGAGGAGATTTCCCGCTATTTCACCGATGTGCCGTGCGAAGCCTGCCACGGCTACCGGCTCAAGCCCGAGGCGCTGTGCGTCAAGATTGGCGGTCTGCACATCGGCGAAGTCTCCGAGCTGTCGGTCAAAGGCGCAGGGGACTGGTTCACCGAGCTACCTCAGCGGCTCACGGCGAAGCAGAACGAGATCGCCATGCGCATCCTCAAGGAAATCCGCGAGCGGCTGAGATTCCTGGTCGATGTCGGGCTCGACTATCTGACACTCTCCCGCGCCTCCGGCACGCTCTCCGGCGGCGAGAGCCAGCGCATCCGCCTCGCCTCGCAGATCGGCTCGGGCCTGACCGGCGTGCTCTATGTGCTCGACGAGCCTTCGATCGGGCTGCACCAGCGCGACAATGCCCGGCTGCTGGAGACGCTCAAGCGCCTGCGCGATCTCGGCAACACCGTGATCGTCGTCGAGCACGACGAGGACGCCATCCGCACCGCCGACCATGTCGTCGACGTCGGGCCGGGCGCCGGAGTCCACGGCGGCCGCATTATCGCCCAGGGCACGCCCGCCGACATCATGGCCAATCCTGCCTCGCTCACCGGCCAATATCTCACCGGCGTCCGCGAGATAGCGGTGCCGCAGCGGCGCCCGCGCAATGCCCGCCGCATGCTGAAACTCATCGGCGCCCGCGGCAACAACCTGAAAAACATCTCTGCTGAAATTCCGCTCGGCCTGTTCACCTGCGTCACCGGCGTCTCCGGCGGCGGCAAATCGACGCTGCTCGTCGACACGCTGTACAAGGCGCTGGCGCGCCGCCTCAACGGCGCGAGCGAGGCCCCTGCCCCGTTCGACCGCATCGAAGGCCTCGAGTTTTTGGACAAGGTCATCGACATCGACCAGTCGCCGATCGGCCGCACGCCGCGCTCCAATCCCGCGACCTATACCGGCGCCTTCACGCCGATCCGCGAATGGTTCGCCGGCCTGCCCGAGGCGCGCGCGCGCGGCTACGCCCCCGGCCGCTTTTCCTTCAACGTCAAAGGCGGCCGTTGCGAGGCCTGCCAGGGCGACGGCGTCATCAAGATCGAGATGCATTTTCTGCCCGACGTCTACGTCACCTGCGACGTCTGCAAGGGCAAGCGCTACAACCGTGAGACGCTGGAGGTGCTGTTCAAGAATAAATCGATCGCCGACGTGCTCGACATGACCGTGGAGGAGGCGCTGGAATTCTTCAAAGCAGTGCCGCGAGTGCGCGACGTGCTCACGCTCCTTCACCGCGTCGGCCTCGACTACATCCATGTCGGCCAGCAGGCGACGACCTTGTCCGGCGGCGAGGCGCAGCGCGTAAAACTTGCCAAGGAGCTTAGTAAGCGCGCCACCGGCCGCACGCTGTACATTTTGGACGAGCCGACCACCGGCCTGCACTTCCACGACGTCGCCAAGCTGTTGGAAGTCCTGCACGAGCTGGTCGAGAGCGGCAACACCGTCGTGGTCATCGAGCACAATCTCGAAGTCTTGAAAACCGCCGACTGGATCATCGACCTCGGCCCCGAAGGCGGCGACGGCGGCGGCGACATCGTCGCGGCCGGCACGCCGGAAGATATTTGCGGGGTGAAGCGAAGCTACACGGGGCAGTTTTTGCAGCCGGTGCTGGCGCGCGGCGCGGGTGGGAAGCGCAAGCGGCGCATCGAGGCGGCGGAGTGATTTCCTTCTCCCGCTCGCGAAGAGAAGGTGGCGAGCGGAGTTAGCGTTGCGAGCGGGCGGCGGCGGCAGGCAGCCGGCCAACTTTAGCTTAGGAGCGAAAAATGAAATGGTATACTCAGATTCCGTGAAAACCCGAAAAAGCGAGACTCGACTGAAAGGGCGAAAAGATTGAGATGTGGCCAATTCGGTTTTCGGGTTCTCATGTGAACAGAGTATATTTCGAGGTCATATCTGCGGTTTTTGTGTTGTTGGCTGCGATTCTGTGGGCCTTCGCTTCGTTTCAGAAAGTGGAATACGTCGAAAAGGCTGACGAGCATGGACTCTTTCCCGTGACACTTACAGAATTGAACGGTAATAACGGCTTTGATGTCCTTGCAACGGCAAAGCGACAAACACGTTGGAACAGTTTTGCTGCGCTCGCGGCCGCTTTATCCGCGCTTACTCAAGCCTCCGCGCTGCTTCTTAGCAACTGAAACTCACGATTAGGGAGCGTAGCCCGGCTTGAGCACGGCGAAAGCCAGGGACCGGCGTCAGAGCTGAAAGATCGTCCCGGATTCCGCTTCGCTCAATCCGGGACTTGCGGGCGCCCCGGCTCAGGCGCGCCGGCTGGTAAAGGCGCCGATCGCCAGCAGGATCACGCCGACGACGGCGGCGACGACGCCGTGCTTCACGTGGATATGGGAACCGCCCGCGACGTGGCCGGGCACAAAATCCGGCAGCGAGCCGGAAGGAACCATGAAATAGACGATGGCGACGACGATGGCGAGAATGCCGAGCAGATAGAGAATGGCTTTCATCGGGTGAGGCTCCCTCCAGTAGTCAATTCCAGGAAAATCTAGCAAAGACGGCCCGGCGCGTCCGCGCCGCAAAGGCATTTTGCCCAACATTTTGGCGGCTAGAGCTTCGGTAGGGGGCGTTTCGCCTTGGCCTGGCTCGGCACCTTGACCAGCGCCTGGCCGTCCAGGACGACTTCCCCATCGACCTCGCAGATGCACGAAAGCCGCGCGCGGGATTTTTCCGGAATCAGCTCGGCGACGGTTACCGTAACTTTGACGGTATCGCCGATCTTCACCGGCGCGCGGAAGTTGAGCGTCTGCGAGATGTAGACCGCGCCGGGGCCGGGCAGCCGCGTGCCGAGGACCGCGGAACTGAATAACTACCGGCTGAGGCCGGTAGGTTCATGCTCACGCAAATACTGAAGTATGACGTCGTCGGTAATGTTGCCACTGGTGGTGCAGAAGTAACCACGGGCCCAGAAATGGCGTCCCCAGTAA
>JAKAPE010000082.1 GCA_021811945.1 Pseudomonadota bacterium | reverse complement strand
GGGCGTTTGGCAAGCTGCTGCCGCAGGCGTGGCATTCGCGCGCCTTCGGCATCGGCACCGCGGCCGGCTCGTTCGGGCAATTCCTCTACGCTCCCGTTGCGGTCTCGCTCATGGACACGTTCGGGTGGCAACGGACGCTGGTGATCTTCGGCCTGAGCATGCTCGCCGTGCTGCCGTTGTCGCTGGCGCTGGCGACGCCGGCGACCGCGGCAGTGAAGGAAGCGGCGCCGCAGCCGCTGCGCCACGCGCTCGGCGAAGCCTTCGCTCATCGCTCCTACGTGCTGCTCGTGCTCGGATTCTTCACCTGCGGCTTTCAGCTCGCCTTCATTACGGTGCATCTGCCGGCCTACCTGATCGACCGCGGCCTCTCCGCGACCGTCGGCGGCTGGACGCTGGCCACGATCGGTCTGTTCAACATCGTCGGAACGGTCGCTTCCGGCTGGCTCGGCGACCGCCTGCCGAAGCGCTATTTGCTGTCTTTCATCTATTTCGGCCGCGCGGCGGCAATTCTGGCCTTCATTTCGTTCCCCGTCACGCCGTTCTCCTGCCTTGCTTTCGGCGCCATCATGGGCCTGATGTGGCTGGCGACCGTGCCGCCGACCAACGGCATCATCGCCGTCATGTTCGGCACGCGCTGGCTGACGACGCTCGCCGGCTTCGCCTTTTTCAGTCATCAGGTCGGCGGCTTCCTCGGCGTCTGGTTGGGCGGAATTGTATTTGACCGCACCGGCTCCTACGATCCGGTGTGGTGGCTGGGAATCCTGTTCGGCGTTCTTTCCGCGTTGATCAACCTTCCAATCGTGGAAAAGCCGGTTGCTCGCGCCGCCGTAGTGGCGACTTGACGGACGCTGGCGCGCCTCGCCCATCGGTGGCATGATCACGCGATGCCGATCCGCGACACCATCGCGCCACGCGCGCTGGCGCGGCCGCTCCTGGCAGCGGCCGCGATCACGATAGCGCTCGCGGGCACGCTGTGGCTTTGGTCTCATTACGGCACCGCGGTGTTTTTCGAGACCATCCGTGCCGGCTTCGTGTCTTGCTTCGGCTGAGCAAAAGTGACCGCACTTGCCGGATTTGCCTTTTGCATTCTCGCCAGAGCCACCGATCAGCTTCCCGGTCGCAAAGCAACGGGGATGCTGTCTGTGTCAAGCGCGCCCACCTTCGCCAACAAGATCGACTTCAAGGCGGTCAGGAAAAACGTCGATCGCAATGGCTGTAAGAACGCCTGTCACAAGCCGCTTGAGCGGACTTGCGGGCCGCCGACGGCTGGATGCTTCTTGATCTTTCTTCTGGACGGTACGCGGCGGATCTGCCTTTACGGCGGTTGCGCAGGCTGCGCGCCGAAAGGCGGCAGCGCGCTTTGAAAGTGCGGCTGCGGGAACACGTCCGTTTGATATGTTTGACTGTAGGCGGGGAGCGCGCGGGCGCGCCGCGCGTACGTGCGATGCTTGCTGACAGCAACGCTTCTTCGCCCGCCCTTCTTCTTCGCTGCGGTGCGGACGGTCGTGCGGGCCTTCTCGCGGGCGGCACGGGCGCGAGCAGGTTCTTCTGCCTTTCCCATATCCGCGGCCCGGGCTTGGCGATCTCTCGAACGTGCCGAAGCGGCCGGCGGTGCGGCGGATGCTGACTCGGCGCTCGGCACCGCGACTGCCGACTTTGCAGTGCGCTCTGTTTCGGGCTGCACCGGTTGTTGAAGCACTGTTTGCACCGAGGTGTCGCGTGCTGGCGCAGCCTGCGCCGGTGTCGCAGGCTCGGACGCGCGCTGCGGCGTCGATGTCTGTCGCGATGAAACGGCCTGCGCCGGTGTCGCCGGCTCAGACGCATGCTGCGGCGTCGGTATCTGTCGTGACGAAATGGCCTGCGCCGAAGCGTCCGGCGACGATGCGGCTTGCCTGGCGTGTAGCGATGATGCGGCAGCGCCGACACCAGCGACCGGCGGCGGCTGCCATATTCGTTCCAATGTATTCGTCGGGTCGGTCGGGTGTTTGGCCGCGCTCGGCACAACAGCCCGCGCCGCCGACCGTTCGTCCAGATGCGCCGGCGGCAAGGTTCGCGGTTGGGCGACCGGATCGACGGGATCAGGCATTGTTTCTTTGCCGGCCGCGGCAGGTCCGGATGCTGCACCGGGCAAAGCCGCGGGCACCGGCTCGACCTTGCGGCGACGGTCGAGAACCGTTGCCGGTGACGTCGTGCCGCTGCCGCCGCGATGCAATTCGCGCGTCTGCCGACGGTGATCAAGCGGAGCAGTCTCCGCGACCACCATGGACAGCGGCGAGGCGTTGCCGACCGCGAGCTGCAACGGCGCCCAGGTGGGCCGCAGACGCGCCAGCGGCGCGTGGCTGACGCGGAAAGCAGCGAACACGCCAAATCCGCAGCTCAGCGCAACAATCGAGGCAAATACGGCCACGATCAGCAGGCGGAAATTAGGAAACATTCGACCTCGCAGAACGCCCGCGCGGCCCGAAAAAGCACGCGTCACCACCGGGCGAAGCTCACCGCGAGGGCTGATGGCCTCCGCGCCGGTCGCCGCTTGCGGCCGACGCCTCGCCGGACCACAGCCTTATTCCCGCTTGATCCAGCGCGGCGACACTAGCTTGAGTCGCCGGAAATCCAACAGGAAAATTCTGGAATACTTGGCCGCAGCATGCCGCCTGCGCCGCAGAGACGACAGAATCCCGCGCCAATACCCGGAGTCATAGAACCCGACACGCGACGGACGCTATTTTTCCTTCCCCGTCGCTTCGCGACGGGGAAGGATGAATCACGCTTCTCTAAAAGCGGAGGCTAGCGCCCAACTGGACTCTGCGCCACAGCCGAGGCCGGCGGCGCGCCGGGCAAGACCACGACGCGCGTGCCGGTATTCACTCGGTCGTAGAGGTCCTCGATGTCCGCGTTGGTCAGCCGGATGCAGCCCGACGAGACGAAGGTGCCGACGGTCGAAGGCTGGTTAGTGCCATGAATGCGGTAAAGCGTGTTGCCGAGGTAGAGAGCGCGCGCGCCAAGCGGGTTGTCTTCGCCGCCGGCCATGAAGCGCGGCAGATAGGGCTGGCGCTCGATCATCTCTTTCGGCGGATGCCAATCCGGCCATTTCTTCATGCGGCTGATGTGTTCGGTGCCCGACCAGGTAAAGCCGGCTCGCCCAACCCCGATGCCATAGCGCAGCGCCTTGCCGTGACCGCGTACCAGATAAAGAAAGGTGTGTGCAGTATCGATGATGATTGTCCCCGCCGGCTGGGAAGTCGGATAGTTCACGAGCTGACGGCGGAATCGCGGCGGCGGTTGCTGCGCAGAACCCCGTTCGGGCCGATATTCCGGCGGCAGCGATGCCATCACCGTGGCGCGATCCGGTTCGCTTGCTGCGCCTGGAGCACCGGACACCGAGCCGGCGGCGTCGGCGGGAGCGGAACCGCCGATATAAGCCGGCGGCTGCGGAACCGAATCGCCGCCGAGCGACGGCGCTGGTTGCGCCCGAGCGCGGTCATCGGGGACGAAGTAGGGGCGGCCGGGCGGCGGCACCGGCCCTGATGGGCCGTAGCCTGATCCGTAAAACCCCGGCGGATTGCCATTGGTAGCGCGATAGACTGGCGGCGCATCGGCAAAGGGACGGCCCGGCGGCGGCATCGTCGCGTCTCCGCCGTAGTAGGGTGGCGGCGCGCTGCCGTAGGGTTGCGGCGGTGGCGGATAATAATCGGCAGGCGGCGGTGGATAAGATTGCGCGTTCGCTGCGGCGAGCCAAACAGCCAGCACCGCGACCGCAGCAAAACTCACATTGGCGCGCACCGCGATGCCCCCATAACCATAAAGCCTAGCCTGAGTTTGTGCGCACGAGATTTGGCCGGAAGAAGGCAATGTGGCAAATGGCAGCACAGATCGCATCGTACAGTCGCGGCGACGGGCCTGTCAGCGAAGTCGATGGATAACAGCCGGTAAAGCGACCGCAACCGTTAGCCCCGGCAGCCGCCAGGTGGAGGTGATCGGCGCGATGGCGCTGGGCACATAGTGCTAGGGTCAAAACCTACACAATCGATCAGAGAAAGCCGTGGGCTCCTTGCACCCGAATACCGGCAAGACCAAATCGAACGTACAATTTATGAGTTTCGACCCCACTTTGGCAAAGGAACCTGAGATGGCGTCCGTTAGCGACTGGAAGGTGCCGTCCTCGTTGCAGCCGAAGCCGCAGGCCTACGCCTACAATCTCGATCTCGCTCTGGCGGCGATGGTGGCGTTGCGCGCGACCGTGCCGGCAGATGCATTCACAGCGGAAACGCTCGGCACCGAACGCGCCGGCAACGGCGTCTTCATTCGACGCAACGGTCTCGTCCTCACCATCGGCTATCTCATTACAGAGGCGGAGACGATTTGGCTGACGTTGAGCGATGGCCGTCCAGTGCCCGGCCATGTGCTGGGCTATGACCAGGACACCGGATTCGGGCTGGTGCAGGCGCTCGCCAAGGTGGACATGCCGGCGCTCGAATTCGGCAATTCCGCCGCGGCGGCCGTCGGCGAGCGCGTCGTGGTTGGCGGCGCCGGCGGGCGAGCGCGCTCGATCGCCGCCCGCATTGTCGCCAAGCAGGAATTCGCCGGCTATTGGGAATACGTGCTCGACGAAGCATTCTTTACGGCGCCGGCACACCCCAACTGGGGCGGCACCGCGCTCATCGGTGTCGCCGGCGATCTCTTGGGCATCGGCTCGTTGCAGCTCCAGCATGCAATGGGAAAAGAGCAGACACAAAATATCAACATGATGGTCCCCATTGACCTGTTGAAGCCGATCCTCGATGACTTATTGAAGTTCGGCCGGCGTACCGGGCCATCGCGTCCTTGGCTCGGACTCTATGCGACCGAAGTGGAGGACAAGCTGGTCATCGTCGGCCTTGCCGATCGCGGGCCCGCGCAACGCGCCGATCTGCGCACCGGAGACGTTGTCCTCGCCGTTGCCGGCACGCAGGTCCACGATCTCGCCGGCTTCTTCCGCCGCGTGTGGGCGCAGGGCACCGCCGGCGTCGACGTGCCGCTCACCATCTACCGCGACGGCCATACCATGGAGACGCGCGTCACATCCGGCGAGCGCAACCGCTTCCTCAAGGGGCCGAGTTTGCATTGATGATCGCTTTCGCCAGTGAAGCGAAGCAACCCCGCAACGCCCATGCGGTCCGGATCATTTTCGTCGTCTAGCCTCTAGCGCCGAACGAAGATGCCGGCTGTGCTGGAACCATCGTTCACCGCGCTTCCAGCAGCGCGCGCAAACCTTCGCGGTAAGTGGGATAGAGCAAGTTGACGCCCAATTGGCGTTTGAGCTTGTCGTTCTTGACGCGGCGGCATTCTTGCCAGAAGCTCAGCGCTATCGGCGACATCGACTGTGCGGCTTTTTCGAAGGGAATTTCCGGCGGCGGCTTGACGCCCAGAAGCTGTGCCGCAAACACAATGGGATCGCCGGACGCCGTCGGCTCGTCGTCGGCCACGTTGAAAACGCCACCGGTCGTCCGCGCGAAGGCGGCATCGATCGCCTGCACGATGTCGCCGACATGGATGCGGTTGAAGACCTGGCCCGGTTTAACGATGCAACGGGCATTGCCGCGCGCGATCTGCACCAAAAGGTTTTGCCGGGGTCCATAGATGCCGGCGAGCCGCAGGATGGCGACGGCGGCGCCCAACCGCGCGCCCACTCTGTGCCATGCGCGTTCGGCCTCAAGCCGCGCGCGGCCGCGTTGCGAGAGGGGTCGCGGCGGTGTTTCCTCGTCAACCCACTCGCCGCCGTGGTCGCCATAGACTCCGACCGTCGAGAGATAGACGATCGAGCGCAAGCGCTGCGCCTGCATCAAGGCGTCGCCGAAAACCTCGAGGACGGGGTCGCCGATTTCATCGGGAGGAATAGAGATCAGCGCAAAATCCGCCTCCGCGATGGCATCGCAAACCGCCGGCGTTGCGGATTTGCCGTCGAAAATCAGCGCCTTGAGCCGGCCGGCCAGGCGCTCGTTGAGAACCACGGCGCGCTCGACGCTGCGCACGGTGCCGATGATGCGCGCAAAACCGTCACCGAACATGGCGACAAAATGTTCCGCCGAATAACCCAGCCCGAAACACAGGAGCGTGGACATCGCCGCCTCATCGTTCCAATGCCGCGGTCCATTCCGCAACGACATCCGCATCGCCCTCGCCGGCGCGACGCCGCTCTGCGCGACGCTCGAGCCTGGCGCGGTCGAGCCGGCCGAGGGCCCATATCGCGGCGCCGCGAACAAGCGGCGAAACATCGTCGAGCAGGCGCTCGGCCGCGTCCGCCAGTCCCAAGTCGGCGGAATTGCCGACCGCGATCAGCACGTTGCGCAAGAACCGCGCGCGGCCGATGCGCTTGACCGGGCTCTTGGCAAATAGCGCGCGAAAGCCGGCATCGTCCAGCCGGGCGAGGTCGGCGAGCAGCGGTGCCCGCAGCGCCGCGCGCGCCGCCAACTTCGCCTCGCGCCCCTTTTGCGCAAATTTGTTCCACGGACAAACCGAGAGGCAATCGTCGCAGCCGTAGATGCGGTTGCCTATCGCCGGGCGTAATGCGCGCGGAATCGGACCCTTATGCTCGATGGTCAGGTAGGAGATGCAGCGCCGCGCATCGAGCTGATACGGCGCCGGAAAGGCCGCCGTCGGACAAATATCGAGGCAAGCGCGGCAGTTGCCGCAATGATCACGTTCCCCCGCGTCAGGCGGCAGATCGAGAGTGGTGAAAATGGCGCCGAGAAACAGCCACGAGCCCCATCGCCGCGAGACGAGATTGGTGTGCTTGCCCTGCCAGCCGAGGCCGGCCGCTTCCGCCAGCGGCTTTTCCATCACGGGGGCGGTATCGACAAAAACCTTGATATCGCCACCGGCATGCTCAATGAGCCACCGTCCCAAGCTTTTCAGCCGTGGCTTGATCACGTCGTGATAATCGTCGCCCTGCGCGTAGACCGAAATGGCGCCGCGCATGCGCGCCCGGAGGATTGCGAGCGGGTCGTCATCGGGACCATAGCCCACACCGAGCACGACGATCGCACGCACCTCGGGCCACAGCGCGCGCGGATCGCCGCGCCGGTCGATATTTCTCGCCATCCAGTCCATATCACCATGTGCGCCGGCAGCAAGGAACTGCCGCAACCGTTCGACCGCGCGCGGCAGGGCGTCTGGCCGCGCCACGCCGAAGGCGTCGAAGCCCTGCGCGCAGGCAGCGGCGGCAAGTTCCGCCTTGATCGCCTCGCCCGTCAGAAGTCGAGGTCGGCGTAGCTCGGCGACGGCGGCAGGCCGGCCAGCGTCTCGCCAAGGAGCGTGCGGAACGCGGGTCGCGATTTGACCCGCGCGTACCACAGCTTGGCGCTCTCGTCTTCGTCCCACGGCACGTCGCCCAGGTAATCGACGGCGGAGAGGTGCGCCGCCGCAGCGAGATCGGCATAGGTGAGGCTGTTGCCGGCAAGCCAGTTTCGCCTGCGCGCCAGCCAGCCGATATACGCCAGATGATATCTAATGTTGCTTCGCGCCGCGCGCAGCATCCCCGTATCGGGCGGTCCGCCCCCCTGCGCCGCAGGAATGAAACGCTTGTAGATGCGCTCCGTCACCAAGGCGCCGCTGACCTCGGCGAAAAACTTGTCGTGGAACCAGTTCATCAGTCGGCGCACTTCGATACGGGGGCCTGTCTCCCGCGGCAGCAGCCGAAGGTCACCGAGCTTCTCGCCGCGCGTCTCGTCGAGGTATTCGGCGATGATGATCGCTCCCGGCACCGGTGGCGCGCCCTCCTCCACCAGCACCGGCGTGGTACCCGCAGGATTGAGCACCAGAAAGTCCTCGCGCCGCTCCCAGACGCGCTCCTCCACGAGGCGCGGCGTGACGCCGAACTCGTCCAACGCGAGCCGAACGAAACGTGAATGCGGACAAAAGGGATGATGAAAGAGCGTCAACATGCCGTCGCAGGCGCAAACAAACCCTTTGCCGGGTCGGCGTAACCGCTGCCCACGAGCGGCGCGACTCGGAAGCAACCCTCTTACAGGCGAAGCAAGGCCGCAGGCAACCAGCGCGGCGCAGTGCTGGCGCCGAGTGGCGCCAAGATGGCGCCACGGGCATGCCGTTGCCCGAATCGTTGCCGTGCGTCACAAGTCTGACGAACCGATGCGGTAAGCGAGCGCAGATCGAGCCGCCAGCAACAGCTTGTTCCTCCAGCCGCGGAGTTGCCAATGACGTTCGATGTGATCAAGGCCATTATCCTCGGCATCGTCGAGGGCTTGACCGAATTCATCCCGGTGTCCTCGACCGGACACCTGCTGCTCGCCGATCATTTTTTCGGCTTCAGCGATGAGGCATTCGGCAAGGCCTTCGTCGTGCTGATTCAGCTCGGCGCCATCCTGGCTTTGCTGTCGATCTACGCGGCCCGGCTTTGGCAGCTTTTCATCGGCATGTTCGGCGACCCGGCGGCGCGGCGTTTCATCGTCGGCGTCTTGATCGCGTTCCTTCCCGCCGCGGTGATCGGCGCGCTCGCTTACGGGATTATCAAGAACGTGCTGTTCAATGTGTGGATCGTGTGCAGCATGTTCGTGGTCGGCGGTTTTGTGCTGTTGTGGATTGACCGGCTCGACTTGAAGCCGCGCTACCATGATGCGAGGAAATTCTCGCTACCGATGTATCTCGGCATCGGCGTGATCCAGTGCCTGTCCATGGTGCCTGGCGTGTCGCGCGCGGGCGCGACCATCGTCGGTGCCATGCTGTTCGGCGCCGACAAGCGCGCTGCGACGGAATTCTCCTTCTGGCTCGCCATGCCGACCATGGTCGGCGCCTTCGCTTATGAAGCCTATAAAAGCCGCGCCGAGCTTGCCGGCGGCGACATGCTGATCGTCGCCGTCGGATTTGCGGTGTCATTCATCTGCGGCTGGTTCGTAGTCAAGACGCTGCTCGATTACGTATCGCATCACGGCTTCGCCTTGTTCGCCTGGTGGCGCATCGCCGTGGGTGCCGCCGGTCTCGCCGCGCTGGCGCTGGGGATGTAGGAGCGAAGCCCCCTACAGGAAAGCCGCCACAGATCGACGGGACAGGCTTCCGGGCACCGCATGTTGTCATAAATTATTTTGGTGCCTTTATGGGCCGACGGCTCGTGCCTAAGATAGCCCCGATGATAAACTGAGCGAGACGCGGCAGACCGGAGTATCGTTTCGGCTGTCCGGTCACGGTATCATCACGGCAGCGATACCCCATGCATTTGCCCGAATACCATTACCTGCCGCTGACGCCGATCTTTTTCACGATCCTCGTCGGCATTTTCCTCGTCGTGTTCATGATGCTGATGCTGGGCGCCTTGCGCTACGCCTATCTGAGCCTCGGGGTTAGTTCATCGACCGCGATGTGGCTGCTGTTCGGCTCGCTGATCGGCAGCTATTTCAATATTCCCATAGCTACTCTGCCGCACGAGCAAGTCGTATCAAACGAGGTGATCGAGTTCTTCGGCATGCACTATGTGGTGCCGATCGTCGAGCATTGGCCGGGCACCGTGATTGCCGTCAATGTCGGCGGCGCGGTCATTCCGGCCCTGATGTCGATCTATCTCCTCGTCGCCCGGCGATTATGGTTCCAGGGAGTGATCGCCACTGCCGTGGTTGCCCTGGTGCTGCACTGGCTGGCCGTTCCCAGGCCGGGGATCGGCATCGCCGTGCCGGTGTTTCTGCCGGCCCTGGTCACAGCCATAGTCGCCATGGTGCTGTCGCGCGAAAACGCCGCGCCGCTCGCCTATATCGCCGGCAGTATGGGGACGCTCATCGGCGCCGACCTCACCAATCTCGGCAAGGTGCGCGGCCTCGGCGCGCCGGTCGCCTCCATCGGCGGCGCGGGAACCTTTGACGGCATTTTTCTCACCGGCATCCTCGCCGTGTTGCTGGCGGGTCTTTATCACCCGCGCCACCCTGCTGAACAGCCGCAGTGATATTTTGTGGTCAGCCGCTGCCGCCGCCATCACTTATCGCTAGGGTGGTGACCCGTTTAGGCGCTATCCTCGACGTCGGTTTCCGGCCGGTCGCGACCGCTCGCCACTTCGCGATGCCACCTGCCGTCCGCGTCCTCGTATTCGATGCTCTCCGTCCGGCCCGGCTCGCGCTGCTCCGCCGCCGCTTGCCGCGCCGCTTCGAGCGCCCGCGCGTGCGTGGGAAAGCTCTCCGAAAAGACGCCGTTGACGGTATAGGCCCAGCCGTCTTCGTGGCGGACGATCTTGTAGGTGACGTGTGTCATCTTTCGCTCCACTCGCTTTAACTGCGCACCGGCGCGGGCAGTTGGCAACGAATTCCCGCCTTGGCGAGGAAATTTCCGAAGAGCCGCTTTCGGGATCATGCTCAACCTTGGCGGCACACAAGGATAACGGGCAATGGCGCTGCCGATTTTCGTCCTAATGGCCGGTTTGATGGGAGCGGCCGGCATCGCGCTGGCCGCGGCGGGGGCACACATACTGCCCCATACCGGCCTTCCCAGCGCCGCCTACATGCTTCTGTTCCATGCGGCCGCGTTGCTCGGCGGCACTGCGCTCACGCACCAGGACCTGTTGCCGCGGCCGCTGATGACGGGCGTGCTGGCCGCCTGGGTCATCGGCGCCGGACTGTTTTCGGCCGACATTGCGCTGCGCGCTTTCATCGGACATCACCTGTTCGCGATGGCCGCCCCCGCCGGCGGGATCCTGCTCATCGCCGCCTGGCTCGCACTTGCAGCAGCCGCCCTTGCCGCCCTGCTGCGGCGCAGGCCCGCCTGGTAGGCCGCCGGTGTCATTGCAGTGCCGGTCTCACGATCAATCACTCGGCGGCGACGGCAGTCGGCAGCACATAATCCGTGAACTGTTCGCGCAGCGTCGTCTTCTGGATCTTACCGGTTGCGGTATGCGGGATCGCGGTGACGAAAACGACATCGTCGGGCATCCACCACTTGGCGATCTTGCCCTCGAGGAAGCCCAGCATCTCCTCCTTGGTGGCCGTCTGCCCTTCCTTGAGCACGACGACGAGCAGAGGCCGTTCGGCCCATTTGGGATGCGCCACGCCAATCACCGCGGCCTCGGCCACCTTGGGATGACCGACCGCGAGGTTTTCCACATCGATCGAGGAAATCCATTCGCCGCCTGATTTGATCACGTCCTTGGAGCGGTCGGTGATCTGCATGTAGCCGTGACGGTCGATGGTGGCGACGTCGCCGGTATCGAAGAAGCCGTCCTCATCGAGGAGGTCGGTTTCGTCACGGTAATAGGCCCCGGCGACGGCGGGTCCGCGCACCTTGAGGCGGCCGAAGGTCTTGCCGTCCCACGGCAACGTGCGGCCAGCGTCGTCGGTGATCTTCATCTCGACGCCGAATTGAGTGTGGCCCTGCTTCTGTTTCACGTCCAGGAGCGCTTCGCCCTGCAGCGAAGCAAACTCCGCCTTGAGATCGGAGGTGGTGCCGAGCGGACTCATTTCGGTCATGCCCCAGCCATGAATGACGTCGACCCCATATTTATCCTGGAAGGTCTTGATCATGGCCCGCGGACAGGCAGAACCGCCGATCAGCACCTGTCGCAGGTCGGGCAGCCTACCGCCGGTCTTTTCCAGGTGCTGCAGCAGCATCAGCCAAATCGTGGGTACGGCGGCGCTGCAGGTCACCTTGTATTCCGTGAGCAGCTCGTAAACCGAGGCGCCGTCGAGCCGTGCTCCCGGCAACACCAAAGCACCGCCGATCATCGGCGAGGTGAACACCAGACCCCAGGCGTTGGCGTGGAAGAGCGGCACCACCGGCAGCGTGGTATCACGCGAGGTGATTCTGAACGATTGCAGCGCCATGAACGAATGAAGGACATTGGAGCGATGCGAGTACACAACTCCCTTGGGATGGCCCGTCGTGCCGGAGGTGTAGCACATGCCGGCGGCGGTGTTTTCGTCGAACGATTTCCAGGCGAAGTCGCCGTCGGCTTCGGCGAGCCAATCTTCATAGGGAACGGCATTGCGCAGCGTCGTCGCCGGCATGTGCGCGCCGTCGGTCAGCACGATGGTGCGCTCGATCGTCGGCAGCTTGTCGGCGATCTTCTCCAACAGCGGCACGAAAGTGAGATCGGTCATGATCATGCGATCCTGCGCATGATTGATGATCCAGACGATCTGCTCGGGGAACAGCCGCGGATTGACGGTATGATAAATGGCCCCGATGCCCAGAATGCCGTACCAGCTTTCCAGGTGCCGCCAGGTGTTCCAGGCGAGCGTCGCCACGCGGTCGCCGAGCTTGATGCCGTCGCGTTCGAGCCGCTTCGCGATGCGCAGGGCGCGCGTGCGGACCTCAGCGTAATTGGTGTGGTGCATCGGCCCTTCGATCGAGCGCGAGATCACCGGCCGTTGGCCGTAATTGATCGCGGCGTGATCGATGATGCGATGGCACAAGAGCGGCCAATCCTGCATGAGCCCAAGCATGGCATTCCTCCTGAGGGTAGTATTTTGTATCGTTGTTGCCCTGCGCACCCCAGCCGACGCCGGCGGCACCGTCCCAATGTAGCCGCGTGCGGCAGCGTTGAAAATACCGTTCGCGCCGTTGCGGGGCGGTGCTTGAACGCGGGCACTTCTGGCGTCTAAGCCAGTTCTTGCATAGAGCTCCAGCATCATCTTCTTCCCCGCCGATCGGGATCACGGCGGCAGCGGAGACCGGTGCGTGAAAGGTGTTGTCGTTCTCCTTGCGATTTTGCTGGCCGCGATGACGGCCGGGATCGAGATGGCTGCGGCGCGGCACGCCGCGGCCGTTGATGCAAAGCGGGCCAGGACCGCACATCGAGCGCGGCCGCGGACGCCGTTGCGGCATTCGCCGTCGGTCGCGATACCGCAAGAGCTGGCGCCGCCGCAGGAAGCTTTCGCATCGTTCCCGCAAGAGGCGGCTGAGTCCACCGCAGCGCGGCCGCCGTCCGAGTGCGATCGCCGCCTGGCGAAGCTGGCGGAATTTCGGCTGCTGCCGGTCCTCATCGGGCCCGGCGAGTGCGGCGCTGCCGACGCCGTAGTCTTGCAGGCCGTCATCCTGTCCGACCGGACCAAGGTGGCGGTGTCGCCGCCGGCCACCTTGCGCTGCACGATGGCGCAAGAGGTCGTGCGGTGGCTGCGCGAAGATGTCGCTCGCGCGGCCGACAAGTTCGGCGCCGGGCTGCGCGCGATCGAGGACGAAGGATCCTACGAATGCCGCGGCCGCAATCGCGTCCATGCCGCGATGATGAGCGAACACGCCCGCGCCAATGCGCTCGACGTGCGCGCCCTGAAGCTTGCCAACGACAAGGTCATCGGGCTCACCGACGTGAATGTCCCCATGGCCTGGCGCGAAAACCTGCGCGAGAGCGCCTGCGCGCGCTTTACGACCGTGCTCGGTCCCGGTTCGGACGCCTACCACGAGGAGCATGTCCACCTCGACCTCGAGCAACGGCGCGGCGGCTACAGATTATGCGAGTGGGACGTGCGCCGGCCGGCTCCGTCGGCGAAGGAGGTGGCTGAGAAGTCGGCGCCCACGGCCAGCCCAATCGCGGCCCCAGTGCCGCTGCCGCGCCCGAGGCCGCGGCTACGCGCCGCGCCCCCGCCGCTACGCGCCGCGCCCCCGCCGCGACTTTGGTCGGCGACGCGGCGCGCGCGCGCCAGATGAGCGATCGCCAACGTCACTTGCCGATCACCCCCACCCTAAACCCTCCCCCGCTCGCGGGGGAGGGTAGGGTGGGGGTCATTTGCCGATCATCACATTGGAGGCTTTGATGATCGCCCAGGCGTCGTCGCCCTTTTTCAAGCCGAGATCGGCCACCGCTTCGTTGGTGATCGACGCGGTGATGACTGTGCCCTGACCAACATCGATGCGAACGTGGGATGTCGTTGCGCCCTTGGTGACTTCGACAACCTTGCCCTTGAGTTGGTTGCGCGCGCTCAACTTCATCGCTTAAACCTCGAAAGATGGGATTTGTCCGACGGTTGCGCCAGCGGATATATTCGCCAGTCTAGATAGGGTAACGGGGCGCCGCCAGTGAAGCAAGCGGACGGCTTGCGGAAGGTTGGCGGGAAGGCGGTCGTCCCTGACAATGATGGTGTGACGGAGTCGGCGAGGCCGCTCCAAACATCGAGGAGAGACGACCATGGACTATGATGCAGGAATTGACCTGTCATTGGAATGTTCGAGCGTGTGCGTTGTCGATGCGAGCGGCAAGATCTTTTGCGAGAGCAAGGGCGATAGCCTGCCTTGCGATCCGCCCCGGTGAAGGGATGCGGCAAAAGCCGCAGCCACTTGCGCAGCAAGCCATCGATCTTCTGTGCCGACAAGCCATCGCAGATCTGCTGCAAGCGCCCGGGATCGGCGCAGCTCAACACGCCATTGTCGAGCGCCTCGAAGGCGATGCCTTTGCGCGCGCGCTGCCGCTTGGCGTATTCGTGGCCGTTCAAGTACAGCTTGGCATTGAACGGAAAGTCGCTGCAAAACTTCAGGAAGAACGGGCCAAAGTCGCGATCAACCGCATAGACGTAATAGTGGTTCACCATTGCGGTCGAGCGCACGATCCAGGGATAGGGCTGACCGTTCCGCGGGTTCCGGCGCTTCTCGGTGCGCAAGACCGGCGTCTTTGCCTGCGCCTTGCCGATGAATACCGCCCCCTCGTCCTGGCCGAACTTGCGCAGGTGCTCGGCCATCACCTCATCCTTGCGCTGTCCCTTACGGAACTGCACGAGCCGCAGGCCGTGCTCGGCTGCATAAGTTTCCAAGGCAGCCACAAAGCGCCGGCCGAGCGGGCTCATCAACGCCGCCGACGGCAGCGGCTGGCCGCCATGCTCGCGGAAAAACCAGACAATTCCCTGCTCCGTCTGTGGCCGCGGCACGTAGACGTTCAGATACATACGGTCTACTCCCTCGACCGACAGCGTCACCGCATCGGCGAGAATTTTCGCCACGCTCTGTGCTATCATCCCCCCGGCTCCGGTCGTGTGGTTATGCCTCTTGCAGGCACTTTGACCATCTGGTCCACTTGAGCCTGGTTTACCAGAGCTCGTTCATGAACCGCCGATCGGAGCCGCACTATCCACACGCCGCGACGGTCCGCGGCGGAGCCTCGTTAGATCAATAAGTTGCTCGTGTCCTTCGATTCCGAGGTTCGCAAACCAGCGAGCCGCAAAATAATGCGAACTTCGGAATCGGGACACGAGCGGCCAGCATTCTTCGTCGAGAGTTTCCGGGAATTCTTGGGATTCTTGGGACTCTTGGGACTCTTGGGCCAATGCTTCGACGCCGAGGACTTCTTTGCCACCGATTTTTTTTGCCACCGATTTTTCGGCCGGCTCGCGCCATGAACGAAAACCCTTCTCCAGCCGACGCTGCACCATCCGCCAACGGGCAGGTACGCCTCGTGGACAGACCGGCCGCCACGGGAGCCCTGTTTCTCACAGTCTTTCCCTCGATCATGCTGCCGATGTTCCTGGCAGTCGCGGACCAGACGATTGTGGCAACGGCGCTGCCCGCCATCGCTTCTGAGCTTGGCGAAGTCGAGCGGGTGTCGTGGGTGGTGGTGGCCTATCTCATCGCCAACACGATCGCCGCTCCGGTCTACGGCCGCCTCGGCGACTCCTTCGGCCGGCGTCGCATGATGTTGGCGGCTCTCATGCTCTTCATCGTCGGATCACTGCTCTGCGCGCTCGCTCCCAATATCGAATTGTTGACGGCGACGCGCGTGGTGCAGGGATTTGGCGGCGGCGGACTGATGACGCTCTCGCAAGCACTCGTGGGCGAAGCCGTTCCGCCGCGTGAGCGCGGCCGTTATCAGGGGTTCCTCGCCGGCGTGTCGGTGAGTTCCAGCACTTTCGGGCCGGTTGCCGGCGGCTATCTCACGCAGGCGTTCGGCTGGCGGTCGATCTTCCTGATCAACCTGCCGCTGGGGCTTGCTGCCGTCGCCCTCGTCCTACGGCTTACGGCGCGCCCGGCCGACCGCAAACGCACGAGCTTCGACGCTCCGGGCCTTGTCTTGTTCATGATGTTCGTGAGCCCGGTCATCCTGGCCCTTGAGCAGGTCCAGGCGATGCAAGCCCGTACGCTGCCGCAGATTCTCGGCCTGCTGGCCTTAGGTGTCGCCGCGCTGTGGGTTTTGGTTTGGCAAGAAACGCGTTCGACTTCGCCGCTTATTCCGCCGCTTTTGTTCAAACACCCATCGGTCTGGCGCA
>JAKAPE010000081.1 GCA_021811945.1 Pseudomonadota bacterium | reverse complement strand
CTACCGCGATCCCGTCGTGGCCGAGGTGACGCGGCGCTGCGATTGGCGCATCGGCGACATCGTCGCCGGCGACCGGCCCACCACGCTCTACCTCGTCGTGCCGCCGTCCGACATCAACCGGACCAAGCCGCTGATCCGCCTGATCCTCAATCAGGTCGGCCGGCGGCTGACCGAGGACCTGCAGGCCAAGGTCGGGCGACGCCGGCTCCTCCTGATGCTGGACGAGTTCCCGGCGCTCGGTCGCCTCGACTTCTTCGAGTCGGCGCTCGCCTTCATGGCGGGCTACGGCATCAAGAGCTTTCTCATCGCCCAGTCGCTGAACCAGATCGAGAAGGCCTACGGCCCCAACAACTCGATCCTCGACAACTGCCACGTCCGGGTCAGCTTCGCGACCAACGACGAGCGGACGGCCAAGCGGGTGAGCGATGCGCTCGGCACCGCGACCGAGATGAAGGCGATGAAGAACTATGCCGGCAGCCGGCTGTCGCCTTGGCTCGGGCATCTTATGGTGTCGCGCTCGGAGACCGCGCGCCCTCTGCTGACGCCGGGCGAGGTCATGCAGCTCCCGCCCACCGACGAGATCGTCATGGTGTCGGGTGTCCATCCGATCCGGGCGAAGAAGGTCCGCTACTATGAGGATGGACGCTTCCAGGAGCGGATCGTGGTGCCGCCTGTCCCGGCGCGGCCGAAGGAGGGTCGCCCCGACGATTGGAGTTCGCGTCCGCTGCCTCCTCGCCCTCCGGCGCCGCTGGCGGCCGAAGGCGATGACGCCGACGACGAGGATCCGAAGAACGCCGATCGCCGGAAGCAGCCGGAGCTCAGCCAAGGAACGGTCGAGAAGCAGGCGCCAATCGAGAACGAGTTCGCGCTCGATCCGGTCGACGACATGGAGGAGGAGGCGCCGCGGATCGGTCGCATGAACGATCTCATGCAGGGTCTCGCGCGCCAGGCCTCTCTCGATCCGGGCGACGACCTCGGCATGTGAGGCGCACAGGGCCATGGCGAAGAAGAAGGCTCAGCTCTCCGTCTATCTCGATCCGTATGTCATGCAGGCCTTGTCGGCCTATGCCGCGCGTCGGGATCAATCGATGTCGCTGATCGCCGAAGCCGCGATCGCATCATTCCTGTCGCCGGATGCCGACGAGCGGAAGGAAGCAGCGATCGCCAAACGACTCGACCAGCAGGACCGCCGCCTGGCACGGCTTGAGCGCGATGTCGGGATCGGTGTCGAAACCCTGGCGCTGTTCATCCGCTTCTGGCTCAACACCACGCCGCCGCTTCCCGAACCGGCGGCTAAGGCCGCGCGAGCGCAGGCCGGGGCGCGCTACGACAATTTTGTCGCCACGCTTGGCCGGCGGCTAAGCGAAGGGCCGAAGCTGAGGCAGGAAATTCCGGATGATCAGGAGGATGCTTCGCCAGATCGCAAAAGCACCGTCGAATAAAATTGATCCCTCTACGACATGGCCGATGAGCGAGGCGGCGCCGCGAACCTTCGCCCTGGCGACGCCAGCGCTGCGGTGCGTCGCGGTTTGCAGGGACATCATCAAGACCATTCGGTGGGCGATGGGCTCCGCCGATCACGAGGCGGATGTCGCCAAATTCGCGTCGCACGGTGAGCAACCGCCAAAGTCGGTTCTCAGCCGCTTGCTCGATCGCGGTCCGCATTCCAAGCCGAAGAGCGCGGCGTACGCCGTCATCGACTTCCGCAAAAAGTCGATTGATTGGAGATTCGCTCGAACACGCAGAACGGGCCTTTGGCAAATGGTCGCGGCGATGCGGCGAGACACTTAGCGTGGCTGCACACGTCGAGGAATCTATGCCCAATCTAGCGACGAAGGCCGGCGATAGTGCGTGCGTTTCCGGGATCTCACGGAAGAGCGAGGGCGCGCCATCGCTCGGCAAACCGGACGACAAGCCGCAGAGATTCGGCGGCTCCGTCGTCGACACCCTTTTCGAAGTCCCCCTCGACGCGCCCCATCTGGTTGGTGACATGCGCGAGACACAGGATTTGCTTCCCGCACGCCGTAGCGAATGCGTAAAGCGCAGCGGCCTCCATCTCGACCGCCATGATACCCGCGGCGCGCGCCGCGTCGATCGCTTCGGCTGTTTCCCGGAACGGCGCGTCCGTGGTCCAAGTGGAGCCAACGTGCACTGCGATGCCGCATTCCGCGAGGGCCGCGTTGGCGAGCGCGACCAGGCTGGCATCGGCAAAGCTGTAATCCGCCGGGGCCACGTAGTGATAGCTCGTTCCTTCGTCGCGAAGGGCGCGATCGATGACGATGAAGTAAGGCGGGTCCTGGACAGGCAAGATTTGGCCAGCGGATGTGATGCTGAGAAGAAGCCTGCAGCCCGAGGCGAATAGCTCCTCGGCCACGAGTACGGCAAATGCTGCGCCGACGGCACAGCCGACGACGCCGTATGCTAGGCCTTCCTGCTCAACTACGTAGAGTTCTGTATGGTAGCACGGCCAAGCCGCCAGGCGACGGGCGAAATTGTTTCTGCGAAGGGAGCGCACGATGTCGCCGTCCGGGTCAAGGACACAAATGTCCGGAACGGCGCTATCCTCAATGCGCTTCTGCCGGCGCGCCTCCCGAAGCAATGAGTCTGGCGTGAAAATCGACGGCGCTTGGCGGTGCTTCCCGCGTAGGATGGGCGGCATGGCGGTCGGATCGTTCCATTGCGACGTCATTGGGCCTCGTTCTTCGGATTTACCTGCCGACACTCGTCCATGGCGATTGCGACGACGACGTCGGAGAAGAACGTGAGTGCGCCAATCGTAGCTATGGCCCAAGCTGCGCCAAACAGATCGGCTATAATGCCGGCGGAGAGAGCGCCAATTGCGTAGCCGAGATCTCGCCAGAAGCGATACACGCTCAGGGAGCGCGCTCGCCACGAAGGATGCGACGCGTCGGACACGGAAGCTATGAGTGTCGGATAGACCATGGCTGTGCCGAGCCCGAGCAGCACGCTCGCAAGGAACCACCAATCGAAACTGCGCGTCGCTGCCGTCAAGAAGAGCCCGATGGCCTGAACCCACATGCCTGTGACGATCAGACCCTTGCGGCCCCAGCGATCGCTTAAGGGGCCGGTGACGGTCTGAAGCACGCCCCACACGGCGGGGTAGATCGCCTTGAGGATGCCGATCCGCTCCACGCTGAGCCCGAAGGCGGCGAAGAAGAGCGGAAAAATGCCCCAGCTCATGCCGTCATTGAGATTGTTGACGAGACCCGCCTGCGACGCCGCGAACAGGTTGCGATCGCCGAACGACGCGCGGCGAAAGACCTCCCAGAACGCGATGGCTTCGCTGCCTGCGGTATGGTGCGCCACCTCGAGTCCCACGTGGTGACGCGTGTCGCGCACAAGCAGCACTGACAGAAGAAGCCCGAGCGCGGCATAGCCCATGCCGAGGTAGAAGGGCTGGGGCCTCAGACCGTAACGCTGGGCGATATAACCGGTAAGGAAAGCAGTGACGCCGACCGAGAGATAGCCCGCAAACTCGTTGAGGCCGACGGCAAGCCCGCGCGACTTGGGGCCCACGAGATCGACCTTCATGATCACGGTCATCGACCAGGCGAAGCCCTGGTTGATGCCGAGCAATGCGTTGGCGGCGATGATCCAGCCCCAGCTTGGCCCCCAGGCGATCATGAACGGCACGGGCAGACCAACGAGCCAGCCCAGCACCAGCATGTGCTTGCGGCCGTAGATATCGGCAAAATGCCCGGAAACGAGATTGGCGAGCGCCTTGACGACCCCGAAGCTGACGATGAACGAGACGACGATCGTGGTCGACGCGATCCGGAACTCTTCCGCACCGATGAGCGGGACCACCGTCCGTTCCAAGCCGACCATGCCCCCGACAAAGGCATTGACGAGAACCAGCAGCGAGAATTGCTGCCAGTTCTCGCGCAAGCCCAAGCGGATGCCATCGGATGCGGATGAGCGCGTGGTCATGCTGCGCGCTCCGCTGGATCGGGACGCTTCGCGGCGGCGAGCGCGATGAAAGCGGCGCCCACGGTCGTATGACGTCCGAGCCAAGGGTCGACCGCCGCCAAAATCCGCGCGCAGAGTCCAAATGGCGGATAGAACACGGCGCCGCGGATCGCGGCGACGCGAAGCCCGGCTGCTTCAGCGAGCGCACACAGTTCGTCCGCGGTGTGGAACCGTACTGTCTTCCAGCTTGCCGCCCCGAGCCAGCCGCGGAGGCGACGGACTGCTGCCCACAAGCTCCATCGCCCGAGCTCGCCCAGAACGAGGCGCCCGCCCGGCCGCAGCACGCGCGTCATCTCGCGCAGGGCCGCAGACGCATCATCGACGAAGCAGAGGACAGTGATTGCGGCAACCACGTCGAAACTCGCGTCGGCAAAGGGAAGCCGCTCGATGCGGCCATCCAGGAAGTCTGCCTCGACACCAGAGCGTTCGGTCCGCGCTCGGGCAGCGTCCAGCATCGCCGGATCAGGATCGATCCCGGTCACGCGAGCGCCGCGCGATGCCGCCGCGCAGATGAGCACGCCGTCGCCGCAGCCGACATCAAGAACCCTGGCTTCCTCGAGGTCGCCCATGAGTTCCAGGATCAGGCGTTGCTCGATCGCCTCCGTCACGGCCCCAAGTGATCTTGCCCGCCAGGACTCGTACGCCGCCGGACCAATCGCCGTCGGTGCGACCGCCGTGCTCACGAGATCACCCGGCACAGCTCGTTAACAGCCGCCTCAATCTCGTCTCCTGTTGTGCCACGCCCGAGGCTAAACCGGATCGCGCCAAACCCGACTTTTGGCGCGATGTGCATCGCCTGGAGCACCGGAGACAAGGTTATCTGGCCGGAATGGCAGGCCGAGCCGGTCGAGGCGGCGATCCCGGGCATCCTTGCGAGGATCTCGGCGCCGTTGTGCCCGACAAACGAGACGTTGAGCGTATTTGGAAGTCGCTTTTCCGGGTGGCCGTTGAGTACGACACGATTGCCGAAGGCGGCACGAAGACGCTCCCAGAACAGGTCCCTCAAGCGTTGCACCTCGGACGTACCGATCCAGGCCTGAGCGATCTCGCAGGCTTTGCCGAGCGCCGCGGTCAACAAGGCGCTCTCCGTGCCGGCGCGCTGTCCGCTCTCGTGGCTGGCGCCGTGGATCAACGGCTCGAGCGCGATACCGCGCCTCACATAGAGCGCGCCAACCCCTTTCGGCGCGTAGAGCTTGTGGCCCGCGATCGAGAGCAGATCGGCGCCGAGCTCGTCCACCTTCGTCGGTATCTTGCCGACGGATTGCGCCGCGTCCGTATGCAGAGGGATTCCATGCTCATGCGCGATGCGCGCAATGTCGGCAACGGGCTGAATCGTGCCGACCTCGTTGTTCGCGTGCATGACGCTGATGAGGCAGGTGTCCTTGGTGATGGCCCTGCGAATGGTGTCGGGATCGACCAGGCCGGTCCCATCTACGGGAACATAGGTTACCTTGGCGCCCAGCCGCTCAAGGAACCGGCACGGCGCAAGGATCGCGGGATGCTCGATCTCGGATGTGATGATGTGCGACGGGCGATCGCCGCGCGCGAAGAACACGCCTTTCAGCGCAAGATTGTTCGCTTCACTACCGCCGCTCGTAAATACGATCTCATCGTCTGCGCAACCGAGATGAGACGAGACCTGGCCGCGCGCCTTCTCCAGAGCAGCCTTTGCCGGCACGCTCGCCCAATGGCCGCTGGACGGGTTGCCGTAGGCCTCTTCAAGAAGCGGGCCCATGACTTCCACCACGGCGGGGTCGATCGGCGTACTGGCGTTATAATCAAGATAGATCGAAGCCACGGCACCTGCCTCACTCAGAACGGGTCAGAACACGAGTACTTTGTCGGCCTCGCTCGTTGCCGCGGCGAGCTCGTCCATCGAGCTAGGGCGGGCGCCGTCAATAAGATCGGCATCGCCCAAACCACGCGCATCCATGCAGGTGCCGCAGAGCAGAAGCTTGTGCGCTTCCGTGGCAAAACGCTTCAGCATGCGTTCGACGTTGTAGTAGCCGTCGGGTGTTTTTTGTCCCTTACGGCCGCAGGAGACGGCATCGGCCATTAGGAAGACTGTTACCTCGGTGGCCGAATCCCTTTTCAAAAGAGCATTTGCAAGCCGCAGTGCGTTGTAGCAGCGCTCGGTCCCGTATGGCGGGTCGTTGAGGATGAACAGAATCTTCATGGCAGCTTCCGCTTGTCCCGGATGGGGATCACTCGCCGAGAACGCGGCGACGCTCTTCGAATTCTTCCTTGTCGATTTCGCCGCGAGCGAACCGTTCTTTGAGAATGTCGAGTGGTGTGCGCCCCGGCGGCAGTTGGTGCGGCGACTGAAGTGAGTGCCAGGGGCCGCCGAGCCACCTGACAAGAAGGACCGCGATCGCAACCACTACGGCGAGCACAAGGATCATAAACAGGGGACCGAAAACCATCATGCCATACCACCCTCCGGCCCAATCCATCATGTAGGGGCCATACCCGTATCGGCTGGGCTCCGGTTGTTGCTGTGCGAAGACCAACGTTGGTCCCAAAGCAATTCCGACCGCCGTGACAATTGCTGGCAAAATTCGGACTCTACTCATTTGCGGGCTCCATATTTCCCTCCTTCGGGTGCACCGGCCGCGCTCAGCATTTCGCGGCTACGCAACGGCGAGCCCAGCATTGAGGGCACGAAGCTCGGCCGCCCTTGGAGGTGGCGGCGGGATGTCGCTCTGCATGAAGCGCACGAACGTGCTTTCGTCCTCGATGCGGAACGCCTCGTTGTACCGGCGTTCGAATCCGATGGTTGAGGCGGGTTTGCCGCTCAGGCGGCGCCCGCACACCGACCCGGAAAAAGCGCCCGGAAAGACCTCGATGTGGTCCGGAAGCGTCTTCAAGCGTTCAAGGCTCCGAAACAGAATCCGCGCGCCTTCCTCCGCAGTCGCGGCAAGCTCGGTGCGACCGACATCACCCACCATCAGCGTATGGCCCGTGAAGACGAACCAGGGATCTTCGGCGCGAGTGCGATCGGTGACGAGGAGACAGATGTGTTCCGGAGTGTGTCCGGGCGTGTGGAGCACCTCCGCCGTCACGTTGCCGAGCGGGAGCACTTCGCGATCGCGAACGCAGCGAAACGGCCGAGCCGACTCCGCATCCGCGAACAGCACATACTCGGCGCCGGCGGCTTCGGCCAATTGCCGCCCGGCAGAGACGTGATCGGCATGGAGATGCGTGTCGATGACATAAAGAATGCGCATCTCGGTCTCTTGGGCGGTCTTGAGGTAGGGCGTGATCTCGCCGATGGGATCGACGACGGCCGCCGCGGCCTTTCCGCCGCAACCGAAGAGATAGGAGATCGCCACAGGATCGGTATGCAGGAACTGACGCAGGATCATGGGAGCCTCCGGGGTCTCACGGGCTCGCTGCGCACACCGCGCTTGACAGCCCGCCTTTATTCAATAATTCTATTGAATGTTTGTTGATAAGGGAGCGTGATGTCAAGCGGGAATCCGAAGCGGACGGTCCTTGCCGGCTTTGCCGAAGTGGCCAAGGCGTTCGCCCACGGCTGCCGGCTTGAAATCCTTGAGCAATTGGCGCAAGGGGAGAGGGGCGTCGAAGCGCTCGCGGAGCGCGTGGGCCTTTCAGTTGCCAACGCGTCCCAGCATCTCCGGCTCATGCGAGCCGCTGGGCTCCTGACCTCCAGGCGGGACGGAAAAAGTATCCTCTACGGCCTGAGCGATCCGGCCGTGCTCGACGCATTTGCCGCGATCAGGAAAGTGGCGGAGCGTAACTCCTCACAAGTTCGCGACGTCGTTGCCAATTACTTTCAAGCTCGTGATTCTCTGGACGCGGTGTCTCGGGGGGAGCTGTCGCGCCGTCTGAAAGACGACCTCGTCACGGTGCTCGACGTGAGACCGCCGGACGAATATGGCGCAGGACACCTACCCAAGGCGGTCAATATCCCTTTGCGCGAATTGGAACGACGTTTGCGCGAGATCCCGAAAGAACGCGAGATCGTAGCCTATTGCCGGGGCCCTTATTGCGTGCTTGCCTTTGAAGCGGTTGCACTTTTACGTCACCGCGGCTTCCGCGTTAGGCGCCTTGAAGACGGTTTTCCCGAATGGAAGGCGGCTGGCTTGCCTATCGAAGCTAACCGCGCCGTGTGAAATAGGCCCGTCGCGGGACGATCGTCATTTCATCGCGATGGGGAGTATTCACAGGCATGCGACTGCGCACCATGACCCCAAGCTCACCCGGCGCAACACGAGAGCTTGGACACTTCCTTGTCAAACGCGAGGGCGGCGAGCTTCAGCCCTTCCACGGTCGTTAGATAGGGAAAGATCGTCTCCGCGACATCGCGCACCGTCAGCCCGCTGCGGATCGCCATCGCCGCCGTCTGAATGCTGTCGGCACCCTCAGGGGCGAGGATATGCGCGCCGAGCAGCTTGTCGCTATCGGCGTCCGCCACGAGCTTGATCAGCCCGCGGGTGTCACGAGCGGCGAGCGCGCGCGGAACCTGGTCGAGCGGAATCGTCGAAACGCGTGTCTTGTGCCCAGCGGCGCGCGCCGCCCTTTCCGTATATCCGACGCTGGCGACCTGCGGATCGGTGAACACGATCGCTGGCATGGCGGAGTTGTCATACGCCAGGCTGTCGCCATTGAGCGCGTTTCTGGCCGCGAGTTTGGCACCATAGGCGGCCATGTAGACGAACTCGTCGCGGCCGGTGACGTCGCCCGCCGCATAGATGCCGGGGCGGCTCGTGCGCATACGATCATCGACGACGATGGCGCCCTTCGGCGTCTGAGTGACAGCGAGCTCTGCGAGGCCGAGATCTTCGGTGTTCGGCGTGCGTCCCGCCGCATTTAGAACCTTGTCCGCTTCGATGATCGCCTCTCGGCCGTCATGGACGAGCGACAACGCGACGCCCGCCTCCGTCTTGCAGATCGAGCGATAGGCAACGCCCGACACGACTTCGACGCCCTCGTCTGCAAAATAGCCAGTCAGCGCGGCGCTGATCTCCGGCTCAGCCTCAGGCAGCAACCGCGAACGGCAGACCAGCGTGACGCGCACGCCAGCGCGCGCGAACATCTGCGCCAGTTCCGCGCCGATATAGCCACCGCCGATCACGATGAGCGAGCTTGGCAATTCTTCGAGTTCGAGCGCAGTCGTGCTGGTCAGGCACGGCACGGACTCGATTCCCGCAATGGTCGGGACCCCTGGCCGGGCGCCAGTGGCGATGATGATCCGCTCGGCCGAAAGGCGTGCGCCGCCGACATCGACACCAGCCGCGACGAGCTTCGCGGGCCCTTCGTGATAGATGATGTTGTTATAGGCGGGCAGCAGGTCGGCGTATTTCGCCTGGCGTAGGCCGGCGACGAGTTCGTTCTTCTGCCGTACCGTCGAGCGCCAGTCATGAATCTCAGCATGGGCAGAGACGCCGGCGAACCGCGCCGCGGCGCGAGCGTTGTGCAGCGTCTCGGCGGCGCGGATCAGCGCCTTCGACGGCACGCAACCGATGTTGACGCAAGTCCCGCCGATCGCGCCGCTTCCGATCAGCGCCACGTGCGCACCCTGCTCAGCGGCGGTGATCGCAGCCGAAAACCCTGCCGAGCCTGCACCGACAACGGCGAGATCGTAACGGCGCGGTTCCTTCGCCTTCGGCGCGCAGCAATCGTTCATGGTTTCGCCGCCTCAGCCCTTCGACGACTTGGCGACCTCGGCCGGATAGCCGTGATCGGTGGTCGCCTTGATCATCGCGCCCGGCGAAGTGACGGCGGCGTCGTAGGTGACGGTTGCGGTGACGTCGGCCATCGCGTCGGCTTGGCTGACCGTGACGCCGCTGACGCCTTTGACGTGGGTGAGCGTGCTCTTGACGATCGGCCCGCACAGCACGCAGCCGGCGTGGTGAACGGTGAGAACGACGGTGGCCTCGCCCGCCCGTGCGGCGAGGGGGGCGGCGAACAAGCCGAGTGCGACCACTATTCCAAGCGTTTTCTTCATGCCTCTCTCCATCTGGCGTAGCGGCGCGTTCACAGGAAATACCGCGCGGCGTAAGGGAAGCCGACCGCGATGACGACCAGCGTGGCGGCGGCGGCGAGGCCGATCCTGGCGATGCGATCCGACCGCGGCGTGGCGCAGTACCCGTCGGCGCACGCCACCTGCCGCTTCATGCGCAGTCGCCAGGCACCCGCCCCGACAAAAGCCAGCGAGACGGCCGCGAAAATCGGCTGGTACGGCTCCAGCAGGGTCAGGTTGCCGATCCAGGCGCCGCTGACGCCGGCAAGGAACAGCGCGAAGGGAATGACGCAGCACGAAGCCGCGCCCAAAGCGCCCAATATCCCGCCAACGGCGAACCAACGCGACACTGTTGCACGCTCACCCTGCGGTGTTGCTGCGACGGAGCTATCCGCGGACGGGACGCGAGTCGAAACTGCCGTGTCGCCCATTTTCGGTACGCTCCTATTGCCCGAGGCTTCGATCTTCGCCTACCATGCGGTCTGTAGCAACTACAGGGTCAAGGGCAATTTTCAATGAGCGTCTCGAGGCCAGCCAAGGGCATTCAACGCGCCGAACTCGCCCGGCGGACAGGCTCCAATCTCGAAACCGTCCGCTATTACGAGAAGGTCGGCCTGTTGCCCCCGCCGCCGCGCACCGCCAGCGGCTACCGCAGCTATGACGACACGCATGAACGGCGTCTCGGTTTCGTACTCCGGGCGCGCGAACTTGGATTCTCGCTCGATGAAGTTCGCGCCCTCTTACGTTTGGCGGACGAACGAGAACAACCTTGCGCGGAAGCGAGCCGACTCGCGGTGACCCACTTGGCAGATGTGCGTGCGAAGATCGCCGATTTGAAACGCATGGAGCGCGTGTTGAAAGACGTCGTTGCGCAGTGCGGCGACGGAACGCGGCCCGACTGTCCTTTGATCGATTCGCTGTTCCGGGAGCGTCACGCTGGGTAAGGCCGCGCCAGCGGGTTCAGCCGTTGAACGCGATTGCGACCCAGCAAGTCTTTTTTCCCTCCGCTACGCTGCTCAGCTACGCCATCTGAATACTTGTTGAAGCGCCCCATTTATTGCCTTTTCTAATCGTCCCCGTCGCCAATCGCTTGTCGCGATTGGCCAATGATGGGGACGATCGTGGCGGCTGCTCCGCTCCATTCCGAGGCCTTCTCCCGTGGCGCGCGCATGCTGCGCACCGCGCTCGGTCCGGCGATCGCCGCCTTTCTCGAAGACCCGTCGATCGTCGAGGTGATGTTGAATCCCGACGGCCGGCTCTGGATCGATCGGCTCTCCGGCGGCCTCGAGGATAGCGGTCGGACTCTGTCGGCCGCCGATGGCGAGCGGATCGTGCGCCTTGTCGCGCACCATGTCGGCGCCGAGGTTCACGCGGAGCGCCCGCGTGTCTCGGCCGAGCTGCCCGAGACGGGAGAGCGGTTCGAGGGGCTGCTGCCGCCCGTCGTCACGGCGCCGGCCTTCGCCATCCGCAAGCCCGCCGTCGCGGTCTTCACGCTCGACGACTATGTCGCCGCCGGCACGATGACCCTCGGTCAAGCGGCATCGCTGCGCGCGGCCGTCGCGTCGCGCAAGAACATTCTCGTTGCCGGGGGTACCGGCACGGGCAAGACGACGCTCACGAACGCGCTCCTAGCCGAGATCGCTAGCACGAGCGACCGCGTGGTGCTGATCGAGGACACCCGCGAGCTTCAGTGCCGCGCACCGAACCTGGTCGCCATGCGCACCAAGGACGGCGTCGCCTCGCTGTCGGACCTTGTCCGGTCCTCACTGCGCCTTCGGCCCGACCGCATCCCGATCGGCGAGGTCCGCGGCGCCGAAGCGCTCGATCTCCTGAAAGCCTGGGGCACCGGGCATCCCGGCGGGATCGGCACGATCCACGCCGGCACCGCGCTCGGCGCGATCCGGCGCCTCGAACAGCTCATCCAGGAAGCCGTCGTCACCGTCCCCAAGGCGCTTATCGCCGAGACCATCGATCTCGTCGCAGTGCTGCGCGGCCGCGGCAGCGAACGGCGCCTCTCCGAACTCGCCCTCATCGCCGGCCTCGATCCCGCCACCGGCGATTACCGCCTCCAGTCCGCCGAGGCGGGCGGCGACCCCTTGCCCCTCGGAGACCCCTCATGATCCGCGTTCTCGCTATCGCTCGCCATTCCCGCCGCCGCCTGGCCGAACTCATCACGCTCGTCACGCTCACGCTTGCCTTCGCGCCCGCCGCCTATGCGTCCGGTTCCTCCATGCCCTGGGAGACGCCGCTCAACTCGATCCTGGAGTCGGTTCAGGGCCCGGTCGCCAAGATCATCTCGGTTATCATCATCACGGTGACCGGCCTGACGCTCGCCTTCGGCGACACCTCCGGCGGTTTCCGTCGATTGATCCAGATCGTCTTTGGTCTGAGCATCGCCTTCGCCGCTTCGAGCTTCTTCCTCTCGTTCTTCAGCTTCTCCGGCGGAGCGCTGGTCTGATGCCCGCGATCGTCGATCCCGACGTGCCCGGCTTCTTCGCGCCAGTCCATCGCGCGCTCACCGACCCCATCCTGATGGGTGGAGCGCCGCGGACCGTCGCGATCGCCAACGGCACGCTCGCGGCGGCGATCGCACTCGGCCTGCGTCTTTGGATCCCCGGCGCGCTCATCTGGGCCGTCGGTCATGCCGCCGCCGTCTGGGCGGCGAAACGAGACCCGCAATTCGTCGACGTGGTGCGCCGGCACCTTCGCTACCCCGCACATCTGGGGGTGTGAGGCCGCCATGCTGAACCTCGCAGAATACCGCCATCGTCCTGCCGGCCTCGCCGACTTCCTGCCCTGGGCCGCTCTCGTCGGTGAGGGTGTCGTCCTCAACAAGGACGGCTCGTTCCAGCGCACCGCCCGTTTTCGCGGACCGGACCTCGACAGCGCGACGCCGGCCGAGCTGGTAGGCGTCACCGCACGGCTGAACAACGCGCTCCGCCGGCTCGGCTCCGGCTGGGCGATCTTCGTCGAGGCGCAGCGGATCGCCGCCCAGACCTATCCGCATTCGACGTTTCCTGATCCGGCGTCGGCCCTGGTCGATCTCGAACGGCAGGACGCCTTCGAGGAGGCAGGCGCCCACTTCGAGAGCCGCTATTTCCTGACCTTCGTCTGGCTCCCGCCGGCCGAGGACGCCTCACGGGTGGAAGGCTGGCTCTATGAAGGCCGGTCGCAGACAGGTGTCGATCCGTGGGAGCTGCTGCACGGCTTCGTCGATCGAACCAACCGCGTCCTGCAACTGGTCGAAGGGTTCATGCCCGAGGTCGATTGGCTCGATGACGGCGACACGCTGACTTATCTGCACTCGACGATCTCAACCCGGCAGCAGCGCGTGCGCGTCCCCGAGACGCCGATGCACCTCGATGCGCTGCTCGCTGACGAGCCGCTCGCCGGCGGACTTGAGCCGCGGCTCGGCGCCCATCATCTGCGGACACTCACCGTGGTCGGATTCCCGACCACGACTCATCCCGGCATCCTCGACGAGCTGAACCGGCTCGCCTTTCCGTATCGCTGGTCGACCCGTGCGATCCTCCTCGACAAGACCGAGGCGGTGAAGCTGCTGACCAAGATTCGGCGGCAATGGTTCGCCAAGCGCAAGTCGATCGCCGCCATCGTCAAAGAGGTGATGACCAACGAGGCCTCGACGCTGGTCGATAGCGATGCGGCCAACAAGGCGGCCGATGCGGACCTGGCGCTCCAGGAGCTAGGCTCCGACGATGTCGGCCAGGCCTATGTCACCGCGACCGTCACCGTCTGGGACGAGGATACGGGTCTCGCTGCCGAGAAGCTCCGCCTCATCGAGAAGGTGATCCAGGGCCGCGACTTCACCTGCATGCCGGAAGGGGTGAACGCGCTGGAGGCGTGGCTCGGGTCCATCCCGGGCCACGCCTACGCCAATGTCCGCCAGCCGCCGGTCTCCACGCTGAATCTCGCTCACATGATCCCGCTTTCGGCGGTCTGGGCGGGACCGGCACGCGATGACCACTTTCAAGCGCCGCCGTTGCTGTTCGGCAAAACCGAGGGGTCCACGCCGTTCCGCCTGAGCCTCCATGTCGGCGACGTCGGTCATACGCTTGTCGTCGGCCCGACCGGCGCGGGCAAGTCCGTGCTGCTGGCCCTGATGGCAATGCAGTTCCGCCGCTACCGGAACAACCAGATCTTCGCCTTCGATTTCGGCGGCTCGATCCGCACCGCGGCGCTCGCGATGGGCGGCGACTGGCACGACCTCGGCGGTAGCTTGTCGGCCGGGTCGGAACACTCCGTCTCGCTGCAACCGCTGGCGCGGATCGACGATCTGGCCGAGCGCGCCTGGGCGGCGGAATGGGTGACAGCCATCCTTGCGAAGGAAGGCGTCACGATCGATCCGATCGCGAAGGAGCATGTCTGGTCGGCGCTGACGTCGCTGGCCTCGTCGCCGGTGGGCGAGCGAACCATCACCGGCCTCGCGGTTCTGCTGCAATCCACCGCGCTGAAGCAGGCGTTGCAACCCTATTGCGTCGGCGGTCCCTCCGGCCGGCTGCTCGATGCCGAGTCCGAGCACCTCGGTTCCAGTTCGGTTCAGGCCTTCGAGACCGAGGGCCTGATCGGCGCCGGCGCGGCGCCTGCCGTGCTGACCTATCTGTTTCACCGCATCGAGGGCCGCCTCGACGGCCGGCCGACCTTACTGATCATCGACGAGGGCTGGCTGGTCCTCGACGACCCGGCCTTCGCGCAGCAGCTGCGCGAATGGCTGAAGACGCTGCGTAAGAAGAACGCCTCCGTCGTCTTCGCCACGCAATCGCTCTCGGACATCGACGGCAGCAGCATCGCGCCCGCCATCGTCGAGAGCTGCCCGACACGCATCTTCCTGCCGAACGAACGCGCCATCGAGCCGCAGATCACGGCGATCTACCGGCGCTTCGGCCTCAACGATCGCCAAATCGAGATCCTCGCGCGGGCGACGCCGAAGCGCGACTACTACTGCCAATCCCGCCGCGGCAACCGGCTGTTCGAGCTGGGGCTCGGGCCGGTCGCGTTAGCGTTCTGTGCCGCATCTTCCAAGCAAGACCACGCCGCAATCGAGCGCGTCATCGCCGAGAGCGGCCGTGAGGCCTTTACGCCCACCTGGCTCGCCGATCGCGAGCTTCTCTGGGCCGCCGATCTCATTCCCGAGCTGACCAACCTGGAGACGTCATCATGATCAAGCTGCGCCATCTGGCGGCGGCAAGCGCCGTCGTGCTGTCCCTGGCCGTCGCCGTGCCGCCGGCCTCGGCGCAATGGATCGTCTACGACCCGACCAACTTCAGCCAGAACGTGCTGACGGCGGCGCGTGAGCTGCAGCAGATCAACAACCAGATTCAGATGTTGACCAATCAGGCGACGAGCCTGGTCAACCAGGCGCGCAATCTCGCCAACCTGCCGATGTCGACGCTGACCCAGCTTCAGTCGTCGATCGCACAGACCCAGTCGCTGCTCGGTCAAGCGCAAAACATCGCCTTCAACGTCCAGCGGATCGAGCAGGCTTATTCAACCAGCTATGGCAGCGCAGCGGGCACGGGCTCGACCACGACGATGGTCGCCAATGCTCAGCAGCGCTGGCAAAATTCGGTCGCGGCTTTCGAGGACAGCCTGAAGGTTCAGGCGGGCGTGGTCGGCAACATCCCGACCAATTCCAGCGCGATGACCTCGCTCGTGTCGGCCAGCCAGAATGCGACCGGCGCGCTCCAAGCGGCGCAAGCCGGGAACCAGCTTCTGGCCCTCCAATCCCAGCAGCTCTCCGACGTCGTCGCCGTGTTGTCGGCGAAAGGCCGTGCCGACGCGCTGGAGCAGGCGCGCGTCGCCGCAGCCGAAGCGCAAGGCCAGCAGAACTACAAGACCTTCTCGACGCGCAGCGGCTACCAGCCCGGCAACGTCACCATGTTCAGCGGCAACTGAGGCGCGCTGATGCTGGGCCGGTCGGACATCTTCCGCGCCGCCGCGATCGTCGCTCTGATCGCGTGCTTCGCGGCGACCCTTTTCGCGATCAACCGGCGTCCCTCGACGCCCGTTGTCGAGCCCCTTCCGACCGTCACCGCTCCAGCCACCGATGACCTCACGCCCGAGCTGCGCCGGTGCAGCGCGCTCGGTCCCAAGGATGCCGTGGATGCGCGTTGCGAGGCGGTCTGGGAGGAGAACCGCCGGCGCTTCTTCGGCAGGCCGGCGCGGCCGCTGTCGCCATCGCCCCCGGGCGCCGTCGCG
>JAKAPE010000361.1 GCA_021811945.1 Pseudomonadota bacterium | reverse complement strand
CGATCTGGCGAGGGTGAACTCGCGCGCGTGTGCAAGATCGCGCACAACGTCATGCTTGGCGTCGTCATCGAGAACCTGATCGAGATCACGCTTTTGACCAACAAGATGGGCGTGCCCCGCAACGCCTTTCTCGCCTTTCTCAACAACAGCGTGATGGGCTCGATGTTCACCCGCTACAAATCGCCGGCGCTGGTCAATTGCGACTGGACGACGACGTTCACGCCGGAGCTCTTGCGCAAGGACCTCGATCTCGGGCTGGAACTCGGCCGCGAAATGGACGTGCCGATGCCGGTGACGGCGGCAACGCGTGAAGTGCTGCAAGGCCATTTCGGCGCCGCCACGTTGCAGAAGAACCCGCGCGAATATTTACAGAAGGATTTCGCTGCGCTCGCCGAGACCATGGCGCTCGCCGCCGGCATGAGGCTCACGAGCGAGAACAAGAACGTGCCGAGCGGGCTGGAAGTTTGATATCGCGGCGACAGCGCCCATGCGCTTGGCGGCTGGTTCGTCGCCGCCGGGCACATGCCACATCCGTCCGTCAGCGACCGCCCCAGGCAAATCCCGTCGGCGCCCGCTTGCGGGTCGGATTTCCAGGGCACGGCTCGACTTTGTCCGCGGTGAACTCCGCCGTGGCATTGTCGAACGACAAGTGCCGGCAGAACGTCCGATCAGGGAGTGCAAGGACAATTTCAGCGGGCCGACTCGCCTCGCCTGCGGGCGCAACGGACCGCGCCGACGGACCGATCACGACTTTGCTGCCGACCAGGAACGCGGAAGCGAGAAGCGCGACGAACAACGAGAAAGCGACGGAAAGGCGCGTGAGCGTAGCCCGCCGCTCGCGCCGCAGCGCCTGCGCGGTGCGCCGCAACGCCCGCGCGCCAATCCGGTTTGCGGGGAAAAACTGCGGGTCGGTTTTCATGTCCCTCGCTCGCTGGCGCGAACCGAACCATAAAACCGCAGAAGCATTGCCTTGCCGCTAAGAAATCATAGACATTTCGACTCGAAATGCCACCGAACGTCCCTTGTGCGACGGAGAGCCCATGCGAACTCAAGTTGCCATCATCGGCGCCGGCCCGGCGGGACTGCTGCTCGGCCAGCTCCTCCACCGGCACGGTATCGACAACGTCATCCTCGAGCGACAGACCCGCGACCACGTGTTAAGCCGCATCCGCGCCGGCGTGATCGAGCAGGTCACGGTCGATCTCCTCGACGAGGCCGGCGTCGGCAGCCGCATGCACCGCAATGGCCTCGTTCACGAGGGCGTGCAGATTTGCGTCGACGGCGTACGCCATCGCCTCTCCTTCAAGGAGCTGACCGGCAAGACCGTGACGGTCTACGGCCAGACGGAAATCACCAAGGACCTCATGGACGGGCGCGCCGCGACCGGCGCGCCGACGATCTACTCTGCTCACGACGTTGCCCTGCACGATATTTGCAGCGAGCGGCCGCGCGTGACCTACCGCGCCGGCGGCCAGGCGCACGAACTCGCCTGCGATTTCATCGCCGGCTGCGACGGCTTTCACGGCATCAGCCGCAAGGGCGTGCCGGCGGGGGCGATCACGAGCCACGAGCGCGTCTATCCGTTTGGCTGGCTCGGCATTCTCACTGATACGCCGCCAGTCTCGGAAGAGCTGATCTATGTGCGCCATCCTCTCGGCTTCGCGCTGTGCTCGATGCGCTCGCCGACGCGCAGCCGCTACTATCTGCAATGCGGCCTCGCCGAAGACATCGAGGCGTGGCCGGACGAGCGCTTCTGGGAGGAGCTGAAGCCGCGCCTCGACGACGAAGCCCGCGCCCGCCTCGTCACCGGCCCCTCGATCGAAAAGAGCATCGCGCCGCTGCGCAGCTTCGTCGCCGAGCCGATGCGCTTCGGCAAGCTTTTCCTCGCCGGCGACGCCGCCCACATCGTGCCGCCGACCGGCGCCAAGGGATTGAATCTCGCCGCCAGCGACGTGCAATACCTGTCGCGGGCGCTGATCGACTATTATTCGGAAAAATCTGCCGCCGGCCTCGACCACTATTCCGATCGCGCGCTGGCGCGGGTGTGGAAGGCCGAACGCTTCTCCTGGTGGATGACCATGCTGCTGCACCGGATTTCGGACAATTCGTTCGACTACAAGATTCAGCTTGCCGAGCTCGATTATCTGTTCCGCTCCAAGGCCGCCGCGACGGCGTTCGCCGAGAATTACGTCGGGCTGCCGTATTAGATCCGAGCGGGCATGATCACTGGTCCCTTTCAGTTCTGCGCAAACGCCGACGACGCGCCGTCAGCCCCGGGTGCCAACGTGGGATTGCCGTAGCAGGCGAAGCTAAAGGGTTGCCGTCTATAAGGCAATGCCTTATACGAATATGCCCATGAGGGTCGTCGCAACGCGCGGCTACGATGGAAGGGCGCGAAAGCTGTTCACACCAGCTGAGCGAGCGGCGGCCGAACTGGAGATTGCGCTCGCGCCGACTGCATGGCCGGTCATTGCGGGCACTGGCGGTGCGCGTAAGGCGCGCGCCGCGCGGGGCGGACGTGGCAAGAGCGGCGGTGCCCGCATCATATACTACGTCGTCGCCCGGAAAGGCGTGCTTTACTTGCTGGACGTGTACGCCAAAAGCGCGAAGGAGGATCTAACGAATGCCGAGAAGCATGAAATCCGCAAAGCTATCGCGGCGATCGAAGCGTAAGACTAGCCCCCTGGGCCGCCGCTTGGTGGCGGGGCTGAATGATGCGCTCGCCCATGCCCGCGGCGAGTTGCAATTGCCGAGTTATACGGTGACCGTACCGGAGAACGTAGACGTGGCCACACTTCGCCGTGGGCTAGGCCTATCGCAAGCAGCCTTCGCACGCGCCTTCGGGCTTGACGTGACGGCACTGCACGCTTGGGAGCAAGGCCGGCGGCGGCCTGATCGCGCGGCGCGCGTTTTGCTCGCCGTCATCGCCCGAGAACCGGAGGCCGTGCTGCGGGCGCTCGGCGGGTAATGACACCGGTGCGGGTCGGGGCGACGTACTTAACTCAAAGGCCAGTTTTCGCCCGTTGTTCGATTGATTTGTTAATCAGCCCATGGATCGTGGAATCCACCTTCCGAAATTCAAAGGCTTTCATAAAGCCAAGCGGACCAAGCTCTACGAATAATTTCCCGAATACCTCATCAGCAAAACTACTTGAAATTATGGGCACATCCGAAAAGTCGATTCCTATCCGCTTGCCATCACGGATTCTGAGTAAATTCTGTAATTTTTGTCGCACAGGCACTGCGGCACCCCGAGAACCAAATCCGTGCGCCTCACGCGCGAGTGGAAAAACGACCATGCCTTCTTCATCTTCCTCATATGCAACTTGCACATAATCCACTGGATCATGCGATTTGCCTCAAAATTTTAGGGTCTTCAGGGAATCGTGTGGGTACTTTTGGCCCATTTTCGATCGTCTGCCTGCTGCTGCTGAGACCGTGGGCATGTGGGCAACGCACTTGCGTTGTCCA
>JAKAPE010000080.1 GCA_021811945.1 Pseudomonadota bacterium | reverse complement strand
CGCCGGGAATTCTTCATGGCCGAGCATCGAAGCTTTTCGGGTTGAGGGACAACGTTACCTTCTACTATCGATAACAGATTTTGCCAGGATATGAGCGACCGTGCCGTGCAATCAGCAAATATAGCCGTCGCTTTCGGCTGGCTCACGGGCCAGGGGGATGTCCGGTAGCGCATGGGGCCTCCGGGAATCTTGAGGTCCGCTCTCCGTCACTCAAGTCGCCTATTCCGCCTCCGCCAAGCACAACCTAAGGTTCGATCACAGCACACCCTAGTCATGGTCGACGGAGGATGGCGATCTCGCCACCCCACGAGATCACCATCCCCCGCGGCCCGCCGTCTCCGCCACCGTGATCGATAACAGCCGCCGTCATTCGACGGCCGCCTACACGATCACGGAGCTATCCCATGTCGACCAACATCGCAGGCTTGCCGCAGCGCTACCTGCGCACACCCGAGGCCGCGCGCTTCGTGGGCCTCTCCATCCGCACGCTCGAAAAGCACCGTATCTACGGCACCGGCCCGCGCTACGCGAAGCTCGGCGGCCGCGTCGTCTACCGTCTCGAAGATCTGCAAGCGTGGGTCGATTCGGCCGTCAAGGCGTCGACATCGGACCCAGGTAAGGCCGTCGTTCTACCCGCTCGGCGCCACACGCCGGCCGAACTTGAGCAAGCCCGCCAGCCGCGCCGCTGAACGTCTCCGATGTCGGCGCGCCACCGCACACGATCCGAACGCGAGCAGCTCGAACTGTTCCGCGCGCTGCCCGGCGATCTCGCGCCGCGCGATGCGCAGGATTTGATGGCGTACCCGTTCTTCAGCCTCGCCAAAACGCATCGCATCACGCCGATCGACTACCGGATGAACGACATCGCCATCCGCGTCGAAGCCGTGCCCGAGCACGGCATGGCCACCATCTGGGATGCGGATGTTCTGATCTGGGCCGCGAGCCAAATCGTCGAGGCGCGTGACGCCGGCCTGCGCACCTCGCGCCTCATGGCCGCCACGCCCTACGAGATCCTCACCTTCATCGGCCGCGGCGTCAGCGCGCGAGACTACCACAGGCTGAAGGCGGCGCTCGATCGTCTGCAATCCACCACCGTCGCGACCTCGCTGCGCCAGACCAGCGAGCGGCGCATGCACCGCTTCTCCTGGATCAACGAATGGACCGAGCGCGCCGACGCGCACGGACGCGCCGATGGCATCGATCTCATCGTGCCGGACTGGTTCTATCGCGCTGTCCTCGACGATGCCCTCATCCTCAGCATCGATCGCGAATACTTCGCGCTGACCGGCGGCCTCGAGCGCTGGCTTTATCGCATCGTGCGCAAGCACGCGGGCAGGCAGCGTGCAGGGTGGCGGTTCGATTTCCGTCACCTCTACGCCAAGTCGGCGAGCCTCTCGCCGTTCAAGCGCTTCGCCTTCGAACTGCGCGATATCGCACGCCGGCAACCGCTGCCACGCTATCGCGTCGCCATCGAGCGCGATCGCGGCGGACGCGAGTTGTTGGTCTTCGCCCGGGGCAGCTTATCCACAGGCGCTTGTGGACAGCGTGTTGACGGCGTCGTGCCTTCAGGAACCCCGAAGCGCGTGCCATCGGGAACCGGCATCGCGTGCCATCAGGAACCCGCAGAGGCATTTTCCAGCGGAAATACCGTCACTTCGGAGCCGCCTAACTTAGACTCTAACCAAGAAGAATCTAACCCTTCTGATGTTGGACGCGACGCCGATCGTTGGAAAACCGCCGACGGGAGCAGGCGATGATCGTCGCCCTGCTCAATCAGAAAGGCGGCGTCGGCAAGACGACGCTCGCGCTGCATCTCGCCGGCCAATGGGCCCGGCAAGGAAAGCGGATCACGCTGATCGACGCCGATCCGCAAGGCTCGGCGCTCGATTGGTCCGAGCAACGCGCGCGCCGCCGCTTCGACCGCCTATTCGGCGTCATCGGCCTGGCGCGCGACACGCTGCATCGTGAGGCGCCTGAGCTCGCCCGCCATTCCGATCACATCGTCATCGACGGCCCGCTGATCCCGGCGCAGCCGGCACCGTTCGATGGCTGGGCGTCCGCCGAGATGCTGACGCTGATCGCCGAGGCGCGGGTCTTCCGCCCCACGTTGGGCGCCCGCTTTGTCCTCAACCGCTGTCCGGCGCGCACCATTATCGCCCGCGAAACCGCGCAGAGCCTCGCCGAACACGATCCGCCGGCGCTGGCGGCGCGGATCGGCCAGCGCATCATCTTCGCGGAGGCCGCACAGACCGGTCAGCTCGTGTTCGAGCGCGAAGATAGTGGACTGGCTGCACGCGAGATCGCGGCGCTGGCGTCAGAAATCGAGAGGCTGGCGCCATGACCGCGCGCGGCCGCAACGGTGGTTTCGCAGCGCGACCGCGTGACGCCGAGAGCTGGGTCAGGAGCCCCGATCCATCCTCGTCGGCCAGCGTCGCCGCAGACCTCTACACCGCCCGGCTCACTGTCGACATCACACCGGCGCTCCGCGGACGCATCAAGATCGCCGCCTTCCAGCGCGGCGTCACCGTCGCCGACATGCTGCGCGACCTGCTCGCGCGCGAATTTCCCGACACCGATGGAGGCCGCCCGTGAAAGCCGATCCCAACACGGGGCGCGCGCCGCGCCTTGACGCCGAACCGCTGCACACCGACGTCGAGCTGACCTGGCTCGAAGGGCGCATCGAGCACTGGATCCGCTTCGGCCATGACTGCTGCGAGACGATCCTCGATCGCCGCCGCCGCATCCTGCACTTTGCGCCGGGCAACGTCTTCGCGTTCGTCCGCTGGGCATCCAACGATTTCGGCACGATCGTCTCGCGCATCGACATAGTGCGCGCCATCGACCGCGGCGAATCCTATCAGACGCTGCCTTTCGTCCGTCCCGGCGGTGAGATTCTGCTGCGGATCAGCGGCTGGCCCAAGGTTGAGCGCGTGCTGCAGGTGATCGATGCTGTCGAGGCGCTCGGCATCGATGCCGCTGACGCGGCGCCCGATCATTGGCGGCATCTGCATAACCGTCTGACCGCCGGCCTCGAACCGCGCCCTTACACCGGAACACAGCACCGCGCCTGGCTGCTACGCCAGAGGCTCGCGCCATGACGCGCCCGCTCTGTGCGCTTGCGACATTCCTTGCGCTGCTTGCCACCACGGGACCCGCGTTCGTGCGGCCACGGCCGAGGCTCCTATGGAACGCCAGCGCCAGTGTGCCGATCGGCCTCTACGCCATCCATTCGGTTGGCAAGCTTCACATCGGTGAGCTTGCCGTCGTTGTGCCGCCGCAGGCGCTCGCGCAGTTTCTCGCAGGCCGCCGCTACCTGCCCGAAGGCGTGCCGATGCTGAAGCATGTGCTCGCACTCCCTGGGCAGACCGTCTGCCGAACCGGGCGCGTGATCTCGGTCGATGGCACCGCGATGGGCACGGCACTCGGGCGCGACACGCGTGGCCGCCCGCTGCCCGTCTGGCAGGGATGCCGGCGCATTCCCGCCGGCGACGTCTTCCTCATGAACCGGAAGTCTGCCGACTCCTTCGACGGCCGCTATTTCGGGCTTCTCCCCACTACCACGATCATCGGCCGCGCCGATCCGATCTGGACGCGCCGGGAGCGCTGACGATGCGACCGCTCGCGCTCTCGCCGACACCTTCTTCGCACCCGCACTGCCGCCCCTCTTCCTCCTTCCCGGTAGCCTGCCGTCGATCAGGGTCCGACGCTGGCCACCTGCGCGCCGTCATCCTCGCCTCTGCCGTCGCAATCGCGCTGACAACGACAAGCGCATCCGTGCATGCGCGGCCGGCGACTGTGCCGCACCTGTCTGATCCATCGACCGTCGCACCCTTTGCCACATTCATCGCCGAAGCCTCGCGCCGCTTCGGCATTCCGGCGGCATGGATTTGGGCTGTCATGCACGCCGAGAGCGACGCGGAGACGCATGCGATCTCGCCGAAGGGTGCGATGGGGCTCATGCAGATCATGCCGAGCACCTGGGTCGATCTGCGCAAACGCTATCATCTCGGCGCCAATCCTTATGACGCGCACGACAACATCATCGCCGGCGCAGCCTATCTGCGAGAGCTGCTCGACCGCTATGGCGCTCCCGGCTTCCTCGCGGCCTACAATGCAGGGCCGGCGCGCTGGGAAGACCATTTGACGACTGGCCGACCGCTGCCGGCGGAAACGCATGCTTATCTCGCCAGGCTCGCGCCCATCGTCGGCAATGGTGCGGCCGACAGCGGGACGCTGCTCGCCTCGATCGCCCGGTCGTGGACCGCGGCATCGCTCTTTCCGGTGCAGCGGTCCGGCGCACCGGCCGAGCGGATGACGGCCTTACGACCGCCGGTTTACGGCAAGTCGAATGTTCGTCCCGTGCAGGATTGGACGGCACTTGCACCGACATCGCACGGACTGTTCGTCTCTCTGTCATCGAGAGGACCCTCGCGATGAGCTGGCGGAGCGTGAAGCGTGGCCTGGCGGGCGCGGGGATGGAATGGGCAAGGGGCGCCGGGGAGCGGAGGCGACCAACCCACGGACGGCAAGGGAAAAGGCCGGCCCTCGGTCCGGCGCATGTGGTTGGTTGGATTGGAGAATTTGCTGACCCCGCCGACACCCCCTGCTGGCGCTTCCACCAGATAGTTCAAGGATTTCAAGCATCCGACCGCCGTCGCCTCGGATCACCCCGGGGCGCGGGGCCATGACGAGCCGCGACGACGACCTGCGCGTCAGGCCTGGGCGCATCCAGCACGGCAATCGCGGCGCCAAGCGCCCGCAGACTTTTATCGGCGAGGTGATGCGGGCCGCGAAGAAGGCCGGGCATGTCGGCAACAGCTTCCGATCGAGCCAGGGTCGGAGCCGGTCCCGGTTCGGCCGCGGCCGCCGGGCGGCGGTCTCGATCCGGCTGCGATCGAACGCCCGGCGCGTGGTGATGAAAGCGCGCGTCGTGCGCCATCAGGGCGCGCGCTTCCGTTCGGCGCCGCTGCCCAAGCACATCGCTTACCTCAAGCGCGAGGGCGTGACACGCGACGGCGAGGACGCGCGCCTGTTCGACGGTGCCTCCGACACAGCCGACGAGCCCGCCTTCGCCGAGCGGTGCGAGGACGATCGGCACCATTTTCGATTCATCATCTCGCCCGAGGATGCGGCCAAGATCGGCGACCTCAAGACGTTCACCCGCGAGCTGATGCGCGATGTCGAAAAGGATCTCGGCACGAAGCTCGACTGGGTCGCGGTGGATCACTGGAACACGGATAACCCACACATCCATGTCCTCATCCGGGGTCGCGCCGATGACGGTCGGGACCTGGTCATCAGCCGCGAGTACATCAGCCGCGGTTTTCGTGACCGCGCCGCTGAACGCGTCACGCTGGAACTCGGCCCGCGCAGCGAGCAGGAGATCCGCACCGCGCTCCAGCGCGAGGTGGACGCGGAGCGCTGGACCAGCCTCGACCGCGCATTGCGCGACATCGCGGACGATTGCGGCGGCGTCGCCGACTTGAGGCCCGGACCAGACGCCGAGGACCCGGACCTGCGCCGCTTGCTGCTCGGCCGCGCGGCCAAGCTCGAACGCCTTGGCTTGGCCGATCCCGTAGGTCCCGGCTGCTGGACGCTGAAGCCGGGCATTGAGCCGACGCTCCGGCAGCTCGGCGTCCGCGGCGACATCATCAAGACCATGCACCAGGCCATGAGCACCAGCGGGCACGAGCCCGACGTCAGCACCTTCGCTTTGCACGGCGAGGAACCCGTCGACCCGGTGCTGGGCAAGCTCGTCAAGCGAGGGCTCGACGACGAACTCAAGGGATCGGCCTATGCGATCGTCGCGGGCGTCGACGGACGCACGCACCATCTCCGGTTCAATGACATCGAGCTAACCGGCGATGCGCCCGTCGGCTCGATCGTCGAGGCGCGGGTCTACGACGACGCGAGCGGTCGGCGTCGCTTGTCGCTCGCAACCCGCTCCGATCTTTCGATCGAGACGCAGGTGACTGCGTCCGGCGCGACGTGGCTCGACCGCCAGCTCCTCGCCAAGGACCCGCCGCTGAGCGGTGGTGGATTCGGCGCCGAGGTGCGCGACGCCATGGAGGCGCGTATCGATCATCTCGCCGAGGAAGGGCTCGCGCGCCGACAAGGACAGCGTGCCGTCTTCGCGCGCGATCTCCTCGCTACGCTGCGACGTCAGGAACTGGAAGACGCCGCGGGGAAGCTGTCGGCCGAGACAGGACTCGCGTATCAGCCTGGCACCGAAGGGGGGCACGTTGCGGGCGTCTATCGGCAGCGGGTGACGCTCGCTTCGGGCCGCTTCGCCATGGTCGACGATGGTCTGGGCTTCCAGCTCGTGCCGTGGCGTCCGGCGCTGGAGAAGGAACTCGGCCGTGAGGTTCGCGGCATCATCGCGCCAGGCGGCAATGTCGACTGGAGTTTCGGCCGGAAGCGAGGCCTCGGCCTATGACGAGACCAACACGGATCGTCCGATTGCTACGCCAGCATGTCCGCGCGTCCGATGCTCTCATGTTCGGGCTTGCATCCGTTGCGCGGCGCGCATCTGAACTGGTCTCGCGATGAACCCGACAAAGATCCTCTGGCTCCAGATCCTGCTCGTCTGCGCCACCGTGCTCGGCTTCGTCTGGGCGGCGACGGAGTGGACAGGGTGGCAGCTCGCATTTCAGGCGCAGCTAGGTCCGCCATGGTTCAGTCTATTGGGCTGGCCGGTCTACCAGCCGCTTGCCTTCTTCTGGTGGTGGTTTGCCTACGACGCCTACGCACACGAGACTTTTGTCACTGGCGGATTCATCGCGGCTTCGGGCGGCGTCGCCGCGTTCGCCGTTGCGGTGGGCATGTCGGTTTGGCGCGCCCGGGAAGTGAAGAAGGTCACGACCTACGGTTCCGCCCGCTGGGCCGAAGCGCGCGAACTTCGCAAGGCCGGACTGCTCCATCCCGATGGTGTGCTCCTCGGGCGCTGGCGCGGCGCCTATCTCCGCCACCACGGTCCCGAGCATGTCCTGTGCTTCGCGCCGACCCGAAGCGGCAAGGGCGTCGGCCTCGTCGTCCCGACGCTGCTCACCTGGCCGGGCTCGGCGATCGTGCACGACATCAAAGGCGAGAACTGGGGCCTGACCGCCGGCTGGCGCGCGCAATTCGGACGCGTCCTCTTGTTCGACCCGACCAACATCAACAGCACGGCCTACAATCCGCTGCTCGAGGTGCGCCGCGGCGAGCGGGAAGTCCGCGACGTGCAGAACATCGCCGACGTGCTCGTCGATCCCGAGGGCGCGCTGGAGAAGCGGAATCATTGGGAGAAGACCAGCCATTCGCTCCTCGTCGGCACGATCCTGCACGTCCTCTATGCCGAGCCGGACAAGACCCTCGCCGGCGTCGCCAACTTCCTCTCCGATCCGAAGCGGCCTATCGAGAAAACCCTTCGGGCGATGATGACCACGCCGCACCTCGGCGAGAAGCGCGTGCATCCGGTCGTCGCCAGCGCCGCGCGAGAGCTCCTGAACAAGAGCGAGAACGAGCGCTCCGGCGTGCTCTCCACCGCGATGTCCTTCCTTGGACTCTATCGTGACCCGGTCGTGGCTGCGGTCACTCGGCGCTGCGATTGGCGCATCCACGATCTGGTCGAAGCGGAGCGGCCCGTGACGCTCTACCTCGTGGTGCCGCCGTCCGACATCAGCCGTACCAAGCCGCTCGTCCGGTTGATCCTCAACCAGATCGGCCGAAGGCTCACGGAGGAGCTGGCCTCGAAACGCCGACGGCAGCGCCTGCTCCTGATGCTCGATGAATTCCCCGCGCTCGGGCGCCTCGACTTCTTCGAGAGCGCGCTGGCCTTCATGGCGGGCTACGGGCTCAAGAGCTTCCTGATCGCCCAGAGCCTGAACCAGATCGAGAAGGCCTACGGCCAGAACAATTCCATTCTCGACAATTGTCATGTCCGTGTGAGCTTCGCCACCAATGACGAGCGCACGGCGAAACGCGTCTCCGACGCGCTCGGCATGGCGACCGAATTGCGCGCCATGAAGAATTATGCCGGCAGCCGGCTCAGCCCCTGGCTTGGTCATCTGATGATCTCGCGTCAGGAAACCGCGCGGCCGTTGCTCACGTCCGGAGAAATCATGCAGCTCCCCCCGGAAGACGAGATCGTCATGGTGTCGGGCTGCCCGCCTATTCGCGCGAAGAAGGCGCGCTACTACGAGGATTCCGAGCTGGCGGCGCGCATCCTGCCGCCGCCGAACCTGATGGCACAAAAACCCACGCTTACCGCTCAAAGTCGTGTCTCCCCTCAAGACGCCAACTGGACGGGGCGGGTGATCACAGCCGAGAAAGGTTCAGATACCGAGGACCCGGCCAACGCCGGCATTCGGCGCGAGCCGGAACTGCCCGAACATGAGGAGATCGCGCCCGAGCCGCGGAGGCCGGTCCAGGAGTTCGAACCGGTCGAGGATGAGCCCGACGACGAAGTTCAGCGCCAGAGCACCATGCAGCGGGCCTTCGGTGGAGTCGCCCGCCAAGTGTCGCTCGATCCCGACGACGACATGCGGATGTAGTCATGCGGACCAAGCACACATTTCGCCTGCCGCCCGACCTCGCCACGAAGCTCGCGGACTACGCAGCGCGAAAGCGCGTACCGCAGGCGCTGGTCGTCGAGGCGGCGCTCGCGTCCCACTTGTCGCCAGATGGCGCCGATCGGCTCGAAGCCGCGCTGGCGCGTCGGCTCGACCGCATGACCCGGCAGATGGAGATCATCGAGCGCCACGTGACGATCTCCAACGAGGCGCTCGCGGTGTTCGTACGCTTCTGGTTGACCAGCACGCCGCCGCTACCGGACACGGCGCTGGCCGCGGCACAGACCAAGGGCCGCGAACGATATGAAGGCTTTGTCGAGGCGCTCGGGCGCCGGCTCGCGCGCGGTCGTAAGCTTGCCGACGAAGTTACTCGCGATATTGAGGCCACCGCAGAAGGAGGACCTGACGTCCCAGCCGCTTGAGGTCTGGCCCCGAAAGCAGAACGGCAGCTTTGGAGTGCCGAATAAGCGAGGACTCTGCCATATCGCACTGGATTCCTAGGACAGATCGTCCTATATTAAAGCTAGGGCGTTTTGTCCTATGCGCGTGGTGGTGGTGACGATGACAGCAATCCCTCAGTTAGTGAGGACGCGAGACGAGCTGAAGGCCGCACGACGGGTGCTTGGGCTCAGCGCCGAAGGTTTGGCGATGATGGTGCGCATGGGCGACGGCCGTACCGTGCGCCGATGGGAGTCTGGCGAAAACGAAGTTCCGGGGCCAGTGACGGTCGTGTTGGAAACCGCGATGGATTTTTTGCGCCAGCATGAGGACATCTCCCGCCAACTCGAGATGCTGAAATCCGGCGAGATGCGGACGGGATCTATGAGCTGGGGTAGCCTCAGGGAAGATAACACGGAGGCGGACATCGTCCGGCTTTCAGAAGCGAAGCGCTCACTTGAACAAGCGCTGGCGATCTTGACGCGGCGGCCGCCGACCGACGGCGGCCCGTCAAACCAGGTCCACTGGTACACGCTGAAGAGAATGACACCGCGGTATAAATCCGACGAGAAGGATGACTGGTCACTACCGGGCGAAACGAGCCCGGAGGCGGCGATTGCCTATTTCGTAAAGGATGCAAGGTTTCCACATCGCTTGCAGCTTTGCAGCAGTGACGATTTGTCGGCCGAATTTCTGCTCGAGAAGCGGAACGTCATTCGCACACAGTCGGGCGCTTCTCAGCGGCTACAGCCGGGAGAGTTGGTCGAAACTCTCTTTGTCAAGCGGGCATAGCCATGAGCGCCTCGCCCGATCACCATCCGCGAATCGCCGCTGTGCTTGAACGCCGATTTCCGAACAACGAGATCGCGCCGAATCACTTCGGCCAACTGCTGGCCGAGTACGTCGAAGCCAATATTGGACCGCCACATCTCGTCGACGAAGTCGAAACTGGCGACGAAGGCAAATTGTGGTCGTGCATATGGGAAGCGATGCTCTATCGCCACCTTCGAGCGCAGGGCTACGAGCCGAAAGGTGTCGCCAAACCCGCTGGGCAACACGGCCCCGACTTTCGGGTTGAGCACGCAGGCCGGACGATCTGGATCGAGGCGGTTGTGCCAGGCCCGCAAGGCATTCCGGCCGACTATCTTGAGTCCCCGGTGCCAGGCGGAGAAATCCGCGTAAAAGCGAAGCCCAACGATGAGCGCGTTCTGCGGTGCACGTCTGCGATAGCTGATAAGCGGCTCAAGTTTGACGAGTATCGAGCGAAAGGCATCATCGGCGCCAACGACTGCGCGGTGATCGCGGTAAATATCTGCCGCCTGTCGGATTTTGACCCCGACGGAAACGGCATCAGCCAGTATCCGCTTTCGATGGAAGCCGTGTTTCCCATTGGCCCTTTGGCTGTGCCGATAACACGTGACGGCAGGATCGATGGCCCCCCTCAAAACGTACCTCGCTTTGCCGTCCGCAAGGCTAGCGGGAAAGAGGTCGAAACAGCGAATTTTCTTACCCCAATTTTCGCTGGCGTGAGCGCAGTGATTCAGGCGCACCAGCGCCACATGCATGAGGAAAAATTGGTTCTGTCGACGGTCCACAATCCTCTGGCAATCAACAAGCTGCCGACCGGACTGTTCGGGGCATACAAGGAATTCGTCGCGAAAGAGCACGGCGAAGAGTACCAGATCCGAGATATTCGCCTCGAGACGCGTCTGCGCGAGCTGGTCGAAAGCTTGACCCTTCGGTTTAGACGCCGGGAGGATCGAGTAGTACGCACGATTACGGCGGCCGAGTCCGGTGACTTCGTCGGCGAGCGCGGGAAGTGTCATGACAACGTGAATCGTTGGTGCTTTGCGCATCACGACCACATTCCTGTACGCGGGTGGCTGATCTCCGGCGACTGCGTTCTTGACAAGCATTCCCTCGTCAACATCGGCGACGGCGAGCTCGTTGAGATCACGCCAATGCCGGATGAGGCACGCCGGACATTTCTTCCGCACGACGGGACAGACGACGAGTTTATCAGATTACCGAATCAGATCGTCTCCGGTCGCTGAAACGCAACAGGTGACCTTCTCGCAAGGGGGGCCGCCCTCGTGCCTGCTGGGCTCGCGCAGCGGAAGCGCCACCGGCAAACGCCGCTAAACGCAGTGAAATTGAAGTTATACCTCGGGACCTCACCAGGATGTTACAGATCAGCACTGGCAAGTTCTTCAAGCACGAAGCGTATGAGACACTCCGGCGCGCGATATATTATACGAACTACCGGGTTTTTCGGGACGACCGAATCGAGACGCAAGTCGGCTCACTCCAACCTGTCGTCGGGGTGCACGGTCTGGGAGCGCTCACCTGCGAGATCATTGAACGCATCCAAAAGCTGCCCGGCGGTCCGTATTCCGGCGAAATCATCGCGACAGGCGGAGAAACGCTGATCAACGACTTCGCGGCCGTCGTTTCGTTTGCCCTGAGCATCACCTGCACAACGGATCTCGACCTCGCACGTCGTCTAGTGGCGAACGAACGTCCTAGCCTCGGCGCAGACTTGGTGCCGCAGAAATACGTACCCCGAATGTTTGATCGCGCCGTGAACTGGCAGCCGAGCGACTCTGATCACCTTCAACGTTTTGTGGCGGATCTCGTAGCGCTCGAGCGCAAGAGCTACGAAGGCGCCATGCGGGCAATTCGGCGCTATGTCATCGGCGCGCATCGTATCTCGGATGACGTGAATCTCGCCTATGCGCTCTTTGTGATGTCGATAGAATCCCTCGCGCAGAACTTCGATGGATTTGAGCCAGCGTGGGATGATTACGATCAGGAGAAGCGGCGGCGTATTGACGAAGCTCTTGGAGAGACCCCCGAGTCCACCGTAGACAAGGTGCGCACCGCCGTCCTCGCCAATGAGCACGTGGCGATCGCGAGGCGCTTCCGTGAGTTCGCCCTTGCTCATGTTGGCCCACACTTCTTCCGCGAGGAAGCGGAGAAGGCCGCCGGTGCCATTAGTCGCCCCGATCTTTCGATAGCACTGCGGCGAGCTTATTCAATCCGCTCAAGGTACGTCCATCATCTCGCGGATATTCCGCGCCTTCTCGTCGGGATCGAGGGGTTCCATGAGACCATGACAGTCGATGGAGAGCCGACCTTGACCTTTGCGGGCCTGGCACGTGTGGCGCGTCACGTCATCGAGACATTTGTGGCGCGCGCGCCGAAGACGGAAACAGAAGAATTCGACTGGATGAAGGATTTGCCGGGAAAGCTGACCATGCAGATGGCGCCCCAACATTGGATCGGCAATCCTCAAGGTTTCGATGCGACCACAGCCCAGCAATATCTCGCCGCTTTCATTGGACAACTCGTCACGCGTTTGTTGCAGCCCTCAGCGACGCTAACGGACATCCGGCCAGTGCTGACAAAGATCGAAGCACTCGTTCCGGGTCTAGCAAAGCCCGCCCAGCGCCTCCCGATGCTGGCCCTCCATTTCATCTTCAACTTCGTGGCTTCCGAGGATTTCCGCAGCGCGGGGTATCCGAAGCTTATTGAGACATATAAGAGTGATTTTGAGACACCTTCCACTATCAGTCTGGCAGCGCATTTGGTGACAGGCCAAAATCCGGACTGGCCCTTGCGTGCGATGGAGGAGCTTTACGCAAGCTATTTCCGTGAACGCCATCACGCCAACACCTTGAAGCTGGGGCGGATACTTGAAGCAGCTTTCACATTGATGCTGGCGGAGCAAAACCGCGCAGCGGGTGATTTCACCCGTGCGCGGCAACTCATAGCCTGCGCCGTCGAGATTTGTCCAAAGCACGCTGTCCTGCGGAACTTTGAAGCGTCTATTGAACTGAACGACCTGGTTGCGATCGATTGGCAAGCAATCTTGCTACCGGCGGAGACGCCGCCCGGCTAAGCGTTCGAGGGTGTCAGTAAGAATGGCCGAAAGTTGTTGGTACCGACTAGCGTCGTTCTATCTCTGCCTTCCAACCCAATTGCTAAACTCAGCCAGCCCATCACTGAACAGTCGTGTTCCTGGCTGCAGATCCTGCCGACGACTTGTCTTTCTATCCCACAGCCCTCCTGCCTCATCTTCGTTGTTGCGAAGACCCATTTCCGGCCTTTTCTAATCAACCCCGCTGACATCCGCCTCTGAGTTGAGGCGAGCTTGCGGGGCTCATGTGACGACAATCTCTCTCCGGTCCGAAGTCTTCGCCCGCGGGGCGCGCATGCTGCGCACCGCGCTGGGCTCAGCGATCTCCGATTATCTCGAAGATCCCGGCATTGTCGAGGTGATGCTCAATCCCGATGGCCGCCTGTGGATCGACCGGCTCTCGGGAGGCCTTGAAGATACCGGCCGCCGCGTGACGCCCGCGGACGCCGAGCGGATCGTCCGGCTGGTCGCGCACCATGTCGGTGTCGAGGTCCATGCGAACAGTCCACGCGTCTCGGCCGAGTTACCGGAAAGCGGGGAGCGGTTCGAGGGGCTAGTCCCTCCGGTCGTGGCCGCACCGTGCTTTGCGATCCGGCGGCCAGCCGTCGCGGTCTACACGCTCGCCGACTATGTCGAAGCCGGCATCATGTCGGCGACGCAGGCCGAGCTGCTGCGTATCGCAGTCCGCGAGCGCAAGAACGTGCTCGTCGCCGGCGGCACCTCGACCGGCAAGACGACGCTCGTCAACGCGATCCTCGCCGAGGTCGCCAAGACCGGCGACCGCATCGTACTGATCGAGGATACGCGCGAGCTGCAGTGTGCTGCGCCGAACCTGGTTGCGCTGCGGACGAAGGACGGTGCGGCTTCTCTCTCCGACCTCGTCCGGTCGTCGCTGCGGCTTCGGCCCGATCGCATCCCAATCGGCGAGGTGCGCGGCGCCGAGGCGCTCGATCTCCTCAAGGCATGGGGCACTGGCCACCCAGGCGGTATCGGCACGCTGCATGCCGGCTCGGCGATCGGCGCGTTGCGCCGCCTCGAGCAGCTCATCCAGGAAGCCGTGGTCACCGTCCCGCGCGCCCTCATCGCGGAGACGATCGACCTCATCGCGGTCCTCGCCGGCCGCGGCTCCGCGCGCCGGCTCGCCGAGCTCGCGATGGTGAAGGGCCTCTCACCCACCGGCGACTACGTCCTCACCCCCGCAGGAGAACCGTGAATGCTGCTCAACCCCATCCGCCGCGAACTCGTCGCCGCCTCGGGCTTCGTCTTCTTCGTACTCGTCACAGCACCGGCTTATGCCGCTGGCTCGAACATGCCTTGGGAACAGCCGCTCCAGCAGATCCTCGACTCGATCCAAGGGCCGGTCGCGAAAGTCATCTCGGTCATCATCATCATCGTGACCGGCCTGACGCTCGCCTTCGGCGAGACCGCCGGCGGCTTCCGGCGTCTGATCCAAATCGTCTTCGGCCTGTCGATCGCATTTGCCGCATCAAGCTTCTTCCTGAGCTTCTTCCAATTCGGCGGCGGGGTGCTGGTGTGATGGAGCAGGACGCGGCCATCACAGGTTTCTATGCGCCCGTCCACCGTGCGCTGACCGAGCCGATCCTGCTGGGCGGCGCCCCCCGCGCAGTCGCGATCGTCAACGGCACGCTTGCCGCAGCTATCGGCCTCGGCCTTCGCCTCTGGATTGCGGGCGGCCTCATCTGGCTCGTCGGCCATCTCGCCGCTGTCTGGGCTGCGAAGCGCGATCCGGCTTTTGTCGATGTCGTGCGGCGGCATCTCCGCTATCCGCAGCACATGGTCGCGTGAGGCTCAGTGATGATGAACCTCGCCGAATATCGCAAGCACAGCCACGGCCTCGCCGACTTCCTGCCGTGGGCGGCACTGGCGGCGAAGGGCGTGGTCCTCAACAAGGATGGCTCGTTTCAGCGCACGGCGCGCTTCCGCGGACCCGATCTCGACTCCTCCACGCCAGCCGAGCTCGTCGCCATCACCTCACGCCTCAACAACGCGCTGCGCCGCCTCGGCTCCGGTTGGGCCGTCTTCATCGAAGCCCAGCGCGAGCCGGCGTTCACCTATCCCTTGAGCGAGTTTCCCGATCCGGTCTCGGCGCTGGTCGACGCCGAGCGCCGCGCGCAGTTCGAAGAGGAAGGCGCGCATTTCGAGAGCCGGTACTTCCTGACGCTGCTGTGGCTGCCGCCAGCCGATGACGCCGCGCGCGCCGAGGCCTGGCTCTATGAGAACCGAGCGCAAGCCGGCAGCGACCGGCGCGCGACGCTCGATGGGTTCATCGACCGCACCGACCGCGTGCTCGCGCTGCTCGAAGGCTTCATGCCCGAAGCGGAATGGCTCGATGACGGCGAGACGCTGACCTACCTGCACTCCTGCATCTCGACGCGGCGCCAGCGCGTGCGCGTGCCCGAGACGCCGATGTATCTCGACGCCGTTCTGGTGGATGAGGATCTGACCGGCGGCCTCGAGCCGCGGCTCGGCCGCGCGCATCTCCGCACACTTACCGTCATGGGTTTCCCGTCGCAGACCTGGCCCGGCCTGCTCGACGACCTCAATCGCTTGGCCTTCCCGTATCGCTGGGTGACACGCGCCCTCTGCCTCGACAAGACCGACGCCACCAGGCTTCTCGCCAAAATCCGCCGGCAGTGGTTCGCCAAGCGCAAGAGCATCATGGCGATCCTCAAGGAGGTCATGACCAACGAGGCGTCGGTGCTGATGGACTCCGACGCCGCCAACAAGGCGCTCGACGCCGACGCCGCATTGCAGGAGCTCGGCACCGATCTCGTCGGTGAAGCCTATGTCACGACGACGGTGACGGTCTGGAACGAGGACGCCCGAACCGCCGACGAGCGCCTGCGTCTGGTCGAGAAGACGATCCAGGGCCGCGACTTCACCTGCATGCGCGAAGGCGTTAACGCGGTCGAGGCATGGCTCGGCAGCCTGCCGGGGCATGTCTACGCCAATGTCCGGCAACCGCCGGTCTCGACGCTCAATCTCGCGCACATGATGCCGTTCTCGGCGGTCTGGGCAGGGCCGGAACGGGATGAGCACTTCCAGGCGCCGCCGCTGTTCTTCGCCAAGACGGAGGGCTCGACGCCGTTCCGGTTCAGCCTTCATGTCGGTGATGTCGGGCACACCCTCATTGTCGGCCCGACAGGCGCCGGCAAGAGCGTGCTGCTTGCGCTGATGGCGCTGCAGTTTCGCCGCTATGCCGGCGCCCAGGTCTTCGCCTTTGATTTCGGGGGA
>JAKAPE010000079.1 GCA_021811945.1 Pseudomonadota bacterium | reverse complement strand
ATCTGTCAAGGTAAAGGACTGGTACTACTGGATCGTGCGCATGAATGCCGAGGACGCGGCGGCGCGCGGCATCAAGCGGCACGATCTGGTCAAGGTCCACAACGACCGCGGCGCGGTGATCTGCGCGGCGCTGCCGACGCAGCGGCTGCCGCGCGGCGTCGCCAGCAGCTACGAATCCTCGGCGCTCTACGCGCCCATGGGCGAGCCCGGCCGTTCGGTCGACCGCGGCGGCGTGATCAATCTGTTGACGCCGTCGCGCTCGCAGACCAAATCAACACATTCGCTTTCCGGCGCACACGCGCTGGTGCAGATCGAGCCGTGGGACGGTAAGACGGAGCATATCTCGGAAGCGTTCGCCCGCGCCACAAGCAAGACACGGATCGAGCGCATCGAAGCCGAGCCGGCGCTGGCGAAGTGACGATCGACCTCAACATCCGCGGCCGGCAGTCGCGAATCGGTCGCGCCGCAACAACCGAAGGAGAACGCCTCATGGCTTACGTTTTCAAGGAAGGCGAGCTGCCGTCGCTGATCGACGCCAAGGCCGCGCGCGAGCGAATTTTCTTCGTCAATAAAGAGCTCGCCAACATCGACGACATGCTCGCCGGCGTGATGCACTACAAGAAGGACGCGGCTTCGCCGTTGCACCTGCACGAGAACTGCGAGCACTTCTATTTCATCATCGACGGCAAGGCGACGGTGGAATCGGACGACGGCGTACGGCCGGTCGGGCCGGGCGACCTTGTCTTCATTCCGGCCGAGGAGAAGCACCGACTGCGCGCCACCGAGCCGCTGTTCTATTTCGAATTCCAGGCGCCCAATCGCTTCAAGACGACGATCCTGGAAGGGACCGACGCCGATCTGCGCTGGGAGCGCAAGGACGGCCGCGTCTGGGTTCAAAGCTGACGCCGCCCGCCCGAGCGAAGGAACACGATCATGACGCTGACGTTCATCGATACCAATACGCTGCCGCGAAAAAAATCCACCGGCCAGGGAGAGGTCGCCGAAGTGCTGACCGAAGCACTGTGCGGAGCGCGCAACGTGCAGGGCTCGCTGCGGTTTCTCAAATCAGCCGAGTCGTTCGCGCCGGCTGCGTCGGACAATCATCAGCTCATCTATCTCATGGACGGCAAGGGAACGATCCGGCTCAACGGAACGGATTACGCCGTGGAAAAGGGTGCGGGCATCTATCTGGGGCCGTCGGAGACTGCGAGCATCCGGGCCAACGGCGCTTCGTTGAAGCTGTTCCATCTTGTCGTGCCGCGCATCCCGAAGTGAGGACTGCCCGCGGGCGATGCGCCGGAACGGTTAGAGAAGACAATGAAAAAATGGAACATGATCATCGATGTCGCCGAGTGCACGAACTGCAACCTGTGCACCTTGGCGATCATGGACGAATACATCGGCAACGACTGGCCGGGCTATGCGGCGCCGATGCCGAAGCACGGTCACAAGTGGATCAACATCCTGCAGAAGGAGCGCGGGCAGGCGCCGATGGTCGATGTCGCCTACGTGCCGACCATGTGCAACCATTGCGACGACGCGCCCTGTGTCGCTAAGGGCGGCGGCGCGGTGAAAAAGCGCGACGACGGCATCGTCCTCATCGATCCGGCCAAGGCAAAGGGGCGCAAGGATCTGGTCGCTGCGTGCCCCTACGGCCACATCTGGTGGAATGAGAAACTCGAGCTTCCGCAGGCGTGGCCCTTCGACGCGCATCTCGTCGATCAGGGCTGGGAACAGACCCGCGGGCAGCTTTCCTGCCCGACCGGCGCCATGCAGGCGATCAAGGTCGACGACGACGAGATGCAGCGCCTGGCGGCCGAACAGACGCTCGAAGTCCTCAAGCCGGAGCTGAACACGCGGCCGCGGGTCTACTATCGCAATCTTTGGCGCTACTCGAAGTGCTTCATCGGCGGCACGATTTCCGCCAAAAGCGGCAAAGTCGTGGACTGTGTCGAAGGAGCGGCAGTGCGGCTGCGCAAGGACGACCGCATCGTCGCCGAAACGACGAGCGACAACTACGGCGACTTCAAGTTCGATCGGCTGGACGAAAATTCCGGCATCTATATCGTGGAAATCACCGCCAAGGCCGGAACCAGGAAGGTCGTCGAGACCAGCCTCGGCGCCAGCGTCAATCTCGGCGAGATACGGGTTTCGTCGGACAACGATGCCGCGCCGTCGCCCTTCGAAGCTCGCTGAGTTTGCCCTTCAGGATGGCGGAATGTGCGATCGCGCCGCAACCCTGCCGGCCGGCTTCGTCATCTCGACCGGCCAGCGCGCGCGCGGCGCGGCGTCGAGCCCGTCGGTCAAGCCCAGCGCCAGCCGCTCGGCGCCGGCCCAGGCGATGATGGCACCGTTGTCGGTGCACAGGGCGGGCGCCGGGGCCACCAGGCTGGTGCCGACTTCGAAGGCGATGCGGTGCAGGACCTTGCGGATCGCCTGATTTGCCGCCACGCCGCCGGCGCAAACGAGCGCGGTCGGCTTGCCCACATGCGTGCGGAACAATTTCAGCCCTTTGCGCAGCCGATCCATGGCCATATCGACCACCGCTTGCTGGAACGAGGCGCAAAGGTCGGCGACGTCCTGATCGCTCAACGGCGCCACCTTCTCCGCTTCGAGGCGCAATGCGGTCTTCAGGCCCGAGAGCGAAAAATCGGCGTCATGACGGCCGGCCATCGGCCGCGGCAGCAAGAATCGTTTGGGGTCGCCGCGCGCCGCCTCTTTCTCCACCAGCGGCCCGCCCGGATAGCCGAGCCCGAGAAGCTTAGCGGTCTTGTCGAACGCTTCGCCGATGGCGTCGTCGACCGTGGTGCCGAGGCGCAGATAATCGCCCACGCCGCGCACGCCGAGAATCTGCGTATGGCCGCCGGACGCGAGAAAGAGGCAATAGGGAAACGGCGTTGCGTCGGTGAGCCGGGCGGTGAGTGCATGCGCTTCCAGGTGATTAACGGCGATCAGCGGCTTGTTGTGCACGAGCGCAACCGCCTTGGCCATGGTCAGCCCGACGATGAGCCCGCCGATCAGCCCCGGACCGGCCGCGGCGGCGATGCCGTCGAGGGCGGAAAAGGAATAACCCGCCTCGCCCATCGCCTTGGCGATGATGTGGTCAAGCGCCTCGACGTGGGCGCGGGCGGCGATTTCGGGCACCACGCCGCCGAAGGCGGCATGCTCGTTGATCTGCGACAGCACGACGTTGGAAAGAATGCGGCCGCGCTCCTCGCCGCCGGCGCGCTCCACCAGGGCCGCGCCGGTCTCGTCGCAGGTCGTCTCGATGCCGAGGATGACCATGGCCGTATTAACGTCAAAGCTCACAAAATGAGGCCGGCTTGATCGACCGCTCCAACGAAGTCGTCGCGCTTCGCGACTGCACAGGCGGCAGCCCGGCGAAGCGCATCCAATATCGCTGGTTGAGCCATTTCATTTTGTGAGTCTAGACCCTAATGACTACTTATGGGTCGTTACCGCAAGCGAAGCGATCCGACGCTTCGTTCCGCTCCTTGCAACGACAGCGGCCTTGCACTCGAAAGCGCATGACACAATTCTCGGCGAAAGGCTCCATCCTGCGCGTCGGCTCGCGCGGCTCGCCGCTGGCTTTGGCGCAGGCGCGCGAAGTAAAGAGCCGCCTGGCCGCGGCAGGATTCGACGCGGAGCGGATCGAGATCAAGGTGATTCGCACTTCGGGCGACGCCATTCAGGACCGGCCGCTCGCCGAAGCCGGCGGCAAGGGATTGTTCACGAAGGAAATCGAGGAAGCGCTTCTTTCGGGCGCTATCGACGTCGCCGTGCATTCGGCGAAGGATGTGCCGACCGTGCTGCCGGCAGGCCTCGCGCTCTCGGCCGTGCTGCCGCGCGAGGATGCGCGTGACGCCTTCATCAGCCGCAAGGCGAAGGCATTGCGCGATCTCCCCGTCGGCGCCGTGGTCGGTACCGCCTCGCTGCGGCGGCAGGCGTTCGTCAAGCGGTCGCGACCCGATCTTGCCGTCGTCACATTGCGCGGCAATGTGGAGACGCGGCTGCGCAAGCTTGACGCCGGCGAGGTGGATGCGACGCTGCTCGCGGTCGCCGGCTTGAAACGGCTCGGTCTGGTCGCTGTCGCGACTGCCATTCTCGATCCCGACGAGTTCCTCCCGGCAATCGGCCAGGGCGCAATCGCGATCGAGACGCGCACGGACGACCCCGCCACACTGGCGCTTGTCGCCAAGATAGACGATGCCGACACCGCATCAGCGCTCGCTGCCGAGCGCGCCTTCCTCGCCGTGCTCGACGGCTCCTGCCGCACGCCGATCGGCGGCCATGCGAGCGTGAGCGGCGGAATGTTGCGCTTCCGCGGCATGATCGCCACGCCCGACGGCGGCGAGGCCTTCGAAGTCCTCCGACAGGGACGCCGCGAGGACGCCGCGGCGCTTGGTGCCGACGCCGGTCGCGAACTGCAGAAACGCGCAGGCGTCGATTTTTTCGCGTCGCTGCGGATCTGAGCGTGCGCCTTCTGGTGACGCGACCGAGACCCGAGGCGGAGCGCACCGCCGCGCGCTTGCGCGGGCGTGGCCACACTGTTGTTGCCGCCCCGCTGCTGGGCATCGAGACCGTCGCCGCCTCGGAGATTGGCGGCGGCCGGTGGGCGGCGATCCTCGTGACCAGCGCCAAGGCCGCGCCGGCGATCGCGGCACAGCAGAGTTTCGCGTCGCTACGCCTCCTGCCCGTTTTCGCCGTCGGGGAGCGAAGCGCCCGAGCTATGCGCGAGATCGGCTTTGCCGAGGTGACTTCCGCAGGCGGTGACGTGCGCGCTCTCGCGCGCCTCGTCACCGAACGCCTCAGGCACTGCGCCGCGCCGCTGCTTTATCTTGCCGCGGCGGAGCGTTCGGGCGATCTTGCCGGCGATCTGGCCGCTTGCGGCTTTCTGGTCCACACGGCGGTCGTCTACCGGGCGGTCGCGGCTACCGATTTTCCGCCCGCCGCGGCGAAGGTGCTGGCAGAAGGCCTTGACGGCGTGCTGCACTTTTCCCGCCGCAGCGCCGAAGCTTATGTGAATGCGGCACGCGCGGCCAGCTTGCACGCGGCGGCGCTGCAGCGTCCCAAGCATTTTTGTCTTTCCGCTCGAGTGGCAGAGCCGTTGGCGGAGGCCGGCGCGGCCGACGTTCGCATCGCCGCACAGCCGACGGAGGCTGCTTTGATTGCGCTTATCCCGGAGGCCTGAAGTGCAGCGGCGCCATTCGGCCGCAATGGCCGATCTGTTGCCGATGTCGTTGCCTCGTACTATGCCGGAGCAGTGAGCGGCATCTCGAATCGGCCGCTCGCCAGGAGCGTGGATGACGAGCGAGCCCGAGAACGCGCCACGCCGACGGCCGCCGACCATCGACCTGACGGCGAGGGAAGTGGCAAGCGAAAAGCCTGCGGCGAAAGGCGGCGGCGAGGAGCCGCCTGGCGACGGCGTGGCGCCGGAAAAAGCGCGGGGCGAAGAAAATACGCGTGGAAACTTCTCTTATGCGCCGCGACCGCAAGGCGCTCACGCCATCGGCGCTGCGTTCGGCGTGATCGCCACGGCCGCGGTGTTCGCCGGGCTCTGGATTGCCGGTGTGGTGCCGCCGCGCGGCGGCAAGCCGCTTGGCGTTCCGCCATCCGAGGCCGCTGTTCCGAAGGAAATCTCGGCGCGGCTTGCCAAGATCGAGGCGGCGTTGGCGGCACAGCCGCCGATTGCCTCTGCCGCGCGTATTGCCGCGGCGGAGGCGATGACCAAAGCGCTCGGCAATTCACTCGCGATCCTCAATCGCCGTGCCGACGACATCGCCGTGATCGCCCGCACGGCTCTCGCGCATGCCGACGCCGCCGCGAGTGCGGCCGCGAAAAACGCGACACAGGCGGGCGTTTCGCGCAGCGAGGTTGATGCGTTGGCGGCCCGTATCGCAGCGCTTGAACGCGCGGTGAAAGCGTTGTCCGGCCAAATGGCGCGACACCCGGCAAGCGTCGGCGACCACGCCGCGCGTCTGACGATCGCCGTCGAGGCGCTGCGGGCTGCGGTCGAACGCGGGGTCCCCTACGCGGCCGAACTTGCCGCAGTCAAAGCTCTCGGAGGCGGTGAGAGCGAGCTGGCACCGCTCGCGCCGTTCGCAACTGACGGGCTGCCAAGCGTAGCGGCGTTGGCGCGCGAGCTGCGGACGCTCGCGCCGGCGTTGCTGCGCACTTCCGGCGCCGCGCCCCATGAAGCCTCGTTCCTCGGGCGGCTCGAGGCCAATGCGCAAAAGCTGGTTCGCGTCACGCCCATTGCGGCTGCGCCGGGCAATGATCCTGCGCCAATCGTCGCGCGCGCCGCTGCTGACGCCGCACATGGGGACATCGCCGCCGCGCTGGACGAGCTATCCCGCTTGCCCGCCGCCGCGCGCGCGCTGGCGGACGGTTGGGTCAAAAAGGCGAAAGCCCGCGAGGCCGCCATTGCCGCCAGCCGGAAAATCGCTGCGGGCGTGCTCGCGGCGCTCGCCAAGCCGCCGCCGCAATGATCCGAGTCGTCGTTTTCTTCCTCATCGTCGGTGCATTATCGCTCGGCGCCGCTTGGCTCGCCGACCGTCCCGGCGATGTGGTCGTCACTTGGCAGGGCTGGCGCATCGAAACGTCGCTCATGGTCTTGGCGGCGGCCGTGTTCGCGGCAACCGCGATCCTCATTTTGCTCTGGACCTCGCTGCGCGCCGTCCTGCGCTCGCCCTTCGCGTTCCTCAACCTTCTGCACCGCCGCCGCGGCGAGCGCGCCTATCTGGCGATCTCCCACGGACTCATCGCGGTCGGTGCCGGCGATATAGCCGCAGCACGCAAATTCACCGCCGAAGTCAACCGCATCGCCCCGGCCGAGCCGCTGGCGCTTCTCCTCACCGCCCAGACGGCGCAACTCGATGGCAATCACGACGCTGCCGATCGCGCCTTCCGCACCATGGCGGGTCGCGCCGACACCAAGGCGCTCGGCTTGCATGGTCTCTTTGTCGAGGCGCAGCGAAGCGAAGATTTTGCGCGCGCCAGCGCCTATGCCGAGGAGGCCGCCCGCACGAGTCCGGCGCTTGGCTGGGCCGCCAAGGCGGCGATCGAATTCCGCTGCACAACCGGCGACTGGGCCGCAGCGCTGGCGCTCCTCGAGCGGAACAAGCGCGCGTTTGGCAAGGCGAACTACCGCCGCCAGCGCGCAGTGATGCTGACGGCGCGCGCCATTGCTGCGGAAGAGACGGATCGTGACAATGCCAGGGCTTTTGCGCTGGAAGCCGTACGACTCGCGCCGACGCTGGTACCGACGGCCGCGCTCGCCGGCCGGCTGCTGGCAGAGGGCGGCAACTTGCGCTGGGCGGCGCGCATCGTCGGCAAGGCTTGGCGTGCCAATCCGCATCCCGATCTTGCCCATGTCTTCTCCGAGCTGCGCTTCGGCGACACTGCGCGCGACCGTCTCAAGCGCGTAGAAGCGCTGGCGAAAAAGACGCCCGGCCACATCGAAGGCGCACTGGCGCTTGCCCGCGCCGCCCTTGAGGCGCAGGAGTTCCTCAAGGCGCGAGCGGCGCTCGCGCCTTATCTCGCCGCTCCGACAAAGCGCGTCGCCCTGTTGATGGCCGCGATCGAGCGCGCTGAGCACAACGACGAAGGTCGCGCGCGCGAATGGGTCGCTCGCGCGCTCAACGCTGCGCCCGACCCGACTTGGACCGCCGACGGCTACGTTTCCGAACGCTGGCTGCCGGTCTCTCCCGTAACCGGCCGGCTCGATGCCTTTGCCTGGCGCGTGCCGCTTGCGGGCACATTGACGCCGCCGACCGCAACTCCGCCCACGATCGAGCCCGAAGCTGCGACCGTCGCCGCGCCGCCGGTGAATCCGCCGGAACCGCCGCCCGAAGGCGGGCGACAATCCCGCAGCAACGCGGCGACAGCACCGCAAGAAACGAAAACTTCTCCCGCCGCGGCAGAACCGGCTGCCGTTGGCTCGTCGCGCCACAGCGACAGACCAGCGCCGGCCAAGTCGGAGCCCGGGCCGGAGCCGGTGATCCCGCTCGTGCACGCCCCCGACGATCCAGGTCCCGAAGCCCTCGATGAGGGCGAACCACGCCCGGAACCGCCGGCCGGCGGCTGGCGGAAGATCTTCGAATAGCCAACGAAAGACGTGATGGCGGAAACAACGCAGTATAGCGCATGAACTATAGTGCATCATCGCCGTGCGCGGCGCGTCTCGAAGGATGAACGGCCCGGGCCTGCATCCTTCGGGGTTCGCCTCGCGAGCGCGTCACGACGATGAAGTGGGAGTGATTCCGATGGCGCAACTTGCCGATACAGGCTTTCTCGACCTGCCACCCATGCGGCTCGAATACCGCATGATTGGGCCGCAACCCGACACCGCGCCGACGATCGTGATGCTGCACGAGGGCCTTGGTTGCGTCGGGCGGTGGGGCGCGTTTCCAGAAAAACTGGCGTCGGCGACTGGAGCCGGCGTGTTCGTCTATTCCCGCGCCGGCTACGGCCATTCGAGCCCGGGAAAACTGCCGCGCTCGGTCAATTTCATGGATGAAGAGGCCCGCGACGTGCTGCCGCGCGTGCTCGAGGCGATCGGATTCAGCCGCGGCATTCTCTTCGGCCACAGCGACGGCGCCTCGATCGCGACGATTTACGCCGGCAGCGTCCAGGATTTTCGCGTGCGCGGCCTCGTGCTTATGGCGCCGCATTTTTTCACCGAGGCGATCGGGCTTGCGGAGGTCCGCCGTGCCCGCGAAGCCTTTGAGTCCGGTGTGCTGCGGGAGAAGCTCAAGCGCTGGCATGCCGACGTCGACTGCGCCTTCCGGTCCTGGAGCGGACCCTGGCTCGATCCCGACTTCAAGCGATGGGATATCACTGACGCTCTTGCCTATATCCGCGTGCCGATGCTGATCGTCCAGGGTGCGGACGACCAATACGGCACGCTCAAGCAAGTCGAGGCGGCAAAAGAAGAATGCTTCTGCCCGGTCGAGACCGTGGTGCTGGCGGGGGCGCGCCGTTCCCCGCATCGCGACGTGCCCGAGGCGACGCTTGAAGCGGTTTCCGGCTTCGTCAACAGGCTGTTACGCGATCACGGCGAGGAACAAAATCGAGGAGTTGCAATTTAATGCATTATAGTGCATAAAAAACCATTGATGCACTATAATGCAGCGCGCTTGAGACCCCCGATGAGCGACGCACAACACATAGCCGAACGCCCGCTAGCCAACGGCCAGACGCGAATCGATTTTCAGACGGAGCCTGCCCGCTATCGGCATTGGCGACTCAAGATCGATGGCGACATCGCCACGCTTCTTCTCGACGTCGACGAGAAGGGTGCCCTGTTCGAAGGCTACGACCTGAAGCTCAATTCCTACGACCTCGGCGTCGATATCGAACTCGCCGACGCCATCGAGCGGCTGCACTTCGAGCATCCACAGGTGCGGGCCGTCGTGTTGCGTTCGGGAAAACCGCGGGTGTTTTGCGCCGGCGCCAACATCCGCATGCTGGCCGGCGCGAGCCACGCCCACAAGGTCAATTTCTGCAAATTCACGAACGAGACGCGCAACGGCATCGAGGATCTGAGCGAGAATTCCGGGCTCGCTACCATTTGCGCCATCAACGGCACGGCCGCGGGCGGGGGTTATGAGCTGGCGTTGGCGGCAGATTATATCATGCTGGTCGATGACGGCTCTTCTGCCGTCGCGCTGCCGGAATTGCCGCTCTTGGCGGTGCTGCCCGGCACCGGCGGCGTCACCCGCGTCGCCGACAAGCGCAAAGTGCGTCGCGATTACGCCGATTTCTTCTGCACGACGGAGGAAGGCGTCAAAGGCAAGCGTGCACTCGATTGGCGGCTGGTCGATGAAATCGTACCGGGCTCCAAGTTCGACGTGACCGTTCTGCTGCGCGCGAAAGAATTCGCCGCAAAATCCCGCCGCAGCGCGCAAGGACAAGGCATCACCTTGGCGCCGCTGACGCGGAGCTTTTCCGACAGCGGCGTCGAATACGGCTGGCTCTCCGTCGAATTCGACCGCGCGCGGCGCATCGCCACCCTTACGCTGCGCGGGCCGGCGGCGCTGCCGCCCGCCTCGGCCGACGCCATGACGGCGCTCGGCTCGGAGTTTTGGCCGCTAAAGCTGGCGCGCGAACTCGACGACGCGATCCTCAATATCCGGCTCAACGAATTCGATGTCGCGGTCATCGTATTCAAGTCGGTGGGTGATCCGGGCGAAGTCGTCGCCTATGAGCATTTCCTCGACGCCAACAAGGATCACTGGCTCACCCGTGAGATCCGCCATCTGTGGAAACGCGTGCTCAAGCGCATCGATCTTACCTCGCGCTCGCTGGTGACTCTGATCGAGCCGGGCTCTTGCTTTGCCGGCACGTTGGCGGAATTGCCGTTCGCCAGCGACCGCTCCTACATGCTGGCCACCTCCCTTCCCTCCCCCGCAGGGTTAGAGCGAGAGCGCGACAACAGGCCGCCGGCGGCGATTGTGTTGACTGACGCCAATTTCGGTCCCTACCCGATGGCGAACGGGCTCGTCCGACTCGCCAGCCGGTTTCTGGCCAATCCCGCCGAGTTCGAAACGGCGAGGGCCGAGCGGGGAAAGATCCTCGATGCCGGGCGCGCGCAACAACTTGGCCTCGTCACCTTCGCCCCCGACGATATCGACTGGGACGATGAAGTGCGCGTCTTCCTTGAAGAGCGCGCGAGCTTCTCGCCCGATGGCCTCACGGGCCTCGAAGCCAATTTGCGCTTCGCCGGACCGGAGACCATGGAATCGAAAATCTTCGCCCGGCTGAGCGCGTGGCAGAACTGGATCTTCCAGCGCCCCAACGCCATCGGCGAGGACGGGGCCCTCAAGCGTTACGGCACTGGGCAAAAGCCGGTGTTCGATACGGGAAGGGTGTGAGGACAGATGACGGAGGACAGACGACGGATCGAACAGACGGATGCGCCCCAGCCGATCTGTCGTCCGTCCTCGGTCGTCCGTCTACCGAGTGGAGCTAGCCATGACCATCGAGACCGTTGATTACACGACCAAGATCCCCAATAACGTCAACCTCGCGGCCGACCGGCAGGTCTTGCGGGCATTGGAGGGCTGGCATCCCGGTTATATCGATTGGTGGATGAACATGGGGCCGCAAGGATTCCAGGAGGCGCTGGTTTATCTGCGCACCGCCGTCTCGGTCGACCCCAAAGGCTGGGCCAAGTTCGATTACGTGAAAATGCCCGAATACCGCTGGGGCATTCTGCTGGCGCCGAAGGAAGAGGACCGAAAAATTCCGTTCGGCCGCCACTACGGCGAGCCGGCGTGGCAGGACGTGCCGGGAGAATATCGCGCCATGCTGCGCCGTCTCGTCGTCATCCAGGGCGACACCGAACCGGCCTCCGTCGAGCAGCAGCGCCATCTCGGCAAGACCGCGCCGTCGCTCTACGACATGCGCAACGTCTTCCAGGTGAATGTCGAGGAAGGCCGTCATTTGTGGGCGATGGTCTACATCCTGCAAAAGTATTTCGGCCGCGACGGTCGCGAGGAAGCGGTCGAGCTCCTGCAGCGCCGCTCGGGCAGCGCCGACAAGCCCCGCATGCTTGGCGCCTTCAACGAAGCAACGCCGGATTGGCTGTCGTTCTACATGTTCACATTCTTCACCGATCGCGACGGCAAGATGCAGCTCGAAAGCCTGGCGCAGTCGGGCTTCGATCCGCTGTCGCGCACCTGCCGGTTCATGCTGACGGAGGAGGCGCACCACATGTTCGTCGGCGAGACCGGCGTCGGCCGCACCGTCCAGCGCACCTGCGAGGCGATGCGGGCGGCCGGCATCGAGGACCCCTATGATACCGACAGGGTGCGCGCCCTCGGCGTCATCGATCTGCCGACGATCCAGAAAAAGCTCAATCTGCACTATTCGCTCTCGCTCGATCTGTTCGGCTCCGAAGTTTCCACCAACGCCGCCAATAGCTTCAACGCCAGCCTCAAGGGCCGCTTCCAGGAAATCAAGATCGAGGACGATCACCGGCTGGAACACGCCACCTACCCGGTGCTCAAGCTCGTCGACGGCGAGATCAAGCGCGTCGACGAACCGGCGCTCACCGCGGTCAACATGCGGTTGCGTGACGATTACACTGCCGACTGCCAACGCGGCGTCGATCGCTGGAACAAGGTCATCAACAAGACCGGCGTCGCCTTCAAGCTCGAACTGCCGCACGTGGCCTTTCACCGCCAGATCGGCGAATTCCAGAACGTCAAGGCCTCGCCCGCCGGCGCGCTTGTCGACGAGGCGACGTGGAATCGCGATGTCGACAAATGGCTGCCGTCGTCCGCCGACGGCGATTTCATCGTCAGCCTGATGCGGCCGGTCTACGAGACCGGCCGGTTCTCCGGTTGGATCGCGCCGCCGCGCCTCGGCATCGACAACAAGCCGGGCGATTTCGAATACGTGAAGATCGCGGCCTGAGCCCGGACTGTCGCCGCAGTTGCTGCGACCGTGCTATGCCGCCTCCGCCGAACCTGCGGTTTCCAGTTTGAGGTTTACCGGCACCGGCGCGCGCAGAATGTCGAGCACCGGACAATGCGCATCGACAACCTCCTTCAGCTTGGCGAGGTCGGCTGCCTGGGCGCTGCTCTTGAGATTTACCACGCCGCGGACTTGGTTGAAGCCGGCGCGAACGTCATCCTTGACCGCAAAGAAGCCGCGCAGGTCCAGCGAGCCTTCCAGCTTGACCGAGACGCTGTCGAGCGGAATGCCGAGCGCCGTGGCATAGGCCCGGTAGGTGATCTCCTGACAAGTGGCTAGCGCCGCCAGCACCAGCTCGACCGGGTTCGGGCCGGCGTCCGTTCCGCCGAGGCTTGGCGGTTCATCGACGGTCAGAGAAAACTGCCGAATTTTGGTTTCACTGCGCAGTCCTTCGACCTGTCGGGAGTCGGCCGCAAAGGTCGCGACCGCCTGATCGGGATTGGCGCGCAGATCCGCCTGCGTCACCGCGATTATCTCCTTGAGCGCCATTGTCACCCTCCTTGAGTTCGCAACATTCGACGGCGATTATAGCTTCAGCGGCGGAGAAGCTCTTTAGTCTTTTTAGCAAGCCCGTAGGCTAACCTCCGCTTTGTCTGAGCGCAAGCAGCATGTGCTTTCATGGCGGCCTGCTGGAGCGGCCGTGGGCGGGGCGTTCCGGGTTTGATTCGCCGCGCAACTGCACCTACGTCAGCGCGGTGAGCCAACCCGAAATCATCCTCATCGCCGGGCCGACGGCGAGCGGCAAATCGGCACTGGCGTTGGAGCTTGCCGAGAAGCTCCGCGGCGTGATCGTGAACGCCGACTCCATGCAGGTCTACCGCGACCTGCGGATCATCACCGCGCGGCCGTCCGCAGCAGAGGAGCGGCGGGTGCCGCACCGGCTATACGGCAGCGTGGACGCGGCCGAAAACTATTCGGTGGGCCGCTGGTGCTCGGAGGCCGCAGCGACATTGTCGGCAGCAAGGCGCGACCGCCGCACTGTGGTCATCGTCGGCGGCACGGGCCTCTATTTCAATGCACTGACGCGCGGCCTCGCCGCAGTGCCGCCGGTTCCGGCCGAGATACGCGACGTGGTGCGGGCGCGACTCGCCCGCGAGGGTGTCGCCGCACTGCATGCCGAGCTCAACCGACGCGACCCAGTCGCGGCGGCGCGGTTGATGCCGGGCGACCGCGCGCGCATCGCCCGCGCCCTCGAAGTCGTCCTGGCAACCAGCCGTTCGCTGAAGGACTGGCAGCTTGAAAACAAGCCCGCCGACCTCGATCCCGCCAAGGCGGCGAAGATCTTTCTCATGCCCGAGCGCGATGAGCTGTTCCGCCGTATCGATACCCGCTTCGACGCCATGATCGCGGCCGGCGCCGTCGAGGAGGTGCGCGCGCTCAAGGCACGTAACCTCGACCCCGATCTGCCGGCGATGAAGGCGCACGGCGTGCCCTGGCTCATGCGCCATCTCAACGGCGAGATCACGCTGGCGCAGGCGATGGAAGGATCAAAACGCGACACCCGCCAATACACCAAGCGACAGGCGACCTGGTTTCGCAACCAGCTTCCCGGCTTTAAGTGGGTCGCGCCGGAGCGGGCGCTGGCGGAAATCGAGGCTCAACTGCACGAATTGGCGAAGTAATGCCTCTGTCTGCCGCCCTAATGGGAAATATATTGCAGCCCGGCCGAATAGGCGGCGCCGCCGATGACGCAGGGCAAGCCCAGTTCCACCTGCCCCGTCGCGGCGGCGACGATGCAGCCCATGGACAATGCACCCTCGCCGACTTGGCCCCAACCGGTGAGCTCGCGCTTGGAGCTCGGACCGTTGCGCTTGATCTCCTCGATGGCGGCAAGCGATTCCTTGCGCATGCGCGTGGTGTCGACGTCCTCGGCGGTTTCGATCACGTCGTTAAGGACGACGGCAACCTTCTTGGGCTCGCGCTTGACCGCCCATTTGAGCATAGCGAGCAGAGCGAAGTCGCGCACGGCGTTGCTCGCCAGGGTGAATTTAGCCGCGCTGCCGGTGGTGAGATTGTTGACATTGTCCTTGTCGTTGGCGAGCGGCAGCAGCCTGATGATGCGCTTGACCGGCGTATAGGAGCCGGTGGCGAGATAATAGCCCCAGAGCACATCGATCAGTTCGGGGGTCGGCTCGATCGCCACCGCTTTCGTGCGGCCTTCGCCGATCTTCAGCACCGCTTCGACTTTTTCGAGCATGCCGGACTTTTTTTGAGGGCGATAGGCGATCTGATCGAGGGTGGGCAGCTTGCCGTCGAGATATCTGCCGATCATGGCGCGCCGCGTCGGCATGCGGGTGGCGAAGTCGGCAAGCAATCCCTTCCAGCTCGGCAGGCCGGAATAGGCGATTGCGCGCGCCAGCACCCAATGGTCGGCGGGCGCGATCGGCAACATTCTAGCGACCAGTACGGCGGCGCGATCTGGATTGGCGCCGAGGACGCCGGCGATGAAGCCGACATAGGCACCGCAGGTTTCCGCGTCCTTGAAAGCCTGCATGGCGCTCAGCCCTCGCACGAGGACAGGCAGGGCGTTCGGCTCGGGCCTGGTGCGATAGACGTTGATCCATTTGAGCATGGCCTCGGTCGAACCGGGTGCCGCCGGTCGCGGCAGCGCGGCGGCCGGCGCGACAGGGGCGATCGTGAGACCCAGAACGGCGAGAAAACCAAGGACGCCAAAGCGGGATTCCACCGCAAAACCCTTTGCCGCCATCTTTTTCTCCTCCCAGCGGAGGGAGCAGGTAAAGCCGAGCGAATTTTTCGTCCGTACCCACCAAGCGGATACCAACAAAGCAGACCGCTTGGGCGATTTGCTGACCGCGTCGGCGCAAAATCGCGGCTGTGCTGTGGCACGTGAGGATGATCGATCACGGCGCTTTTGCCCGCGGAATCAACGTCAAACGCGCGTTTGAACGCTGCGCGGGCGACCACGCCCAAATGCAGCCTTATTTGGCTTGCCTTGGCGGCGGATCGACGTTCAATTTCACTCGGTGCTGTCAAATTCTCGCAAAGCGAAGGATCGCGCTCGGCGCTGCAACGAGGAAGCGGCGAACAATTTGAGTCGCAATCCCCGACTCGGAGCCTTCGCCACACTGCCCCTACCCAACGTCGAGCTGGCATGAACACGTTCGTCAGGGACGAAGTGCAGAACATCGAGGCTCCGATCTTCGAGAATACCGTTACCGGAGAGAATATTGATTTGAAACCGTTCGGCGAGTTTCCCGGCTACCATGGTCTCGTCCGTCACCCAGAGCAGTGTGGAGTAGATGCCGCTGGCCTGGCGATATTTGACATTCGGGGCGGCGCCACAGTGGGTAAAGATCGCCTTGCCGCTCGGCGAATGACCGGTCACTACACGTCTGACGGACCGCATGGCAAATTTCTACGCGGCATTAGACCTCAATACCTTTCGCCGGCGGAATATGCCAGCCTGTTGGGCCCATTGGAGGAGCTGATCACCCGTCCAGAGGCAGAGCCGATGAAGGCCATGGTTGCGCCCAAGCCCATGCAGGCAGGCGATATCTACTATCTCGCCTGGGCGGCCGGCGGCGGATATGGCGATCCCCTCCAGCGCGAGCCGGAACGCGTTCTCAAGGACGTTCGCGCCGGCATTCTATCGCGCGAGCGCTGTCGCGACACATATGGAGTCGTAATCGACGAAAATCACGTCGACAATAAAGCCACAATGGAGCTGTGCGCGCACTTGCGCGCCCTGCGCCTGGCCGAGGCCCGCTATCGTGAACACTCCACCGCCTAAAGGCGGTGGCTTCGGATTACGGCTTAAAGCCGGATTTGGTCCGCCATCCGGCGGACTTAGGTCACATCCCACA
>JAKAPE010000078.1 GCA_021811945.1 Pseudomonadota bacterium | reverse complement strand
CCGACGTGATCGCCTCCAACCGCTGCTTGTCCCGCGCGCTCACCAGCACGCACACTGTCTGTGCCATCCAGCCAGATTCGCACGCCGGCCGGCTGCTGTGAATCGGCAGAATGCGTCAGTGCACTAGAAACACTGACCGAGGCGCGATCCCAGCCGCACGTACTCGATGACGCCACCATTGATCGCAGCGAGCGGGTTCACACCGAACAAATGGAATTCATCGATCTCTACGAGCAGCAGATCAGAAGGTGGCGGACCGAAACTCCTTCAGCAGCGCAAAACTCCGAATTGAAGCGAATAGAGAAAGAGAACCTGGAGCTACGCACCGCAACGGCAGATGTTCTCGCCTTGGCCCCCGAGCTGCGGAAAGGTAGCATCGACCGCATTCTGGAAATGAGCGACCTCGAAATCGGTCTCCAGACACTACTCGGTGCCCCCTCATCAGCCCGTCGCTAAATACCCCCACAACATTGCGTGCAATACGCTACCGTACGCTTTCGTTCAGATGGGCCTTCCGCCCCAAGTCATGGATGGTGCGTCTTCGCACATCATAACGCGGGAGGTCCGGTGCGTCCCTCGACTGTTTCGTTTAATTCACCTCGGGCCCTTAAGCGTAGGATTTCGGGAAAAATCCACGATGACCCCATTCAGGGGGGCATTCACACACGGTGCGGTTCACCACGTCGTCCGCCTCAACGCCTCTCGCATCCATGCCATCGCAACGCCATCGGCGAGCAACGCCCGCGCCATCGTGCGGCCGGTATCGGTGACCAGCTTCGGCAGGACGTAGCTCTCGAGCATCGCGACCGTCTCCTTCGGTGGGGTCTCGAACCAGTCGCACAGGCAGGAGATGCCGTGTGGCGTGAAACGCCAGAGTTTGTCGGCGTCCTTCATCAGCGCGTCTTCGAGCGACAGCGCCTGCGGGCGCGTATCGTGGCCGTCGATGATCGCAAGGACGCGGCCGATGTCCACGTCGAGGATCGCGAGCCGCTCTAGCTCGCCGCGCGCGATGCGCACACTCTCGATCTCGTGGGCGCGCTGCAGCTCCGGATATTTGGCGGTCGGACCGACCGCATGCGCCAGCTTCTCCTCGGGGAACATCTTCCAGCCGACGTCGTGCAGCAGGATCGCCGGCAGCACGACGCGCGCCTCGACGTCGGGATGCGCGCCGAGTAGCGCGATCCCGAGGCGATAGGAGATCAGCGTGTGCTCGTCGTTCGAGCGCACGTCGAGCCACGGCCTCGCCGCTTCCCAGATCGGCGCGTCGCGTTCGCTCAGGATTCCGTTCATCGCGCGCCCGCTTCGTAGGAGAGATAGATCGTTTTGTATTCGAGATAGGATTCGACACCGTAGCGTCCCTTCTCGCGTCCGATGCCACTTTCCTTCATGCCGCCGAACGGGACGTCGTGGTACGATCGATGGATGTTGTTGACCCAAACGGATCCGGCCTCGATCCGCTCAGCCATCGTCAGCGCAGCGGCTAGATCGCGAGAGAACACGAACCCGGCGAGGCCATAGCGCGTGTCGTTGGCGCGCGCCAGCGCCTCGGCGCGACCGTCGAACGGGGCGACCCCGAGCACCGGCCCGAACGTCTCTTCGGTCATGATGAGCATGGAATGGTCGGTGTCGACGATCACCGTCGGCGGCATGAACCAGCCGTCATCGTAGATGCCGCCTGTCAGCCGCTCGCCACCGATCATGATCCGCGCGCCTTTGCCGCGCGCGTCGGCGATCTGGGCCGCGCTGTTGCGGTAGATCTTCTCGTTGACGAGCGGCCCGAGCGCGCAAGCCGAGGTCAGCCCATCGCCGACGTCGAGCTTCGCGACATGGCCGACAAGTCCGTCGAGAAAGGCTTGGTAGGCCGGGCGCTCGACATAGACGCGGTTGACGCGATAGCAGAACTGGCCCGAGTTAGAGAAAGCGTGCCGCGCGATGGCGGCGGTCGCGACGCCAAGGTCGGCGTCGGCGCAGACGATCGCCGGGCATTGGCCGCCGAGTTCGAGCGTCACCCGCTTCATCGTCGCGGCCGCAGCGGCGGCGATCGCCTTGCCGGCGGCGGTTCCACCGGTGAACGCGACCTTCCGCGGCATGGGGTGTTCGATCATGTTCATGCCGATGGCGCGCCCGCGGCCAGTCACCACGTTGAAGCAACCGGCTGGAAATCCAGCCTGATGAAACAGCTCGGCGAGCATCAGCGTTGAGAGCGGCGTGTCCTCGGCGGGCTTGGCCACCACGGCGCAGCCGGCGATGAGCGCGGCGCCCAGCTTGAAGGTCAGCAGCGTAATCGGATAGTTGAACGGCGTGATCGCGATCACGACGCCGACCGGCTCGCGGGTCACGATCACCTTCTCTCCGGCCACGCCGGTCAGCGGCATTTCCGCATGGAGGCGCAGGCCTTCTTCGGCATAGACGTCCAGCAGATCGGCCGAGCGCTGGATTTCGGTCACCGATCCGGCGAGGGGGCGGCCGAGTTCGGTTGTCAGTACCCGCCCGACCTCCTGCGCGCGATCGCGCATGAGCTGCGCCGCCTTCTTCTGCAGGCGCGCGCGTTCGGCAACCGGCGTCGTTTTCCATATCCGGAACGCACGGTCGGCGGCGCGGATGGCGATGTCGGCGTCGACGGCGTCGCCGGTCGGCACCGTATCGATGATCGCGCCGGTCGCTGGGTTCGTGACGTTCTGGCGGGCGCCTGAGCGGGCCGGCGTCCATTGACCGTCGATGAACATGTCCATGTCCTGGCTCCCGCGCGTCAGATGAGATGAAGCATCAGCGCCGCGCGAGTCCTGGCGAGTTCTTCGGTCGCCATCATGCGCGCGGCTTCGGTTTCGATCACCGCGATTTCTGTCTCGACCTGGTCCGCGTACTGATGTGGCGTCTTCCTGAACCAGTCGCAGGCGACGGAAACGCCGGTCGTCGTGTAGCGCCACAATTTATCGGCGTCGCGCACCAGGCGGTCTTCGAGCGACCGGGATTGCACGCGCGTATCGTGTCCGTCGATGATTGAGGCGACCGCGTCGACGAGCATCGCGGGCCAATTCGTCAGCGAAAGCATTTTCCGCGCGAGCCGCGCGCCTTCCTTCTCGTGCAGCACGCGGATGTCCGACCGCATCTTGCCCGGCCCGAATCCCTTCTCGACGATGTCGGCCATGTCAAAGGCATGCCAGCCGATGTCGTGCAGCATGATCGCCAGCAGGACGACGTCCCTGTCGGCCTCGGGATGGACCGCAAGAAGCCTTTCCGCGTAGGCGAAGGAGATCGGGATGTGCACGTCGTTCTTACGCGACCGCAGATAGGGCTCGGCCGCGCGCCAGACGGCGTCGTAGCGGCCGCGCGCCGGCGCGCTAGCGCGGTCGGCGGGGATCGTGCCGGTCACGACGCCGTCGCCCTCGTCTCGCCGGGGCGCGCTGTGGCCGCCTGCGCGTGCAACCGCGTAAACTCGTCCACGGCGCGCCGGGCGAATTCCGGCGTGTAGAAGTGGAGATCGACATCCCTCATCGCACTCGGTTCGCGCAACCGCTGCGTCAGCCATTCGACGAAGGCCTCGTTGGCGAGGCGATCGCGCATCGGCCCGCCGCCTCGGTCGAGCGACGACCAGCCCCGCGTCGGAATGAGGAACACAAACGGCCCACGCGCCGCGTTGAGCCGCTCGGCGACGACGTCGGCCGCGCGCTGAAGCTCGTCCACGCTCGTGCGCACCTGCACGCGCATCGAGTCCTGCACGTAACGCGCGCGGGTCTTGACCACCTCCAGCCTGTCCGGGCGCCCGCCCAGGCTCAGCATGTCCAGCCTGCACGACGCCAGCACGACGGGCAGGCCGCGCCGCGCCGCGGCGGTCAGACGATTGGGTCCCGGATCCCTGTTGCCGCCGTAGAGGTTTTCGATCACACCGCCGATGCAGAGGTCGAGCACGCCGGCAAATAGGCCTTCGTCGATCATCTCCTCCATCGCGCGGTCGCCGACGCCTTGGGCGTGAAAGACGACCGGCTCGAATCCCGCCTGTTCGAGCATCGTCACGACCGCCTGCGCCGCCATCTCGGCCAATCCGAACGACGACACCGCGACCGCCGGGCGCTTGAACCGGATGGCCGCCCCCGCGTTCGCCTCGACCATGCCGCAGATCGCGCCGACCGCATTGACGATCTGCGTCTTCAGAAGCGCATTCATCTTCACGACGTCTAGCACCGTATTGTGCATGACGATGTCGCGCGTTCCGACAAACGATCCGACATATCGCGGGTGTGCTGCGACCCGCGAGGCCATCAGCTTCGGCAATCCGAACGGAAGCTTCTGCATCACGCTCGTCGCGACCAGCGCCGATGTCGCGCCGCCGATTCCAATCACGCCGTGCACCCGACCCCGCCCCGTAAGGTCGGCGACGATTGCCGTGACTCCGGCGATCTGGTTGTCCGTCGCCCTTTGGCGATCCGTGCGGTAGAGGCCGCGCATCTCGTCGATCGGAAGCCCGCCGCGCCGCGCCACCTCTTCGCAGGGAACGTCGCCGGCCGCCGCCGGCGGGGCATCCATGCTGAAGTCGATCAGGAGCGGCTCGTGTCCGCGGGTGCGTATGAGATCCTTGACGAACAGGATATTCTCGCCGCGCGTATCCAGGTTGCGGATGATAACAATGCTTTTGCGCACGCCGGCCCCCGATCAGATGAATTGCCGCCCACCGTCGACGACGATCGTCTGTCCGGTCACGAAATCGCTAAGTGGGGAGGCGAGCCACAGGCACGCGCCGACCATGTCGGCGGGCCGCGACGCGCGATGGATCGCGCCTCGTGCGACGCCATAATTTTCCGCATCCTCGATCGCCGCCCTGCTCGCCTCGGTCAGCGTGAACCCGGGCGCGATGGCGTTGACGTTGATCCCGTGGTCACCGAGTTCGCGCGCCATGACGCGCGTCATGGCGATCACGCCGCCTTTTGAGGCGACGTAGTGCATCCACAACGGCGAACCGCTGAACACGGTGGCCGAGGCGATGTTGACGATCTTGCCGCCGCGCTCTTTCATGTGCGGGAAGGCCGCCTTGGCGCAGAGAAACGTGCCCTTGACGTTGACGCTCATGACGCGATCCCATTCGTCGACGGATATTTCAAAGAACGGCTTGCGCACGAGGCCGGCGTAGATGGCGGCGTTATTGACGAGGATGTCGACGCCGCCACGAGCCGCGACAGACTGTTCGATCATCGTGCCGACCGACGCCTCGTTCGCAACGTCGACGCCGATCGCGAGCGCGTCGCCGTAGACGGCGAGGCGCTCCGCCGCCGCGCCCGCGGCCTTAGCGTCGATGTCGGCGATCGTCACGCGCGCGCCGGCGCGGGCCAAGCCCTCGGCGAAGGCAAACCCGAGACCGCCGGCGGCGCCCGTAACGACGGCGGATTTTCCCGCCAGTCCTAATTCCATCATTCCCCATCTCCGGGTTGTGCCACGTCTGTCCGATCGCGATCACGCGCGGGCCCATCACTGACGAAACAGCCTCGCCATCTGGTTGGCGATGTAGTCGGCATCGGCCTCTTTGCGCGGCGCCGCGTATTTGGCGGCGCGCGCCTGAACCCAAACGACGCTGTCGGGGAGCAGAAGATCGCGGTCGATCACCCATTCCATGTCCTGCGGCGCGCCAAAGTGCCGCTCCACGTTCAGCGCGACGCGGACGAGTTCGTGGATCTCGGCGTCGTCGAGACACGGCGCATTCTGCATGTGGAATGGCACGTCGGCCTTGGCCGTGCCGGTCCCGGTCGAGATCACCCAGCGCGTTTTTCTGCTTACCTTGCGCTCGATCGCCAGGGTCCTCTTGTCGACGATGAAATTGTCCGGCGTGATGTCCCCGCTCACCACGCTCTCGCCGAGGCCCCAATTGCCCTCGATCACGGCGTGGTCCAGATCCCCGGTCGTCGGGACGACCGTCAGGATGACGCCCGCGCTCTTGGCATTGACCATGCGGATCACCGCGACTCCGATTGGCGCCGTGTAAGCCGGCATTCCCTTCTCCAGCCGGAAGGCGATCGCCCGCGTGTTGAACGTGCTCTCCCACACTTCGTGGACGCGGCGCAGAACCTCCGGCGCGCCACGGACGTGAAGGTATGTCTCCATCTGGCCGGGCATGCTCACGGTGCCGCTCGAACGCACCGCCACCGGCATGTCGGGCGCGCCGAACCTGGCGCACAGCGCTTCGTAATTTCTCACGATGCCGTCGGCCATCTCGTCCGGCAGCGGCGTTTCCGTCATCATCGCCTTCGCCGCGCGGCTCGCGTCCATCTGGCTCTGAACGCTTTTCTTGATATCCGGCCCCTTGGACGCGAAGTAAGTCGCAATCCGCGCGCCGAGTCCGGTTTCGCGCATATACCGCTCGAATCCGTCCACCGAGATCGCAAAGCCCTGCGGGACGTGCATCCCCAGCTTGGTCATTTCGCCGAGATGCGCGCATTTTCTTCCGACTAGATCGATATGCTCTCGCCCGAGTTCCTCAAGAGCATAGATCCATTTCTTCGTCATTGAGACTCCCTCCAAAACGTTCGCATGGCCGGCGGACCGCCGCAGCGATCCGCCATTGCGTGCAGCGATCATTTGTCGAGAATGAACAGCGCGCCCATGTTGGTATCCATGCGAATCCGCTGACCGGTTTTAATTCTCTGGGTTCCCACGAACACGTTCATCAGCACGGGGATACCGTACTCGCGCCCGACGATCGCAGCGTGCGACAGAGATGCGCCGCGGTCGACGACGACGCCCTTGATGAACGAGAACACGGGCGTCCAGCTCGGCGAAGTCGTGGCCGCGACGAGAATTTCGCCCGGCTGGACATCAGCGAGTTCTTCCTCGCTCATGATCACGCGAGCTGGTCCTTCGGCGACGCCGGGCGAGCCGCATGTGCCATGCAGATCGGCTTTGATCTCCGGCCGCACGACCGGCATCGAGCCGACCACCACCTTGAGCGCGATCGGGTCATTGGACTTCACGAGCACGCCCATCGCTTGATCCATGTCGAACCCGCCGGCGAGGATGACGGGCGGATTCGGGGTTTTGCACCATTCCCGCCACGCGGCGCGGCGCGCATGAACGATCTGGCGCAGGTCGAACTGCTCGGGCGCGAGCGCGACCTTCCGAATTTCCTCCGGAATGACGAAGAAGATGTCGTCCGCCGACTCGATCGTGCCCGCCCCGACCAGCCGCCTAGCGATGCCCATGGCCGAGCGGCGCATCAGGGCGTGCATATAGAGATCGAGGTAATGGTCGTGCTCTTCGCTGAACACGCCCGATTTCTGTGCCAGACGCAGCAGGGTCGTGAACCAACCCTTCTGCTCGGGCGCGATCTTGGCGAGCACTTCCTTTTCCGCAGCTTGTCGCTCCTCGCCGAGCTTGGCGCGCTCCTCCTCGAGATTGAACTCTCCGCCCTTGATTATGAACTGCTTCATGTTCGCCAGCGGCGGCGCCGGATCCTCGATCCAGGTCGGCATGTTTATCTCGGACATGCGCTGCATGCGCCAGCCGTCCTCGTCGAGGAACGCGCGGAACTCGCGCATGAAGTCGTGACCGTGCGGCGCCGATTCTATATTTTTCACGAGATCCTTTGGATCGCTCTTCAGGACGACATCCGCGAGCCCGAGCTTATCGGCTTCTTTCGAGAATTCCCAGATCCGCTTGTCGACCCGCAGCACCTTGTTGTCGAAGCCGGAAATCAGCTTGTGGAACAGGGGGTTGGTGTCGTCGATCTGGAGCAGATCGCGGCACATGCTCTCGAACAGAATATAGGCCGTGAACGTGCCGTACATCATGTACATGTGGATTTCCCACATGCGCCGGCACACGTTGATCGTCTGTTCGAAATTGTCGAGAAGTTCGATGTTGCTGGCCTTGTCGAGATCGAGCGCCTTCAGTTTTTCATAACGGCCGAGTATCTCGTCGAGCTGGCTCTTCCACAGGCCGTCGTAATCGTCGATGAACGGCCGGATCGCCACGCGGAAGCGTTCTTCGCGCTGCTTCTGCTCGGCTTCCGACTTGACGAGCAGAAGCGTCAGGTAGCCGCCACCATTCCTGAAGCGCCAGTCCCAGCCCTTCACGGTCGGCAGCGACAGCTTCTCGGCGCCGTATTGCATGCCGTGGCGGCAGAAATTGATCCAGAACCAGCCGAACAGCGGCGTCCAAGGCGGAACGGAATGGGTGCCGTCGAGAAACCAGGCTGGCGACTGGGCCAGATCGGCCTTTTCGTCGAATTCGAAGCCGGGAACCACGGCCGATAGTTTAGCCGTATCAACTCCATTGACCGATGTCATTACGTCCTCCGATGGTGGTTCTTTTTCTTTGTTCCGGCGCGGCGACGACATTTCGTCCGCGTCGGGTTGCTTGAGAGCCTGTTTCGCGAGGCCTCCGCGCCTTCTGCCGTCGAATCGCTTTCGCTCGGTTGGATTCGTTCAGCTAACTCTTCGATTTCGGGGATATTTCGCCGATCGGTTGCCTTTCTCCCGATATCAGTTGAATGCGCCCCTCCTTGCGCGCATACTCGGATGGTGGGTTTGTAAGTTTATCCGATAAACAGATCGATGATAACAAAAATTTCCATTCCTCGTAGCGTTTCGCTCGCCGGGTCGATCGTTCACGAGATCACCCGGCTGGTCGCCGTTGGTAAGATCAAGCCGGGCGACAGGTTCCCGCCCGAGTCGGAACTCGCCGAACAATTGCAGGTCGGCCGCTCGTCGATCCGCGAGGCGTTTCGCGTCTTCCAGATGCTCGGCGTCACCGAGGCAAAACCGGGGCGTGGAACGATTCTGATCAACACGGCGCCGCTGTTCGCGCTGATCGACTGGTCGGTGTTCACCAGCGCCGATCTTATCAACGACATCGTCGAGGCGCGGCTCGCGCTCGAACCGCTGATCGCCGCGATGGCAGCGAAGCGCGCGGACGCGGCCGGCTTGCGCGGCATCGAGGAGACGATCGAGGCGGGCCGCAGGGCGGTCGGCAACGAGGCGGCCAGCATCCAGGCGTCGCTGGATTTCCACACCGCGGTCGCCGTCGCGGCCGGCAACCAGACGCTGCTGCTGACGACGCGCCTGCTGCGAAGCCTCTATTTCGAGTCGTCGCGCTTCTCGCGCCGGCACTCCGAGAACTACGCGGCGTTGCTGGCCGACCACGAGGAAATCCTCGAGGCGATCCGCAATCGCGATCCGAAGGCGGCCAGCGCCGCAAGCGAGAAACACATGCGGCATGGCCTCAAGATCGTTCTCGACTCCGGTGAAGTCGGCGGCGACAATGCGAAGAGCTATGAACGCGGCCGTCCGGCGCCGCGGGCTCGGCGCCCACGCAAAGCCTGACACGCCGCGGGGCGGTCGCGGAACGCCGGGGTCCGCACGGCGCATCGGGGCGACGGCCGCCGGGTTCATGAGATGGCAGCCGCGCCGGCGCCGCGCAGGGCGTCGTCGAGCAATTCGGCGATGTCGCGCACCTGCTGCGGCGCGCCGCCGCCGTCGTTACGCGCCGCCGTCTTGCAGCCGTCGTCGAGCATTAGCAGGCAGAACGGGCAGGCCGTCGCGACCACCGGCGCGCCGGTGGCGCGCGCCTGCTGCGCGCGGATGACGTTGATGCGCTGATCGGGCGGCTCAACCGCGAAGGCGCGGCCGCCGCCGCCACCGCAACAGAACGAGCGCCCGCGCGACCGCTCCATCTCGGCGACGGTCGCGCCGAAGCCGCCGAGCACGGCACGCGGCGCGTCGAATTCGCCGTTGTAGCGGCCAAGGTAGCAGGGATCGTGGAAAGCAACAGCGCCGGGCGCGGAGTCGCTCTTCGGAGGGCCCGGCAGGCGTCCGTTTTCCATCAGTCCGGACAGCAGTTGCGAATGATGCAAGACGTCGTATGCGCCGCCGAAATCGGCATATTCATTCTTCAGCGTATTCACGCAATGCGGGCAGATGCTGACGATCTGCCGGAATGACCGCGCGTTCAGCGTCTCGATGTTCGCCGCCGCCTGCATCTGGAACAGGTAGTCGTTGCCGGTGCGGCGCGCGGAATCGCCGGTGCATTTCTCATCCTCGCCGAGAATGGCGAAATCGGCTCCGGCGGCGCGCAACAGGCGCACGAGCGCGCGCGCGACTTTCTGCGCCCGCGCGTCGAGCGCGGCCGTGCACCCGACCCACAGCAACGTGTCGGTCGCCTCGCCCGGCGCCAGCACGCGCACGCCGAGGTCGCGACACCAGTCCAGGCGTGAAAACCGCGTCCCCGCCCAAGGGTGACCTCGCTGCTCGATCGAGAGCATCGCGCCGGAGATTCCGTCGGGAACGCGCCCCGCCTCCATCGCGAGATGACGGCGCATGTCCACGATCTTCGGGACGTGTTCGATGAACAGCGGGCAGGCCTCCATGCAGGCGCGGCAGGTGGTGCAGGACCAGATCGTCTCCTCGGCGACGGCGCCGCCAATCAGCGCGCCACGAAGGCCGGCGCGATGGCCGCCGACGCCCCGCGTCTTCAGCAGGTGGTCGCGCAGGTTCATGATCAGCAGCTTCGGGCTCAGCGGCTTGCCGGACGCGAAGGCCGGACACAATTCCTGGCAGCGCCCGCATTCCGTGCAGGCGTAGAGATCGAGCGTCTGCTTGCGGCCGAGCTGGCCTATGTCGGACAGGCCGAGCGTGGGTTGCTCGAGATCCGGCGTGACGAGGCGTCCGGCCGGCTTCAGATCGCGGAGATAGACGTTCGGAATGCCCACCAACATGTGCAGGTGCTTGGAGCCGGGGATATACACGAGGAACGCGAGGATCGCGAGCATGTGCATCCACGCGAACGCGGTCGCGCCATGCGCCGCGGCCGTTCCGGTCACGCCGCTCGAAACGATCGCCGCCGCGATCAGCGAACTGACCGGCCGCCATCGGGCGGATGGATCACCGCCGGCCACGCGGAAGGCGTTCTGCATGAGCATGCCAACGACCACCGCCGTGATCAGGCAGAGGATGATCGCTGCGTCGCGTTGGTTGGAGCCCATGAAGCGCTCGGGCTTCCAGACGCCGCGCTGAAACGCCGCCATCGCCACCCCCGTCAACAGAAGGACGGCGAACACATCCTGTCCGAACGCGATCCAGGTCGAGCCGCCGACGGCGTCGAGGTCGAACAGCGGCGACACGCCTTGGCCGAACACTTGCGCGACGGCGGTAAGCAGGAACAGGAATCCGAAGAACATCGCCGCATGTAGCAGCCCCGCATAGGGCTTACGCAGCAGGCGCGCATGGCCGAAGACGTTGACCACGACGCCCCACGCCCGTGGCCCGAACGGCCGCAGGCGCGCTTCGGCGGGCGCGGCGAACAGCGGACGCGCAAGCCGTTCGAAACGAAAGCCCGCCCAGACGAATGCCACGAAAATGACGGCCAGCCGCAGCGCGAGTTCGGTTCGCATGTCAGGGAGTCCGTCGCGCGGTCACGCGGCGCGCCCGGCCTGGGGAGCGCGCGCGGCGAGCGTGTCGCGGAATGCGGGCATGACATCCCTCCAGTCGCCGACGACGCCGTAGTTGGCAATGCCGAAGATCGGCGCCGCCGGGTCGCTGTTGACGGCGGCGATGACCTGCGACGACGAGCATCCGACGAGATGTTGGATCGCGCCGGAAATGCCGACAGCGATATAGAGGTCGGGCGCGATCGTCTTGCCGGTCAGGCCTATTTGCAGGGCCTGCCGCACCCAGCCGGAATCGACCGCGACGCGCGACGCACCAACCGCCCCGCCTATCAGGTCGGCGATCTCGCGGAGCAACGTGAACGGTTCGGGGCCGCCGAGCCCGCCGCCGCCGGACACGACGACCCGCGCGCGATCGACGCCGACGCCCTCGGCGGCGGCGCGCGTCGGCGTCCCGCAGGCGGTCGTCAATGCGGGCGGCGCGAAGACATGGCGGATCGGCGTGGCATCGGCCGGCGCGCCCGGCTCGAGCGGCGCGAACGCGCGCGGGCGCGGCACGACGACCCAGGGGCCAGCGCCGGCGCGCACCGTCGCGGCGACCGCGCCGCCCGAAACCGGGCGAACCGCCTCGATCCCGCCGTCGGGCGTCGCCTCGATCCGCACCGCGTCCTGAATCAGCGGCCAGCCGCGCCGGACGGCGAGGCGCGCGGCGATTTCGGCGCCGAGGATGGTGCGCGGCGCGAGCACCAATTGCGGCGCGAGTTCGCCGCACAAGCCAATCAGCGCGGCCGCATGCGCTTCCGGCCAGGGCGTCGCCAGACGCTCGTCCTCGACGATGTGGATGGCGTCGGCGCCGGCGCCGGCGCCGGCCGCTTGCCGCGCCGCCGCGCCCAGATCGGCACCGATCAGCGCGACGTCGATCCGGCCGTGACCGGATGCGGATATGGCGCCGGACATGGCGCGCGCCACGGTCGCGAGCTCCCAGAATTCCGGGCGCAACTCGCCTGCGTCGGCTTCGGCGACGATCAGAATGCCGGACATGGCTAACGCTCCCCGCCGAGACGGACCGCCCCGGTCTGCAACAGGATCTCCGCGAGACGTGCGCCGGCGCCCGGACCGTCGGCGGCCTCGATGAAGGTGCAAATGCGGCTGGTCACTGGAATTGTCAGGTCGACGACCTCCGGCGCGGGCGACGGCGTCGCGGCGACGTCAAGTTCAGCGAGCGCGATCTGGCGCGGCTGCTTGCGCGCCGCCGTCAGACGCGCCGAAACGCTCGGCATGCGCAACGCGCCGAGTTCGCTCGTCACAGTCACCACGGCGGGCAGCGCCGCGTCCATCGTCATCGAGCCGTCCGCGAGCGCGCGCTCGATCTCGATGCGTGTTTCGCCGGTGATGCTCACGCGCTTGGCGAGCGTCAGCAGCGGCATGCCGAGCTGCTCGGCAAGAATAAAAGGCGTGAGGCCGTTGTCCCAGTCCGAGCCCTGCCGGCCGCAAATGACCAGGTCAGCGCCGCCGATCTGGCGGATGACCGCGGCCAGCGTCGCGGCGATCGGGTAGGCGTTCCACGTGTCGAGAGATGGATCCTGCACCAGGATCAGTTGATCGGCGCCGACCGCCAGCGACCGCTTCATCACGTCGTTGTTGAAGCGTTCGCCGACGGCTACGCAGACGATCTCGACGTCCTCGTTCGTCTCGCGCAGGCGCAGCGCCGCCTCGATTCCCTGCTCGTCAAATCCATTAATGACAGGCGGGTTCGCGGCGCCGCCGCGAATTTTTTTTGCCGATGCGTCGAGCACGAGCGCGGTGGCGGGTGTCAGCGGATCGATGACCTGCTTGAGACAGACAACTACGCGCATGCGACTCTCCCGTTGTCAGAACTCACGACCGGCACTCTCCCAGAAGCGCGGCAGGCCGCGATCCTGGGAGATGATCTTGGCGGCGATGTAGCTCGACCCGCGGCCGATGCCGCCGGCCGAGTGCAGGTTGGACGAGCACATGTAGAGATTCTTAACCGGCGTGCGGAAGCCCGACAGCTCCGGGAACGGTCGGAAGCGGCCGAGTTGCGAGGCGAACATCGAGCCCTCCGTCCAGCCGCCTTCGATCATGTCGGGCTTGCCGGCCTGCACGTCGTAAGGGCCGTAGATGCGCGTGCCGATGATGTTGTCCTTCGTCATGTTCGGCGCGTATTTGCGCCATTCCTCCAGCGCCCGGTTCGTGAACTCCTCCTTGATGCGGCCCCAGTCGCGGCCGGAGAACAGGCGCGCCGGGGCCGTGAAGTCCTCGATCAGGATCGTGTGCTGGCCATCTGGCGCGCGCGTGCGGTCCCAGATGCTGTCGGGCGCGGTCAGGATGTAGGGCTGCTGCGGAAAGCCCAGCAGGAAGATGTCGTGCTGGTAGCGGCTCGCCATATATTCGGGATCCTTGGCGCCGGTATACAGGCGCGGCTGTGAGCCGACGCCGGGGTTGACGTTATCGGCGGTATATTTGGGCAATTCGTGCATCGCGACGTTGCCCCAGAAGATCTGGCCGCGATCGTAATGGATGTTGCGGACGCGGTGGAGCAGCTTGTCACCGATTGGGTGATTGCGCAGCAGGCGCAGGAAGGTCTGCGGCACGCCAAGGTCGGAGACGACCAGCGGCGCGCGCATGCTGCCGCCGCGGGCCAGTTGCACGCCGATGGCGGCGCCGTTCTCGACGATGATCTGGTCGACTTCGTGGCCGGTGAGGTATTCGACGTCGAGCTTCTTGCCAGCCTTCACCAGCGCGTCGGTGATCGACTGTGTGCCGCCCTTCACGATGGCGGCGGGTTCGAACGACAGCACGAGGCCCATGACATGGACCAGGCTCTGCAGGCCCATCGCGTCATCCGGGAAGCAGCCGCCCGATGTCGGCGTCGCCCGCATGAATAGCGTGCGCAGTTCTGGGCTTTCGAAATAGTCGTACGCGCACTGGCGCACCGACATGAACTGATGCACTGGCTCGATGCCGCTGTCGGGGATGTCGCACAGGGCTTCCAGCGCATCCGGCTCGCGCCACGGCGTCGGCGCGGTGAAGCGATGCTTGTGGAATGCCTTCTTCCAGTACTTCTGGTACTGCTCGAATAGGCGCAGATAGGAATCGGCGTCACGCTGCGAGAATGATTTAATCTGGTCGTAGGTCTTGCGGACATTGTCGGGCGCTTCTTCCGTGCGGCCCGTCTTCGGGTCGACTACGCGATAGCCGGAATAGCCGATGAAGCTCGATCCATCCTCGAAGATCATGCCCTCGTTCTGCTCGGGGAAGATATATTCGAGACCTTCCTCGCGCAGGTTGAAGTCCGCGTAGGCGGGATGGCCATAGAAGCGGGTGAAATGCGCGTGCGGGTTCTGGCGGAAGCCGGGCGCGGGCGCCTCCTCGCTGACCGCGCCGCCGCCTAGAGCCGTGTGCCCCTCGAGCACAGCGACCTTCAGGCCGGCCTTGGCCAGATAGCACGAGATGATGGTGGCGTGGTGGCCCCCGCCGATCACTATGGCGTCATAGGACGCGTCTGCCATGTTCTCCCCCGTCGGCTGCATTAAGCTGATCAGATGTTTGTCTGATAAACAGGTTATTATTATCGGCGGGCGAGCAGCGAGTCAAGTGACGTTTCGTTCGAGTCAGATGGGGTGATTGAGGTCTCGCCCGGATGGTCTACGCCGGGGCGCTTGCCACCGTGGTTTCGATCGAAGGGGCACGCATGACCGTCCGCTCTGATCGGGGGCGGAAGATTGTCTTCGACAACCGGGAGTTCATGAATATCGATCTCGGCTATGCCAGCACGATCTATGGGTCGTGCGGCTGGTTGGAACGGTGTACTGTCATAAGCCGTCCTGGTGTTCGAGGCAGCGATAGACGGTAGCAGGGTGAACATTGAAGGTTCTGGCGACCTCGCTGATGGATTTACCCTCGCGGACGAGTTCTCGAGCAAGGATCTCCTGACGTTCCGACATTTTTCTGGGCCGTCCGAACGCGACGCCGCGGGCCTGGGCGGCGCGGCGGCCATCCTCGGTGCGGCTGCGGATCAGGTGTCGCTCGAATTCCGCGATTCCGGCGAAGACCGTAAGGATCATCCGTCCGGAAGGTGTCGTTGTGTCAGCCCATGGCTCATCAAGTGACTGCAACCCGGCGGTTTTCTCGGTGATCACCTCGGAGATGCGCAGAAGCTCGGCCGTGGAACGGGCGAGACGGTCAAGGCGGGTGACACCGGGGTCGCCGTGGATTTTACGGCCGGGCGGGCGCAGACGCTGCCGTTTCCCGCTGGGCGGTTCGATGTCGTGGTCGCCGTGACCGTGCTGTGCTTCGTGCCGGATGCCGAGGCCGCCTTCCGCGAGATCGCGCGCGTGCTGCGGCCGGGCGGGGCGGTGGTGATCGGTGAGCTCGGGCGCTGGAGCCTGTGGGCGCTTCGCCGGCGCATCCGCGGCTGGCTCGGAAATCGGCTCTGGTATGCGGCCCATTTCCGCACGGTGGGCGAGCTGCGACGATTGGCCGCCGGCGCCGGGCTTGAGGTGCGGGCGCTGGGTGGGCGGTATTTTACTCACCCGTGGCCGCGCTGGCCTGGGCGATGGCGCCGCTCGATCCCTGGCTCGGCCGGATCACCGGCATCGGCGCCGCATTTCTTGCTCTACGGGCGGAGAAGTCATCGGCGGCTGAGCCCGCCATGCCGCGAGTTGATTCGCCAGTCCGATGTCAAATCTTGTAATTCGGGCTTTTTATACCATAATTGCAAGGATGATACCGCGTCGAAAAACAGAACTCTTTCTGGCGCGGCTGGACCAGTTTCCGGCTGTGGCGCTGCTCGGGCCGCGGCAGGTGGCAAAACCTCACTCGCTCATTCCGGAATACGCGAGTAATCCGCTGAAGTTTCTTGCCTGTGAGACGGCCTGGGCGAAGGCTGCGATCAGCGGAGCGAGGCGGTGCTCGAGCATGTTGGGGATCAGAT
>JAKAPE010000077.1 GCA_021811945.1 Pseudomonadota bacterium | reverse complement strand
TGCCCTATTACGAACGTCGGAAGCAAAGGGACACTAGCAACTTTATGAATCTAGTGTGGTTTTGGATTTGACGCTCCGATGACGAGTTGCCGCAATGATGATCGGAGCGTCAAATCCACCACACTAGGGCCCACTGTCGGAAGATACTCGTCTGTACAAATTCTGACCGTCATCCGAGGCGGCCGCCATAAGCGCGTTTATGCGCGTCTTCGACGCGCTATGGCGGCCCTCGAAGGATGCGGCCGAGGCGCAATCGAAATCGCTTCGCGATTTCGAAAATGCTTAGTGCCCAAGAATGCCCAAGCCGGCAACAGCCGACTTAGGGGCCGTTCATCCTTCGAGGCTCGCTGCGCTCGCGCCTCAGGATGACGGAGAAGAGTCAGTATTTGTATTTGTGGAGGTTGGAGACCTATTTCTTCGTGGTGGCGAGCTTAAGAAAATCCATCAGCGCCTTGCGGTCATGTGCCGAGCTGATGGTCTGCTCGGGCATCTTGGTCCCGGGCGTATAGGCGTTGGGCCCGATCTCCAGCAGCTTCGATACCGTCTCCGGCGTCCAGATGATGTGCATCCTCCTCAGCGCCGTGGAATAGCGATAGCCGGGGACACTGGCGATTGTGCGGCCGAAGATGCCGGCGAGCGTCGGTCCGGCGCGGTTGCCTTCGTCCGGGGACAAGGTGTGACAGGCGATGCAGGCGCGATAGATCTGGGCGCCGCGATTGCCGCGATATGCGGCAAGAGGGTCGTTCTTGCCGACCAGCGGCACGGCATCGATCGGATCGCCGCTGCGCACGTTCCAGCGCCGGATCATTCGGTCGCTGCCGCCCGTGAGCAGCGTTGCGCTGTCGGGGAGAAAGGCGACCGACCACACCGGTATTGCCGGACCAACCAGAGTGCGCAGCAACGCGTGAGTCTTGCCGTCAATGATCGCTACCGAACCCCGCGCGCCGGCCGCCGCGATCAGCGCGCGGTCAGGCGACACAGCGAGGGCGGTGATGGGCGATTGCATCGCCTGGGTCTGGGCGCGCACATCGCCGTTGCGAGCAACGAAGAAGACCTGGCCGGTAATCGCGCCCGCCACGATGTCGTTGTTGCCCAAAACCGCGATGGCGTTGAGGGGTGGTGCCACGGTCGTCGTGATTTCGTCGCCGCCGTCGAGCGGCCAGATGCGCACCGTCGCGTCGTAGCCGGCACTCACCAGCGCGCGACCGCCCGGGGTGAAGGCGACGCCGTTCGCATTCTGGGTGTGTCCGAGAAAGATCCGCGGCCGGCCGCCCGCCAGCGGCCACAATCTCACTGTGCGATCCCACGAAGCCGATGCGAAGCTGGTGCCGTCCGGTGATATGGCGACCGACACGATCGGCGCAGTGTGACCTCTGAAAATCATTTCCGGTTTCGGCTCACCTGGCTTCCAGACGGCAATTTGCCCGTCCTGCCCGGCGGTCACCATGCGCCCGTCGGCAAATATTGCCACGGCGTTGACCGCACTGTCGTGGAAGCGCAGCATCTGCACCGCGACATTGCGTTCGAGCGACCAGCGGATCGCGGTGGTGTCAAAACTTCCGGACAGGGCAACTTTTCCGTCCCGCGACACGGCAACCGCGCGAACCGCCCCACCGTGCCCGCGCAACTGCGCAGCGGCCGGTGCAAACGTCGACGCGACGAACAGAGATGCAAGCGTAGCAATCCTGATCACGCGATCTGGTCCGGGAATGCCAATTAATTGGCCAAAACGCTTCGTGAGCAGATGCATTTTGTCATCTATCGCGTAGCACAAGATACGCCTACACCGGGCGGAGACACAATCAGTGTGGCACGGTGCACCAGCGGCTCGCCGTCGTCGATGGAGGTTCCGGGCCAGCGCACGCATCCGCGTGGAAATGATCGTCAGACGTTGATCAGTGCTTGAAACGCGGTCATCACGACTGCCCCGCACATCAGGCTCCACAGTCCGGCGATGATAGTTGCCATCATGACGACGCCGACGCGTCGGCGTTCGAACTGGCGACCCTGCAGCGTATTGCGCATGATGATGAACGGGGCTGAGAAGACGAGCAGCGGCACCGCGGCAAAGCGCGCCGGCATCGGTCCCATTGCGAGCAGGTGGAAGCTCGGGAATCGCTGCCAGACCACACGATACGCGCTCGCACAGGCGCCGGCGACGGCAAAGCCGATGGCGAGGGCGAAAAGCGATCCGATCGTCTGCGGCGTGATTGCCGGCCCCATCAATTGCAGCATGCCGCGTTCCAGTGGCTGGGATAACCGCAAAGTCATCGCAGAGCTTGGCCGCGACCGCTACGCGTTGCTTAAGAAAAGGTTAATGTGTGCGATCACCGGGCCCATTTTGCGGCCAGCCGCGTGTGCGATACTGGCCAGCGATTCGCGGCGCGCGAGCTGAAAGGGTGGGCGTGACGGTACAGGCAGTTTTCCGGCCAACGAGCCGCCGCAGAGTCGGTAGCCTGCTGTGGCTGCCGCTGGCGTTTCTTGCATTGCTCGTCGCTGCGGTCGGTACAGTCGTCTCCTATGTGTTGTGGCCGACCTGGTCGGACAAGCCGATCCCGCTCAATGCGCCGGCGCTGCCGATCACCGTCGCTGGCGTCCTCTTTGATATACCGCCGGCAGCCGTCCGCTTCGCGGTGCAACGCCATTCCGGGCCGCAGGAGCGCGTCGATCTCGTCTTTCTTTGGCCGTCGCTGACGCCGCCCCACCAATTTGATGATGTTGCCAATAAGCCAGCGGGGCAAACATTTCTTGCCCGCGGCAGCGCTGACCGCGTTCCGCTGCCGAGCACCGACAACCGATTGTTTGTGACCGTTGCCGCCCTCGGTGTTGCACTGACGCCCGACGACCGGCTGCGTGTCATCTACCCGCGCTATGTCGAGAAACGGGCGACGGCCGGTCCTGATGGTCTCGCCATACTCGCCTTCCGCCCCGGCACACCCTACGAAGGGGAAGACCTCGTCTACCTTGCGCAAAAGCCCGAGAAATTCTTCGCCCGCTGCACGCGCGACGCAGGCGCGCTTCCGGGTATCTGCATGTACGATCTCGCGCTCGGCGCCGCCAAGGTCACGCTGCGCTTTCCACGCGACTGGCTCGGCGATTGGCGCAAAGTCGCCGCCCGCGTCGACCGGCTAGTGGCCAAGCTGCATCCGGCGGACAGGTGACGGAGGCCAGAAGTCAGAAGTCAGAAGTCAGAAGTCAGTACTTCAAGGCTCCGGTATTCCGCCATCCGACATCCGTCACTCCAGATCGCTGCCGAGGATGGCCATCTGGAAATTGTAGGAACGCTCTTCGTCCTCATCGTCGACAAAAAGCACGCCGATGAACTCGTCGCCGACATAGACCTCGGCGGAATCGTCCTTCTTCGGCCGCGGCACCACGCGGATACGTGGATTGCCGAACAGCTTCTTGAGATAGGCGTCGAGCTTCCTGACTTCCTGGACGTTCACCGCGTGTCTCCTAGAGCGCGATGGCGAAGCGCTTTCGCGAGGACCAAGCGCAACAAGTAGGTTCCTGCCGCATAGCATGCGGCGCCGGCAACAACAATGACGACGGAAGCAACTTCAAAGCAACTTCCGGGCGAGTCAAATCTCGTCGTGGAGCATCTGATCCATAATGCGGGCGGGCTCCGGACATCCGGCAACACCGACGACTTTGGCCGGCACGCCGGCGACCGTGACGTTGTTGGGCACCGGCTTGAGCACCACGGAGCCGGCGGCGATGCGCGCGCAATGTCCGACTTCAATGTTGCCGAGAACCGTGGCGCCGGCGCCGATCATCACGCCGTAGCGAATCTTCGGATGGCGGTCGCCGGCCTCCTTGCCGGTGCCGCCGAGCGTTACGCCGTGCAGCATCGAGACGTCGTCCTCGATCACCGCGGTCTCGCCGACCACCAGGCTGGTGGCGTGATCGAGAAAAATGCCGCGCCCGATGCGCGCGGCCGGATGGATGTCGCACTGGAATGCCGCCGAGGCGCGGCTTTGCAGGTAGAGGGCGAAATCGCGCCGACCCTTGTTCCATAGCCAGTGCGCAAGCCGCTGCGTCTCGATGGCATGGAAGCCCTTGTAGTACAGCACAGGCTCGATGAGGCGATGCGTGGCCGGGTCGCGGTCCACGGTCGCCGCGATATCGGCGCGGAAACTCTCGCCCAGCTCCGGCATATCCTCGATGGCATCCGTATAGGCTTGGCGGACCATCTCACACGCGAGCGCGGCGTGATCGAGCCGTTCCGCCAACCGATAGACGACTGCGGCCTCAAGCGTGTCATGGTGGAGAATGCTGGAGTAGATGAAAGTGGCGAGTTCCGGCTCGCGACGCACGACATCTTCCGCCTCGCGGCGGATGCGTGCCCACACCGGATCCACCTTGTCGAGTGCCAGCTGTGATTGGTATTGCGCCATCGGATCGGATTTCTCCCGCATTGACGCTTTCTAGCATAATTGGGGTGGGCAGGAACGATAATCCAGAGGTTTCGAAAACCTCCGCCAATGGCTGGGACAAGCCATTGGCCGAAGCAGCCGGCCATTAGCCAAAGGCGCGGTGTTATGGCCGTCGCGCCAGAAACTCCAGAACGCCGGCTTTGAAGGCGCGGTCGCCGACCGCGAGCATGTGATCGCGGCCCGGAATGCTCAGCGCCCGTGCTCCGGGAATAAGCGCGGCAAGCTGATGCAGCGAACCCGCGATGTCGTCGGCGCTACCGACCGCAACCAGGACGGGGATCGAGATCCGGCCGAGCTCGGCGCGGGTCAGCGTTTGGCGCGAACCGCGGATACAGGCGGCGAGCGCGCGGAGGTCGGAATGCGTGCGCTCGGCGAAGGCGCGGTACATGTGGCCCACAAGGTCCGAGACATCGGTGAGAGCAGGGGCCTCGAGCGCTTGCGCGATCGTTTCCGTCTCTCCGGCGCCTTCGATGAGACGAATGCCGAGCCCGCCAAGCACGGCCGCGCGCACGCATTCTGGATGCGCGGACGCAAAGAAGGCCGTAATGCGCGCGCCCATCGAATAGCCCATGACGTCGGCCCGGCCGAGGTCGAGGTGCGCGATCAGCGCGCGCACATCTTCGGCCATGACGGCGGTGTGATAGGCGGTCGGGTCATAAAGCTTGGTCGATTGGCCGTGTCCGCGATTGTCAAGCGCGATGACGCGCCGTCCCGCGCGTGCCAACGTCGACATCCAGCCGGGAGAAACCCAGTTCACCTCCTTGTTGGAGGCGAAGCCGTGCACCAGCACGACCGGTTCGCCGGCGCCCTCGTCAAGGAAGGCAATCTCGACCTCGTCGTGCGTGAATCGCGGCAACGCCGGCCCCTTATTCGTTAGGAGAGCGCTATTCGTTGCGAGATGCGCTCGACAACGCCGAATGGTGCATTCCGGGCCGGTGCTCGGCGAGATTCATACTCTGTTTCTGCGCATAAACGTGCTCTTTGAAAAGCGCTTCCGCCCGCGCGCCCTGGCCATTTTCAAGCGCATTGGTAATGGCGTGATGCTGGCGATGTGCATGAAAGAGCAGATCGAATACTTCGGTGGAGCTTTTCTTATCGAAGGCGATTACTCCGGGCGCAACGAAGGGAACGCGCCGCAGCCGCGAGACGAGATCGCTGATGATGGCGTTGTCCGCGGCCTCCAGAACCGAATTGTGGAATCGTTCGTTCATTTGGCCGTAGCTTAATTCGTCCGCCTTTTCGAGGTGACGCTTTGCGAACAGGTCGTCGCCCTCGCTCAAGCACTCCTTGAGCGTGCGTAGAAGGACGTGCGGAACTCCGCGCTCGGTCAGAAGACGTGCCGCCATGCCTTCAAGTGCGGCGCGGATGTCGAGCGCCGTGACGATTTCATTGATGGTAAAGATGCGAACCGCGTAGCCGCGGCGGCCCGCACGCGTCAGCAGCCCCTCCTCGGCGAGCGCCGGCAGCGCTTGCCGCACCGGCGTGCGCGAAATCCTCAGTTGTCCGGCGATCGCCGCTTCCGCAACATGCTGACCAGGGGCCAAATCGCCGCGAAGAATCATTTCGCGAATCCGCAGCGCGGCTTGCTGTTGTTGTCGCATCGTTCGATCTCAGAAATCAGAGTAGTCATAGCCGATTGGATCCCAGCGTGTCCATATGGGATCCATAAGGCCTCTTGACCGGGACCATTTTTTGAGATTGACCGACTGATGGGATCCCAAATAGCATGCGTCACAAGATTTATGAAATCCGGGAGAGAGACGCCATGATAGATCGCCGTTGTGTCATTCGTCGTATGACCGTCATTGCCGCAGCGGCGGTCGTGAGCTCCGTATCGGCGGTGCGTGCGCAGAGCCGCGTGAAAGTCGGCGTAATTCTGCCGATGACCGGTCCGTTCCAATCGACCGGCGCGGAAACCGACGCTGCCATCCGGCTGTTCCTGAAGCAGCGAGGAACGTCCGTCGCCGGCAGGAAGATCGAAATCATTCTCAAGGATGACCACGGGGTTGCCGACAACTCCAAGCGAATAGCTCAGGAACTCATCGTCAATGATCGGGTCAATGTGTTGTTCGGCTTTGGGCTCACGCCGATCGCGCTTGCGGTCGCACCGCTCGCTACCGAAGCCAAGATCCCGATGATCGTGACGGTTGCCTCGACCTCGATCATTGTGGATCGCTCGCCTTACATCGTGAGAACCATTCAGACAATTCCGCAGATTGCCAACATTGTCGGAGCCTGGGCGGCGAAGAATGGCATTAAAACCGCCGTGGCCCTCGTCTCCGACTACGCGCCCGGATACGACGCGGACAACTGGTTCACCAAATCTTTCGAGCGGGGTGGCGGCAAGGTTCTGGAACACTTGCGGGTGCCGCTCGCAAACCCCGATTTCGCGCCGTTCCTGCAGCGCGCGCGCGATGCCGCACCAAACGCCATTTTTGCCTTCATGCCGGCCGGTATCGGGGGGATTTTCGCCAAACAGTTCGCTGAACGCGGCCTCGACCAATCAGGAATCCGGATCGTGTCGATGAGCGACGTTATGGATGACGATCTTCTCAACGGAATGGGCAACGCGGTGCTGGGCATCATCACCGGCGGGCCCTATTCGACCGCCCATGACTCACCGAAGAACAGGGCATTCGTCGCGGCGTTCGAGGCGGCAAACGACCATCGCCGACCCAATATCGTCGCCGTTTCGGCCTACGACGGAATGGAACTCCTGTTCCGCGCGCTCAAGGCGACAAAAGGATCGACCGACGGACGGACGCTCGTCAACGCCATGAAGGGAATGCATTGGGAAAGCCCGCGCGGCCCCGTCGCGATCGATCCGGCTACGCGCGACATCGTGCAGAACATCTACATGCGCAAAGTCGAACGCCGGGGCAGCGAACTTGACAACATCGAGTTCGAAACCTTTCGGGCGGTCAAAGACCCCGCGCACTAAAGTGCAAGTGCGGGCGCCGGATTGCCGGCTTTGCTGAGGCACGGCACAGCGATGACATCGTGGGAGTTCTTGCGGCGGGGTTCCAGTTGGACACGCGCGCACCAATCGAGCAGCGCACGGGCCACCGGGTCCCGTTTGCCGAGTGGACCGGCGTCAAATCCGCGCCGGCAGCATCAGCATGCGCAGTTCGGCCTGTCGGGCGCGGCGTGCCTTGCGGCGGTGGATGTGGCGCAGCGTCATGCGCTCGACCATGGTCTTGCACGATGAGACGAAGCCGAACAGCATCAGCGCGGCCCAGAACAACCACATGATGAGATCGAACGCGCTCGCAGTGAGCACGATGGCGGCGCGGCCGAGCAATTTGACGATCGCCCGCGTCTTGCCGCCGTTGGCCGCCGCGAGCCGCGCCAGGCGCGACAGATCGCGCGGTCCCTGCGCCACCTCGAGGCTGTCGAGCGCCGCCCGCGTGCCGGCCTTGGTCTCGATGCGCCCGACGTTGCCGACGAGTTCAATGAGGCCGCCGGCCTTCTCGACTTTCACCGCCTCGCGCGCCGCATTGACGGCGAGGACCGGCTCCGACAGTCCGACAGCGTGCGAGAGTGCACCCCAGTCAATGGTGTCGCGCAGCGAGCGGCCGGTCCACCGCGCCAAACGCGCGCTCAGCCGGCCTGTTCGGCGAGCCGCCTTGACCAGAGAGAGGCCGATCCGTGCCGGCGTGCCGACGCCCAGCGAAGCATAAGTGCCGGCGGTGATGGCAAGGCCGACGCAGGCCAAGCCGAGAATCAATGTGTCAGCCTTTTGCCCGGTCAAAAGCCGCGTGCCTTCGCGCGTGGCGTCGCGGATGTCGCCGAAGACGAAGAGGTCGCCGAAGGCGGTACCGGCCAGGCTGACGGGGTTCTCCGGCTCGCCGGTGATAAAGCCGCGGGCGAAGCTTTCGGCGGCGTGCGGCGCCGCGGCCGCCTCGGCGCTCGTTCCCGCAACCTTGGCGGCAAGCGCCGGATCGACGGTAACATTGCGATCGCGGGCGAGATCAAGAAAGCTTTGCGCCAAGTCGGCGTCGCCGTCGGCAAGTGCCGCCCGTATTTCGCGTTCCGCCACGCTGCGATCGAAACTTCGGTCAAGCGCCTGGTTGCTGAGCGCGACCGGATCGTCCTCGGCCGCAAGTTCATCCCTCGCGTAAATGCCGCCGCCGGCGAGCGCGAGCCCCGCCAGCGCGAAAGCCGCCGCGCCGACGAGCGCCAAAGCGGCGTGGCGGCCCATTCGTCGCGCCGCATGCTGTAGCTCGGCGTACCCGACGGTCTCGGCGAGTCGTTGAGGGCGCATGAACCGCACGTCTAACTCCAGGGGCGCGCCGCGGGGTCGGAAACCATGAATGCGCACGTTCGAGACCGCAGGCATGCCCGCGCGGTCGACCAAGGCGGATCGCGGAAGTTCACACCACGGCGAATTTGCTATAGCGAATTTGTCTTTTTGGCAGCCGATCGCTAGTGTCCCGCTTCCGACGTTCGTATCACTTTGCCGCATGCCCTATTACGAACGTCGGAAGCAAAGGGACACTAGCAACTTTATGAATCTAGTGTGGTTTTGGATTTGACGCTCCGATGACGAATTGCCGCAATGATGATCGGAGCGTCAAATCCACCACACTAGGAATCCGCGCCCCGGGCGGCTATGGTCCGCACGGCTAAACGGGTGCGGCGAGCATGGTTGATATGGTCATCCCCCATTTTCACAACGATCCCGGCGTTGCGGTCATTGAGATCGGCGCCAAGGAGTTCATGTGCGTGGGAGCAAAACCTCCTTTCGACCATCCCCACGTCTTCTGCGACATGGGGGAGGGCTCGGAGTACATCTGCCCCTACTGCTCGACGCTCTATCGTTACGATGGAACGCTCGCGCCGGACGCCGCGCGCCCGGCGGAATGCGCCTTGCACGACAGTCATCACCACGCTCCGGCCTGACCCGCCGGCGGGACCGTGCACCCTGGCATCCTCGCGCACCGTCATCGTCGCCGGCGCCGGCATCGGCGGATTGACCGCGGCGCTCGCGCTCGCCCGCGATGGTTTTCGTGTCACCGTAATCGAGCAGGCGGAGCGGCTCGAAGAGACCGGGGCCGGCATCCAGCTTTCGCCCAATGCCGCGCGCATCCTCATCGATCTCGGTCTTGCAGATCTGCTGCGCCCGCACGTCGTCGCACCGACGGCTTTGCGGGTGCTCAACGTCATAAGCGGCCGCGAAATCGTGCGCATACCGCTGGGCGATGCGGCAGAGCGGCGCTACGGCGCGCCGTATTGGGCAATCCATCGCGGTGACCTGCAAGCGGCGCTCGCCAACGCCGTCTCCCGGCACATCGACATCACGCTTAAGCTCGGCTCCTGCCTCGAGGATTTCGTGGCGCACCCCAACGGCGTCACCGTGTCTGCGCGCCGCCGCTCCGGCATGACCGACGAGCGCGGTCTGGCGCTGGTCGCTGCCGACGGCCTGTGGTCGCTGGTGCGCGCGCGCATCGGCCATGGCGAACCGCCGCGCTTTGCCGGGCGCACGGCTTGGCGCGCCCTGGTGCCGGCGGGCAACGTGGCGCCGGAATTCCGCACGCCGGTCGTTCATCTTTGGCTCGGCCGCGACGCCCACCTTGTGCATTATCCCGTCAAGGCCGGTCGCGTCATCAACGTTGTCGTTATCGTCGCCGATAGCTGGAACGCCCACGGGTGGAGCGAACCCGTGGGTCGCGCCGAGCTCATTCCGCTGCTTGCCATCAAATTCTGGGCACCTGCGGCGCGCGCCATCGTTGACCTTCCCGAGGCTTGGCTGAAATGGGCGCTCTATGAGCGTCGCCCGGTTATGCGATGGTCGCAGGGACCGGTGACACTGCTCGGCGACGCCGCGCATCCCATGTTGCCCTTTCTGGCCCAAGGTGCAGCCATGGCAATCGAGGATGCGGCGGTGGTGGCACGTTGCCTTGCGCGCGATCCCGAGAGCGCTGCGGAGGCATTGCGCACATATTGTGCGCTGCGGCACGCGCGCACCTGGAAGGTGCAACGTCTAGCCGCCCGCAATGGTGTCCGTTACCATTTGAGCGGAGTGCGATCTCTGCTGCGCGATGCCGCCATGCACATGATGGGCGGCACGGCGCTGTTGCGGCATTATGATTGGCTATACGATTGGCGGCCGCCGTCGCCCTTTTCGATCACCTGATCAAGAGATCAACTGATCAAGAGACGTCCAAGCGGTGTGGCAACGCAAGACCGAGGCCGGCGTGGGCGGAACATTTGCTCGGCCCGCGTGTTCATTTGAGGAACAGCTTGTTGAGCAGGGTTTGGGCTGTTCGAAAATTCGCTGGAGAGGAGATTTCCATGTGCGACTACAGCCTGCATCTCGTCGCGTCGCGGCCGGCCAAGGTCGGAGACACGCTAGTGGCGACGGAGTTCGAGAGGTCTATCACCCGCGGCTTTGCCGCCGTCGGCGAACCAGGCGTCGCGATCTGCCTGCAACCCGGCACCGAGCTCGCTTTCGAGCATAACGTGCAATATGATCGCGCTTTCAGCCTTTTCGGCAAGGCGCGGGTGGAGCACAAGGTCGCCCGCTTCCGTCAGGTCAACATGGACGATCCCAACGTCCATCATGATGCGCTCGAATTTCCCGGCGGACAGATCGTGATGGTGACCCGCCTTGTTCCGGGTCAGCGCGCGAGCGTGTTGCAATTGCCGGTTTGCTCGCACGGTCAGGGCCATGCCGGTGCAGCCGCACCGCGATCCTCGCGCGAGGCGATCGAACTTTAGGGGTCCGGCTAGAGCCGGCATCCGCGGCGAGAGGTGAACAACCCGGTCGGAAGCGGCGGAACTCGGGATTCTGCCGCTGAGAGAAAGTGCGTCAAAGGACCAGCTACGAGCCATCAGCGGCGAGTAGTGCGCGATGCTTGGGCGCCGGTCGCAAGCTCCACGATTTCCGTCGTAATTTCTTCCTGGCGCAGCTGCCGCTCGCGCTGCAACAGCGCGGCGAGTTTTGTTTCGGTATTATTCTTGGCGGCAACCATTGCGATCATCCTGGCCTCGTTCTCGGCCACGAAAGCATGCATGGCGGCTTCGCACAGTTGTGCATAGACATATTCGGCCGCGAGCCGATCGAGCAGCAGCTCCGGCGGCAGGGCGATCAGTGGCGCCTGTTTCGCTACGGGGCGCGCAAAGCGCGCGAAATCGATCGGCAGCAGCGAATGCCGATCGATACGGATCTCGCCGGCGATCGAGCGCGAGAAGAGGATATCGACCGTGGCGATAGCGTCCTGAGCGATGTAGCCGTAGAGAACCTCGGCGAGCCGGTTGGCGAAACTGGGAATGCCCTCGACACGCGTCGTCATCGCCGCCGACCAAACGGGCCTCATTCCTCGCTCGCCAGCGAGCGCTGCGCCGCGCGTGCCGATGATGAGGCTTGTGGCTCCTTTAAGGTCATTCGCCGCTGCCGCGAGCACACGCTCGCTGAAGGCGCCGGCAAAGCCCTGCTCGGCGCAAAAGAGGATGAGGCCGCGCTTTTTGCGTCCCGGCGCAGGCGCCACGGCGATATCCGTCGGCAGAAAATTCAGAGCCTCTCGCCGAGGGCCTGTGAAACGACGCCGGTATAGGCTTTAATGCCGGCAAGCAGCGACCGGCCCCTCTGCGCTCGCGAAGCGGCAATGCCGCGCATGGCGGTGACGACAGCCTTGAGTTGGCGCACGTGGCCGATTTGCGTGACGACGTCGGACAGCCGCTCGGCCATCACTCGGTCTCCGGCGCGGTCGCGGTCGGCGAGGGGAGGAGTTGCGTCACCTGCGCAGCAAGCGCTTGGCTCAGCTCGGCGTGTTGGGCCGCGTCGAGACGGCCGCCGCGCTCGATCGCATCAACGATCGCCTTCGCCGAGCGATCAAGCCGTCCAGGAAGCTCGGAGCGGAATTTTCCGACCAGCTCCAGCGGCAAGCGGTCGAGCAGCCCCTCCTGCAATGCCAGAACGAGCGCGACTTCGTCTGCGAGCCGCAATGGCGTGTATTGCGGTTGTGTGAGAATGGCGCGGATACGCCGCCCGCGCGCGATCTTGTTCTTGACCTGCGTGTCGGTCACGCCGCCGAAGCGGGTGAACATTTCGAGTTCGAGGAATTGCGCATAATCGAGGCGCAACGTTTCGGCCGCTTCGCGCAAGGCCGGCGCCTGGGTCTTGCCGCCGACACGGCTGACGCTGGTGCCGACATCGACCGCCGGCTTGTGGCTCTTATAGAACAAGCGCGCATCGAGAACGATCTGGCCGTCGGTGATCGAGATCAGGTTTGTGGGAATATAAGCGGCCAAGTTGCCGGCATCCAATTCGGCAATGGGCAGCGCCGTCAGCGATCCGCCGCCGGCGGCCCGGGAGAGCTTCGCCGCGCGCTCGAGCAGCCGGGCATGGACATAGAACACGTCGCCAGGGTAGGCCTCGCGTCCCGGCGGCTGCCGCGTCAGCAGCGCGATTTCGCGGTGCGTGGCGGCATGTTTGGTCATGTCGTCGATGACGACGAGGGCGTGCTGGCCGCGGTCACGGAAGTATTCGGCCATGGTAAAGCCGGCAAACGGCGCGATCCATTGCAGGCCCGGAGCAGCCGAGGCGCTGGCGACGATGAAGATGCAGCGTTCCGGCGCGCCATGCGTCGCAATGGCGCTGATCGCGCGTTGAACGGTCGATGACTTCTGGCCAATCGCGACATAGACGCAAATGATGTCACTGGACTTCTGGTTGATGATGCAGTCGACGGCGACCGCCGTCTTGCCGATCGCGCGATCGCCGATGATCAGCTCGCGTTGGCCGCGCCCGAGCGCAAACATGGCATCGAGCACGAGCAGGCCGGTCTGCACCGGTTCGCTGACGAAATCGCGATCGATGATAGCCGGGGCCGGACGTTCGATGGGCTCGTAGCTTTCGGCAGCTGCCGCCTCGCCACGATCGAGCGGGCGGCCAAGCGGATCGAGGGTACGGCCGAGGAGGCCCCGCCCCACCGGCACGCGCACGACCTCGCCGGTGCCGTGGACGAGATCGCCCGCTTCGACCGCCTCAGGATCGTCAAGGAGAATGCAGCCGAGTGAATCCTGATCCAAAGTGGTGGCAAAGCCGACCTGACCGCGCTCGAAACGCACGAGCTCGTCGAGCCTGACAACGGGCAATGCGGAAACGAGTGCAATGCCGTCGGCGACCATCTTGACGCGGCCGACCTGCTCGGCTGTCGGCGCTAGCGGCATCGCTTGCACGCGCTTTTTTGCCTCGCTGAGCCAGACGTCAAGATTGGCGCGCGTCTCGGTCACAGCTCAGCTCCTGCTCAACTCCTGGCGAATGCGGTCAAGGTCGCTGCGCCAGCTGTTGCGGATAATGGCGCTTCGGCCGTTGAGTTCGATACCGGAAATGATCGCGGGATCGCTGCGAAACACCAAGGGCAATTCGACACTGAAAGCGCCCTTGAGCGCATCGCGGAGATGTTGCGTCTGCTCGTCGGAAAGCGGCGCAGCCGTCACGATCTCGATCGGGTGGCCGCTCGCGGCGGCAGCGGCGAGGCTCTCGCGCGCCTGCGGCGACAGCGCGCGCACCTCGCGGCAGATCCCGTCGATGAATGCGGGAAGCATATTCTGCTGCGGAAAACGCGCAAGCAGGCGTTGCGCAATCTCGACCGCGATTTCGCTGGCGCGATCGATGATCGCCGCTTCCACTGCCGCCCATTCGCGGGCGATCGCAGCCTCCGCTTCGCTGCGGCGCTTGGCGATTTCGGCAGCCGATTGCGCCAACAAATTTTCCTTCTCGCTCTTCGCCGCATCGCGCGCTTGCGCGATCAGTCCGTCCTGCTCGGCGGCAAATTTTGCGCGCGCCTTATCGGCTTCGGCACGCAGGTTGGCGGCCTCTTGGCGGGCGTGAGCGGCGTCGGTGAGGAGCTTGTCCGCCGCCTCCTGCCGCTTAATGACGATCGCCATGACCGGCCGGAAGAAAAAGCGGGCGAGAAGCCAGATCAGAACAAGGACATTGAGGGTCTGCAGCGCCAATGTCCACCAGTCGATACGCATGGGTTCAACGGACGAACGGATTGGCGAACAAAACCAGGAGCGCGACCACCAGACAATAGATCGCCATGGTCTCGATCATGGCGAGGCCGACGAACAATGTCCGCGATATCGTGCCGGCCGCCTCCGGCTGCCGCGCAATGGCATCCATCGCCGCCGCAACCGCGCGCCCTTCGCCGAGTGCCGGACCGACAGCGCCGAAGGAAACGGCTACTGTCGCGGCGAAGATGCTGACGATCTCGATCCAATTCATGGCTGCTCCCTTTGCTTGCGCCCGCTCGTTCGTTCTCCCGCCGCGGCGCTGCCGATGAACACCATGGCGAGCACAGTGAAGATATAGGCCTGGATGGCCCCGATGAGCAGCTCGAGCGCCATCAGCGGGATCGGCACGAACAGCCCCGCGAGCGAGAGAATGATGGCGATGATGAAAACGCCGCTCATCACGTTGCCGAACAGCCGCACGACGAGCGAGAAGGTGCGAGTGAATGTCTCGACGAGGTTGATTGGGAGCATGACGATGGAAGGCTCGGCGAAAGTGCGTAAATAACCGCCGATGCCGCGGACGCGGATACCGAAATATATGATCGAACAGAAGACGACGAGTCCGAGCGCGGCGTCGGTTTCGATGTGCGCGGTCGGCGGCTCGATGCCGGGAATGAGCGACGACCAGTTGGCCGCCAGGATGAAAAGGAACAGCGTGCCGATCATCGCCACATAGGGTTTGGGCGCAACGTGCATTGTGCCTTGGATTTGATCCTCGATCGCTCCGACGACGAGTTCGATCACGGCTTGGTAACGGGTCGGGGAAAGCGCCAGCGAGCGCGTGGCAAAGAAGCCGCCCAGCGCCAGCGCCGCCATGATGCCCCACGTCACCACGACCGGCTCAGTGACCGGAACCGGGCCAACCATGAACAGCGTCTTCATGACCAGCGGCGATTCGATCACGTCGGCGCTCCCCATCGCACCGCGCCCATTCGGGCTGCGAGGATGCCGGCGGCGGCGAGCAGCAGCGGCAAGGCGCCGAAGCCGACGGCGATAGCAGCAAGCACGCCAGCGAGCAGCGCGAAGCGCCCGAGCTGCAACGCGACGGCCAGGAGCGGCGCGCGGCCGAGGGCGAGCATGCTGACGTTCCACCGCAGCGTCAGGAAATGAAGCGTCCCAATCAGCGCTCCACCGCTGAACCATACGCCCGCGTGCAGCACGAGCCACGCGTCAGTGAAATCGAAACCGATCATTGCCGATGCATCCATTTCCAGCCCGACCAGAATCCCAGCGCGGCGCCGACCACCAATAATGCCGCGCTCCAGAAAATACCGGTGCCGAACCTATGATCGAGCCAGCGGCCGATGAATAGGCCGATCAAGGTCGGCGCGACGATGATCCAGCCAAGCACTCCGATCTGGCCGACGAACCGCGCCACGGAGGGTTCGCCTTCGATGCGCCAGCGCCGGCGCCGTTCCTCCCGCTTGCGCACCGCGTCGGCCATCCCATCCGGAGAACCCGGCTGGCGCTTGGCGGTGTTGCCGTTCATCTTCCGGCTCCGAATATGCTCGGCCGTTCCGGCCGCAGGTAACGCACGATCTGCCTGATCGCCTGCATCTGCAGCTGTAGGCTTTCGGTACGCGCGGTTCGCTCAGCTTCGAGTTCTTCGCGGAATTGCGCCAGGACGACGCGTTCGAGACGGGCGAGGTCGTCGCCGGCAATCGCTTCGCGGGTCGCTATCGCAACTTCACTGCCATCGGTCACCGACAATACGCCATGGCGCACGGCGCAGAACCGCTGCCGGCCGTCGGCACGCCGCCAGCTTACGACCGACACCGTCAGTGCCGTAAGTGTCCGTTTCGAAACTTCTTGAGTCGATTGAATCATCTGTGTTTTCATGGACGGCGATCTGATTCGCGGAGAGGCCACTGATGTGGACGCATGAGAACCGA
>JAKAPE010000076.1 GCA_021811945.1 Pseudomonadota bacterium | reverse complement strand
ACGATCCAACGGCGGATCGCCGGCGGGTACATGCGCATCACCAGTCGCGTGCCGGCCCGGGTCGGCACCAGCGACCGCCGAGCGTCATCGTAATACGACGCGGCGTGGAACCCGAGCAGCGCCCGGCGCGTCACGCAAACGTGGTCCCGCGGGAGCACCGCGGTGAACAGGGTGCAGGCCGAGAGGCACGGGCCGTCGACGACGAGGCGCTCGCCCGAGGCGCGCATCTTGCGGTATTTGTTCAGATAGGAGACGATTTCGCCCCCCGGATCGTTGGTGACGCGCACCTGCGCGGATGCCGCGGTCATAACAAGGGCCGACGCCAGCGCGCCGACCACGGCGGCCTGCCATTTCATTGAAAGAGTCCTTTCCCCGTTCCGGCGGCACCATTCCTTGCCATTGTGGCGAGACTTCGGAACGATCCTCAAAATTCCCCGCGTCGATACGCGTCGCCGCACATGCCGGGAGGCATCAGCCGACCTGACCACCGCCCCGCCGTCACGGCAGAGCGTCGAAGCCGTCGCCGAAGCCCTTGAGGCTCATCGGGAACCCGATGCCTTCTTCGGGGGTCTGGAAAATGATGAAGGTCGATGTCTTGCCGCTGCGCAGCTTGGTGATGAGATTGTCGTCCATCATCACCTCGGCGATGCAGCCGTTGGGCAGGCAGCGCACGAAGCCGGCGCGCCCGACATCGGCGTTGTCGATCTTGAGTCCCAGGCCCGAAGGCAGCAAGACGCCGAGTGGGGCGACGACACGCATCAGTCGGCTCTTGTGGTCGCTCGTCTTCAAGACGATGACGGTCAGCCCCAGATTCGGCCGGTCGGCCGCTGTGACGCTCTGCATCAGTGCGCATTGTTCGTGATGGGCGCCCGGCGGCGTGTCGCAGCGGATCTGCCAGTCGCCATGGACCGCGCGGACCGCGCCTTGGGCGGCAGCCGGGCTGGTGACAAAGCAGACGGCCGCGAGCAGAGCGGCAATGCCGGCGGCGATCGCCGTGGCCATTGGCCGCATCCGCCGCCTGACGTCGAAGATCGTCATGATATTGTGTCCCTCACCCGCGCGCGCGCCCCGAGAAAGCCGCCCCGCAGTTTTCCGGCGCGAATCACCCTCGCCGCAGGCGCTGCGCGCCTGCCTAACGTGCGAGCCCGACCTGTCAAGGTCCGATCAAGACCAAGTCATTGTGGCCACTAGAAGGAGAGAACGTCCTCTTTCTGCGGCCCGCAAGAAGCCGAGTGCGCGGCACGCCTTCACGCGCCGTGCCGCCTCCGCGCAGGGGGGCCCGCGAGGGGCGGGCGACGAGTGCATTGCGGCAGAGCGCGATTTATGGTTTGAGAGGTTGGTATTGCTCGGCCCGCCGCCGTCTCTCCAACGATCCGAGAGCCGTCGTTCCGACTTGTCTCCGTCCTCTCAGCGGGAGAGTGGGCATGGACGCGGCAAAAAAAGCTGGCGCCAGGCTATTGCGGAGAACAGGAATACATGCATTTTTGTGCATGTTTGTTTGAAGCGTTACCGAAGGCTGGAAGGCCCGAACAGGAAAGCCGAAGCCGGAGACCGATGGAGCAGTGACACGGCTGCGATCGCAGCCGAAGAGGGAGGAGCCGAACAAAAATGCGGGTGTTTTCTCGCTTGGCCGCATGTGCGGTAACCGTTGCAGGGTTGCTTGCGGGCGCAGGCACGGCGTTTGCCGGCCTTGGCTACCCGTCGCCCTGGGAGATCGGCCTGCAGCAACCTGGCTCGCCGGTCCAGACCGACATCATCTGGTTCAACGACCTTCTGCTCTGGATCATCGGCGGCATCGTCCTCCTGGTCTTTGTCCTTCTCGCCATCATCATCGTGCGCTTCAATGCGCGGGCCAATCCGATCCCCTCGCGCACGACGCACAACACGCCGCTCGAGGTGATGTGGACCATCGTCCCCGTTATCATCCTGGTCACGATCGCGGTGCCCTCGTTCCGGCTTTTGTTCCTGCAGGTCGACGGACCGAAGCCGGACATCACGGTGAAGGCGACCGGCCACCAGTGGTACTGGAGCTACAGCTATCCCGATAACGGCAATTTCGAGTTCGACTCGCTCATCGTCGCCGACAAGGATCTCAAACCCGGCCAGCCGCGGCTGCTCACCGCCGACAACGACATGGTCGTGCCGGTCAACAAGGTCGTGCGTGTGCTGGTGACCGGAGCCGACGTGATCCACTCCTTCGCCGTACCGTCGTTCGGCATCAAGATCGACGCCATTCCGGGCCGTCTCAACGAAACCTGGTTCAACGCTACGCGGGTCGGCATGTATTACGGGCAATGCTCGCAGCTTTGCGGCAAGGACCACGCCTTCATGCCCATCGGCGTACGCGTCGTCAGCCAATCCGACTTTGTCGCATGGATCGGTACGGCTAAGAAGAAATACGCGAGCGAAGGCGGCGCCTCGCCGAACGCGTTGGCCGCGGCCGAGACGCCGGCGCAATGACGACCTTTTCCTCCCGCTTGCCGCCCCCGCAAGCGGTGCAGGGTCACTGTGGGGAGGGTTGCTAACGCAGGGACTGACAATGGATACGATGGCACACGCCGCACACGGCGAGGAAGGCGGCCACGAGATTCCGCACGGCTGGCGCCGTTTTGTCTATTCGACCAACCACAAGGACATCGGCACGATGTACCTGGTGTTTGCGCTGGTGGCCGGCGTGATCGGCAGCGTGCTGTCGATCGCGATGCGGGCCGAGCTGATGTATCCGGGCATACAGTTCTTCCACGATCCCCACGACTACAACGTGGTCGCCACGGCGCACGGGCTGATCATGATCTTCTTCATGGTCATGCCGGCGCTGATCGGCGGCTTCGGTAACTGGATGATCCCGCTGATGATCGGCGCGCCCGACATGGCCTTTCCGCGCATGAACAACATCTCGTTTTGGCTGCTGCCGGCGTCCTTTTCGCTGCTGCTGATCTCGCTGTTCGTCGGCGGCGAGCCGGGCACGCTCGGCCCCGGAACCGGGTGGACGATCTACGCGCCCTTGTCCACCTCGGGCCATCCCGGCCCGGCGGTGGACTTCGCCATTCTGTCGCTGCACCTCGCCGGCGCCTCCTCGATCCTCGGCGCTATCAACTTCATCACCACGATCTTCAACATGCGCGCGCCCGGCATGACCATGCACAGGATGCCGCTGTTCGTATGGTCGATCCTGGTGACGGTGTTTCTGCTGCTGCTGGCGCTGCCGGTGCTCGCCGGCGGCATTACCATGCTGCTCACCGACCGCAATTTCGGCACCACCTTCTTCAACCCGCAGGGCGGCGGCGATCCGCTGCTGTTCCAGCACCTGTTCTGGTTCTTCGGCCACCCCGAGGTCTACATCCTCATCCTGCCGGGCTTCGGCATCATCAGCCAAGTGGTGTCGACGTTCTCGAAGAAGCCGGTGTTCGGCTATCTCGGCATGGCCTATGCCATGGTGGCGATCGGCGGCATCGGCTTCGTCGTCTGGGCCCACCACATGTATACGGTCGGCATGTCGGCGAGCGTGCAGGCCTATTTCGTCGCCGCCACCATGGTGATCGCGGTGCCGACCGGCGTGAAGATCTTCTCCTGGATCGCCACGATGTGGGGCGGCTCGATCGAGTTCCGCACGCCGATGCTGTGGGCGATCGGCATGATCTTCGTCTTTACGATCGGCGGCGTCACCGGCGTGGTGCTGGCCAATGCCGGCATCGACCGCGAGCTGCACGATACCTATTATGTCATCGCCCACTTCCACTACACGATGTCGCTCGGCGCCGTCTTCGCCATCTTCGCCGGCTGGTATTACTGGTTCCCGAAGATGAGCGGCTACATGTATAACGAGACCATCGGCAAGCTGCATTTCTGGTTGACGTTCATCGGTATCAATCTGGTATTCTTCCCGCAGCACTTCCTCGGTCTTGCCGGCATGCCGCGGCGTATCGTCGATTATCCTGACGCGTTCGCCGGGTGGAATTTCGTCTCCTCGATCGGTTCCTACATTTCGGAATTCGGCGTGCTGGTGTTCCTGCTCGGCCTGGCCGAAGCGTTCCTGCGCAAGCGGGTCGCCGGGCCCAATCCGTGGGGGGCCGGCGCCACCACGCTCGAATGGACGCTGCCGTCGCCGCCGCCCTTCCACCAGTACGACACGCTGCCGCTGATCCGATGAGCCTGATCGTTACGCGCGCCGAGCCCAGCGTTGCGGGCGTCGGCGACTACATAACCCTGATGAAGCCACGGGTAATGTCGCTCGTGGTATTCACCGCGATCGTCGGCCTGTTGATCGCGCCCGTTCATGTGCATCCGGTGATCGCGCTGACCGCGCTCATCTGCATTACGGTGGGCGCCGGCGCCGCGGGCGCGCTCAACATGTGGTACGACGCCGACATCGATGCGTGCATGGCCCGCACCGCCGGCCGGCCGATACCGCGCGGCCGTATCACGCCCGGCGAGGCGGCAGGTTTCGGAATGACGCTCGCGGCCTTTTCCGTCGTGTCGCTCGGGCTCCTGGTCAACTTCGTGGCGGCGGCGCTGCTCGCCTTCACGATCGCGTTCTATGTCGTGATCTATACGATCTGGCTCAAACGCTCGACCTCGCAGAACATCGTCATCGGCGGCGTCGCCGGCGCGCTGCCGCCGATGATCGGCTGGGCAGCGGCGACCGGCAGCCTTGCGGTCGAGCCGGTCCTGCTGTTTCTCATCATCTTCTTCTGGACACCACCGCATTTCTGGGCATTGGCGCTGTTCCGCAGCGAGGACTACGCGCGCGCGAAGGTCCCCATGCTCCCCGTGGTCGCCGGCGATCGCGAAACGCGGCGGCAAATCCTGCTCTATGCGCTGGTGTTGGCACCGCTCGGGACGGCGCCGTGGTTCCTCGGCTATGCCGGGCCACTCTTCGGCGCCGTCGCTTTGGCGCTCGGCGCCGTCATGATCGCGCTGGCGTTGCGCGTGCGCGCCGAGAAGCATGGCCACAGAGCCGGCAAGCAATTGTTTGGATTCTCCCTTCTCTACCTGTTCCTGCTGTTTGCCATGCTGCTGGTCGATCGGTTATCGGCAGGCCTCTTTGACCATTTGGGCCATTTGGCGGAATGAGATCTGGCGGCATGACCATAGTGAGCGGAACCATGAACCGCGCAGCAGACGGGCAGGGGCCCGACAACAGCTTCAAGAACCGCATCAAGCTCACCGAGCAGCAGTTGCGTGCCCGGCGCGCGCGTTCTATCGCCATCGCGCTGGCGCTTGGGGCATTCGTCGTGGTGATCTTTCTGGTGACCCTCGTGCGGCTCGGCTCCAATATTGCGCCCCGGCCGATGTGAAGCGGACCTATGAGCGATCCGGAAAGGCGATAAGACGCATGACGGGCGAGCCGCTGCGGTTTCGGCGGCGCTTGGCAGGGATGACGAGAACGACGCGATCGGCGCCGGCGGCCGCGCCAAGGGGAGAACGACGACGATGGTTGATGCTGCACACGCCAAACCGCACCACGATTATCATCTGGTCAATCCCAGTCCATGGCCGGCCGTAGGGGCGATTTCGGCATTCATCGCTGCGGTCGGGCTGATCCTGTGGATGCACCAGGCGGTCGCGTATGCCCCGATCGTCTTCGGCGCCGGCGTTCTCGGCATCCTCTACACCATGATCGGCTGGTGGCGGGACGTCATTTTTGAAGCCGAGGTCGAGCACGATCATACCCGCGTGGTGCAGCTCTCGCTGCGCTACGGCATGATCCTGTTTATCGCCTCCGAGGTGATGTTCTTCGTTGCCTGGTTCTGGGCCTATTTCAATACCGCGCTGTTTCCGGCGGAGTTCCGCGACGTGGCGCGCGCCGCGTTCTTGGGCGGCGTGTGGCCACCGAAGGGTCTGGAGACGATGGACCCTTGGCATTTGCCGTTGCTCAACACGCTCATCCTATTGACTTCGGGCACGACGGTAACCTGGGCACATCACTCGCTTCTTGAGAACAACCGGCGGGGACTGATCTGGGGTCTGATCCTGACCATAGTGCTGGGCGTAAGCTTCACCTCCATTCAGGCTTACGAATACGGTCACGCCGCGTTCCACTATTCCGGCAACATCTACGGCGCCACGTTCTTCATGGCGACGGGATTTCACGGCGCGCATGTGATCATCGGCTCGATCTTCCTGACGGTCTGCCTCGCCCGCGCGCTGGTGGGCCACTTCAAGCCGACGCAGCATCTCGGCTTCGAGTTCGCCGCCTGGTATTGGCACTTCGTCGACGTGGTGTGGCTGTTCCTGTTCACCTTCATCTACGTGTGGGGCGCAGGTTCCGCCGGTCCCCATGGCGGGTAGCCGTCGCGCGCCCGTCGATGCGCGCCCGCGCTTCTCCGATGCCGGGCAGATAGCTTCGACCCCACGCACCTTGCGCAGGGAGGAGCGGAGCACAAAATCTTGGTCATGACCGAGAAGACAACCGGCACGCTTTCAGGATCAATCCGTGCCGGGGTGTCTTGCCGCTGTCCGCGCTGCGCCGGGGGCAAACTGTTTCAGGGCTTCTTGACCTTGCGGCCGCGCTGTGAGGCCTGCGGGCTCGACTATGCCTTCGCGGATTCTGGCGATGGACCGGCGGTCTTCATCATGCTCCTTGCCGGCCTCATCGTGGTCGGCGCCGCTTTGGTGACCGAGGCGGTCTATCAACCGCCGTTCTGGGTGCACGCAGTACTGTGGCTTCCCTTGATTCTTATCGTCACGTTGGGGCCGTTGCGGCCGATGAAGGGGCTGATGATCGCGCTGCAGTACCATCATCGGGCCGGCGAGAGCCGCATCGGCGAACGGCGGCCTTGAACATGCCGGCAAAGCGGCGGCGGCCGTGGCTCAGCCTTTTTCCGCCGGCAGCGCTGGCCTTCGCGCTCCTCATGGCGCTCGGCACTTGGCAGATCCACCGCAAGGCCTGGAAAGAAGGATTGATCGCCGCGCTCACGGAGCGGCTTGCGGCGCCGCCGTCGGCGTTGCCCGCGCAAGGCATGTGGACGACCCTCGATCGGGCCAGCGAAGAATACCGCCGCGTAAAATTCCGCGCCGTGTTCGATCATGGCAAGGAAGCGTTGGTCTACGCCGCGGCGTCCACCTTCCGTCCCGATGTGTCCGGCGTCGGTTATTGGGTGTTCACGCCGGCGCGGCTTGCCGATCGCAGCTATGTGATGGTCGATCGCGGTTTTGTCCCCGAGGGACGGCAGGACCCGTCAACGCGGCCGAGCGGCCAGACCTCGGGATCCGTCGAGATCGTAGGCGCGATGCGCTGGCCGGAACGCGGCAACTGGTTCTCCCCCGCAGCCGAGCCGAAGCACAATCTTTGGTTTATTCGCGACCAACTCGCAATCGCCAAGGTCAAGGATGTGCATCCGGTGGCGCCGTTCTATGTCGAACAGGAATCGCCGGTCCCGCCAGGCGGCTTGCCGCAACCGGGAAAGCTCGCGGTGCGGCTGCGTGACGCGCATCTGCAATATGCGCTAACCTGGTATGGCCTCGCCATTGTCTTGGCCGTGGTGTTCGCGACCTGGGCTTTCAAATCCAGCCACAAGGTTCCGCTCGAAGAAGCCCCTCAGCCCAGCCGGAACCCCCGTTCCTTGTGAAAGTGGCGGCTTTTCGATAAAGGTGCGTATCCGTCCGGGCCGGCCGGGTCCGGCCACCATTTTTCGCCGTCCGCAACGAACAGTATGGCAAATCAATAACATAGCTCGCCCGGGTCAGGGCCGGGCGCGAGGGACGCACGACGTGCAGCATGTCTCGACCAGGGGCGAAAGCCCGCCGCTCGGGTTTGCCGATGCCATGCTTGCGGGCCTTGCTCGGGACGGCGGCCTTTATGTGCCGGAGACTTGGCCGCGGCTCGAGCCGCATACCGTCGCGGGCTTCGCCGGCCGGCCTTATGCCGAAGTTGCCGTCGCGGTAATCCACCTCTTTACCGGCGGCAACGTGAGCAAGGCCGATCTTGGCCGCATGGCGCGCGAGACCTATGGCGGGTTCCGCCATCCCGCGGTGGCGCCTCTGGTGCAGATCGGCGCCAATACATTTGTGCTCGAACTGTTTCACGGCCCCACTCTTGCTTTCAAAGATATCGCCATGCAGTTTTTGGCGCGCCTGATGGATCAGGTGCTTGCCGCGCGCGGCGAGCGCCGCACCATCGTGGTAGCGACCTCCGGCGACACCGGCGGTGCGGCCGTAGAGGCGTTCCGCGACCGTAGCCAAGTCGATCTCATCGTGCTGTTTCCGCAGGGGCGCATTTCCGCCGTGCAACGGCGCATGATGACGACGGCGGCGGCCGCCAATGTCCACGTGGTCGCTATCGACGGCACCTTCGACGATTGCCAGGCGCTGGTGAAGGCCATGTTCAATCATCACCACTTTCGCGAGCGGGTGGCGCTGTCCAGCGTGAATTCGATCAACTGGGCGCGCATCGTGGCGCAGACGGTCTATTATTTTACCGCCGCGGTGTCGCTGGGCGCGCCCTACCGCAAGGTCGCCTTCACAGTTCCGACCGGCAACTTTGGCGACGTCTATTCCGGCTATGTCGCGCTCCGCCTCGGCCTGCCGATCGACCGGCTGGTCATCGCCACCAACGTTAACGACATTCTGACCCGCACGCTCGCCACCGGCACCTACGAGCTGCGCGACGTGGTGCCGACGACCTCGCCGTCCATGGACATCCAGGTGTCCTCGAACTTCGAACGGCTGTTGTTCGACGCCTATGGCCATGGCGGCAGCAGCATCAAGGCGTTGATGGCGTCGCTTGCCCAATCGCGGCGGTTCACGCTGTCGACGCGCGCGCTATCTCACATTCGCGCGCTGTTCGCTGCCGACCGCGCCGACGATGAAGAGGTCGCCGCAACCATGCGCACGGTGTTGCACGAGACGGGCTATTTCGTTGACCCGCATACAGCGGTCGGCATCGCCGTCGCCGAGAAGCAGCGGGGCGATCCGACGGTGCCGATGGTCGTGCTTTCGACCGCGCATGCGGCCAAGTTTCCCGACGCGGTCGAGACGGCTTGCGGCGCGCGACCGCTCCTGCCGGAATGGCTGTCCGATCTCGAGGAACGTCCGGAGCGCGTTACTGTACTGCCGGCGGATCAGTCCGCGGTCGAGCGTTTGGTCTTGACGATGAGCCGTGCCGCGCAGGAAGGAGCGCACGCATGAGCGTAGACGTGACGACCCTGAAATCCGGAATAAACGTGGTAACCCATGCCATGCCGCATCTGGAAACGGCCTCGCTCGGCGTCTGGGTCGCTTCGGGCAGCCGCGACGAGCGCGCGGATGAGAACGGCATCTCGCATCTACTCGAGCACATGGCGTTCAAAGGAACGCGGCGGCGCACCGCGCGGCAAATCGCGGAGGAAATCGAGGCCGTGGGCGGCGATCTCAATGCGGCAACGAGCGCCGAGACTACAGCCTATTACGCGCACGTGCTCAAGGCCGATGTGCCGCTCGCTCTCGACGTCATCGCCGACATACTTTCCGAGCCGGCCTTCGAGCGCGACGAGCTTAGCCGCGAGCAGAACGTCATCATCCAGGAGATCGGCGCCGTTGCCGACACGCCTGACGATCTGATCTTTGAGCACCTGCAGATTACCGCCTTTCCCGATCAGCCGCTCGGACGCTCGATTCTGGGAACGGCGAACACGGTGCGCTCGTTCGACGATGTAAAATTGCGCGCTTATCTCGCCCGCAACTACTGCGCGCCGGATATCGTCGTCGGCGCTGCGGGCGCCGTCGAGCATCGGGCCGTGGTCGCGGAAGTGGAACGGCACTTCGGCCGCTTCAACGGCCCGGCCGGTCCGCTGCCGCAGCCGGCAAGCTTCGGCGGCGGCACCTATGTGGAGGAGCGCGAGCTCGAGCAGGTGCACATTGCGCTGGCGCTGCCCGGCGTAGCGCAGAGAGATCCGACGCTCTACAGCCTGCAGGTCTTCAGCAACGTGCTCGGCGGCGGAATGTCGTCGCGGTTGTTCCAAGAGGCGCGGGAGCGGCGCGGCCTGTGCTACTCGATCTATTCCTTTCATGTGCCCTACACTGACGTCGGCATGTTTGGCCTCTATGCCGGCACCGACGCCGCCGACGTCGCGGAACTGATGCGTCTCGTCGTCGACGAGATCGCCGACTGTGCCCAGACTATTTCAGAACCTGAGGTGGCTCGCGCCAAGGCGCAGATGAAGACCGGCCTGCTCATGGCGCTGGAGAGTTCCAGTGCGCGGGTCGAGCAGCTCGCGCGGCAGATGATTGCCTGGGGGCGGCCGATCCCGCTCGAGGAACTCGTGGCCAAGGTCGAGGCGGTGACTGTGGAGAGTGCCCGCGCAGCCGCGCACGCGCTCATCGACCGCGGTAAGCTGGCGACCGCGGTGCTCGGCCTGAGTTCGGGACTTGCAGACGCGGCGGCCATCGCCGAGACTTTGACGCGGCGTGCCGCATGACGCAGCCTCTGCAAGGCGCAACTTCGCTCGCCCCTGCGGCGGCGGGTCTCGAAGCGCCTCAAGGTCATTGTCAGAGACGGGGCGACGAAGCGCGTGATGACGCTACCCGCCTCTGAATGTCATGGCGTTCTTTCGCAACATCAGTTTTCCCGAGCCGCTGCTGTTCGTCGCCGGAGAGGGCGTCGTGCTGCGGCAGCCGCAAATGACCGACTATGGCGCCTGGGCGACGCTGCGCGAAACGAGCCGCGCATTTCTTACTCCGTGGGAGCCGATTTGGCCGGCCGATGACTTGAGCCGCGGCGCCTTCCGGCGCCGGCTGCGCCGCTATGCCGAGGATTTGCGCACGGACCAGAGCTATGCGTTCCTGATCGTCCGCAATTTGGACAATGTGCTGCTCGGCGGATTGACGCTGGCCAATATCCGCCGTGGCGTCGCCCAGGCCGGCAGCCTTGGCTACTGGATCGGCATGCCCTTCGTGCGCCGCGGTTATATGACTGCGGCGGTGCGCGCCATCATCCCGTTCGCCTTCGATACGCTGCGGCTGCATCGGCTGGACGCGGCATGCATTCCTACTAATACCGCGTCCATGCGGCTCCTGGAGAGGACTGGCTTTACGCGCGAAGGCTATGCGCGGGAATATTTGTGCATTAACGGCATTTGGCAGGACCATCTGCTCTACGGCCGGTTGCGGGACGCTAAGCGGGGCAAGTGAATTCAATCGCCGGCGCCTTTGACCTATTTCGTGCTCGGAAGACATGGGTGCCCGCGACAGACGGGCGCGTGACGAGCGGGTGCATGACGAGTCGGCAGTCATGATGGCTGGTATTGCGTCGCCTTGGGATGGCCACGGTTTGCTTGATATAGATCGGAGATCGCGGGCGGTTTTGGCGATGGTCTGTGGGGGAACGGCGGGCAATCTTCGTCGGATGCGGCTTGGCGGCCGTGCTGCGGCCGCTGCGGCCGTGACATTGCTCGCTTTGCTTGGTGGATGCTCGACACACAATGTCGGGAGCGCGTCAGACGTTTCGGCGGTGCCATCGTCTTCCTCCTGGAGCATTTCGCGCTTCTTCTCCGGCGCCTCGGCAAAGTCGCCGCAGACCGTTGCCGGCGCGTCGGCCGATATGAGCTGTCCCTCGGTGCAAATCCGCCAGGGTGCCTCGACGCTGACTATCGCTCCACCCGGCCAGAATTCGGCCATGTCACTGAAATACCAAGGCAGTTTCCTGCGCGCGGCGCGTCAATGCACCGTGGTCGGCGGCAACATGGTGATGAAGATCGGCGTCGAGGGGCGCATCATCGTCGGACCTGCCGGCGGGCCGGGCGAGGTCGACGTGCCGCTGCGCATCGCCATCGTGCACGAAACGCCGGCCGGTACCACCCCGATCGTTACCAAATTCATTCCCATCCCGGTCGCCGTGACCAGCACCGACCGCCCGACGCCCTTCAGCCACATCGAAGAGACAATGAGCTTCCCGCTTCCAACGTCGGCGGTAACGCTCGATGATTACAAGGTATATGTCGGGTTCGATCCTCTTACGGCCGAAATGAGCAAGCAAAAGGCAAAACACACGCTGCGGCCACGGCGCAGGTTGCAAACGAAACGACCATCGAAGGCGACGACGAAGCGGCCGGCTAGTACGGATTGATATGAATCGCGAGCCGCAACCGCATCAACGGCCTATAAAGGGGTTTACCAACCGCGCAACTCGATCACGGCGCCTTTCAAGGCTCGTATGTCGGCGATCACGGTGCGGGCTCCGGCAGTCATGAGTTCACGCACCAGCTCACCACCGCCGTGAGCACCGCCGATGAAGCCGATCGGCGCCATCCCCGCCGCGGCGGCGGCAGCAATCCCGACCGCTGAATCCTCGACGACGATGCATTGCGCGGGGTCGACGCCCGTGCGGTGGGCCGCGAGCAGGAACAGGTCCGGAGCAGGCTTGCTGGCGGCTACGAAGCTCGCTGAAAACAGTCGGGTATCGAAAAACCGCAGCAGGTCGGTGACTTCGAGGCTCGTGCGGATGCGCTCGATCGGGGAGGAAGAGGCGACCGCCTTCGGTCCCCGCAACCAGGACAAAGCGTGGGCGACGTGCGGAATCGGGCGCAGCTCGGCACGGAACCGCCGCAGCGTTTCATCCGCAACGCTGGCGGCAAAGCCCGGCGGCAACCGCCGCCTCGTCGCCTTCTCGACGATGGCAAAAATATCCGCGGAGCGGCGGCCGTGAAAATGGCGTGTTATATCGTCCGCAGTCAACAGCACGCCGACGCGCTTGAAGGCGTCGGCGAGTACCGCGCTGGCAATAGGCTCGCTGTCTACCAGTACGCCATTGCAATCGAAGATGACCATCGGCCCCTCCGATGCCCCGGCCGCCCGCGAGTGGCCGTCGCCCGCCTTCTCGAATCACCGCATAAACATACCGTGCGGCGGCGGTAATCAAAGGCCGTCGCACCGAGGTCCCCGAAATTATGCACAACAGCGAACTTATGACGCACCGCGCCGCGGCGGCCGCCGCACGCGGCCATTTCCCGCGTCAATCGAAGCGTATCAGTTGAATTTCTTCCTGATGTCTTCGATGCCCTTGGCGAGCAGATTGCCCGCCACCTCGCCTTTGGCAGCGGTGGCAAGGATTTTTCCGGCAGCGGCGACGGCGGCGTCGGCTGCAGCGGAGCGCACGTCGGCCAGCGCCTGCGCCTCGGCCTGGGCGATCTTGGTTTCTGCCATCTTGGTGCGGCGGGCAACGAATTCCTCAACGCGCACTTTGGCCTCGGCGGCAAGGCGCTCGGCTTCGGCCTTGGCGCCTGCGACGATGGCCTCAGCCTCGCTCTCCACCGCGCGGCCTTTGCCCTCGAATTCGGCCAGAAGGGCCTGTGCCTCCTCCCGCAAGCGGGTCGCCTCATCGAGCTCGGCTTTGATCCGCGCCTGACGCTGATCAAGCGCGTTGACGATCCTACCGTGCGCGCGCAAGTAAGCGAGAAGCGCCAAAAAGATGACAAACCCGATTGCGACCCAACTTTCCGGTGTAAACATGGCGCGGCCTTCGGCCCTTAGCGCTTGATGACGTCGGCCACGGTGGCGGCGACCTGCTGCGTCGGGGGCGTCTTGCCGACAAGACGTTCGAGTATAGCGCAAGCGGCGTCGGTAGCGATGGCTCCAACGTTTCCCATGGCTTTAGCGCGCGTTTCCCCGATCGACTGCTCGGCCGCGGCAAGCCGCTCGCGCAGTTCCGCTTCAAGCCGTTTCTGCATTTTCGTCGCGGCGGCGGCTTGGCGTTCACGCTCGGCGCCAGCGATGGCTTGCGCCCGCCCTCGTGCAGCGGCCAGCGCCTCTTGATAAGAAGCCTGGGCGGCCTCCGAGCGCTCTTTGAAGCGTTGCGCCGCCTCGAGATCGTCGGCGATGTGCTTGCCGCGCTCCGTTAGGATGGCGCCGATGCGCGGAAGCGCCACCTTCGCCATGAGGACGTAGAGCAGCACGAAGGTCAGCGCCAGCCAGAAGAGCTGGGAAGGAAAATTCTGGCTCTGGAACGGCGGAAATCCGCCTTGCTCCGGAGGCGCCGTGGAGGTCGTGGCGGTGGTTGCCATGAGGGAGTGATCAGAATTGGTACAGAAGCAGGAGCGCGATCAAGAATGAGAAGATGCCGAGCGCCTCGACAATGGCAAACCCGAAAATCAGGTTACCGAACTGGCCCTGCGCCGCCGATGGGTTGCGCAGCGCTGCCGCCAGATAATTGCCGAAGATGAAGCCGACGCCGATGCCGGCGCTGCCCATGCCGATGCAGGCAATGCCGGCTCCAATCAATTTTGCGGCGGTTGCATCCATGAGGAAGCTCCTTTTCGAGGTTGGAAAAGTTTCGATCTTAGTGACCGGGGTGAATTGCGTCGTTGAGGTAGATGCAGGTCAAGATGGCGAACACATAAGCCTGCACTGCCGCCACGAGAAGCTCGAGCGCATAGGTCAGGATGATCATGATGAACGGCATGACCGCGCCAAACCAGCCGAGGATGCCATAACCGCCGATCATGAGGACGAAGGCGGCAAAGACTTGCAGCGCGATGTGGCCGGCGAGCATGTTGCCGAACAGCCGGACGCTGTGGGAGACCGGCCGGGTGAGGAACGATACCACCTCAATGAGGACGATCATCGGCAGAACAAAGATTGGCACGCCTTTCGGTACGAACACCTTGAACCAGCGCAGGCCATGCTTCCATAGGCCGTAGCCGACGACGATGAAGAACACCAGAAGGGCTAGCGAGGCCGTCACGACCAACTGGGCCATCACCTCGAAGGAGTAGGGGATGAGACCGATCAGATTGGCGAAAAGAATGAACATGAACAGCGTGAATACAAAGGGGAAGAACTTCATCCCCTCGGCGCCGGTCTGGCTGCGCAGCGTATGGGCGACGAATTCATAGGTCATTTCCGCAAGCGATTGCATACGCCCGGGCACCAGCGCCCGTGAGGTCGTCACGCCGATGAACAGCACCGACACCGCAGCGACAATGATCAGCATGTAGAGCGCGGCGTTGTTGAAGGCAATCTGATGACTGCCCACGCTCATCATCGGCAAGAAGTTCTTGATCTGAAACTGCTCGATCGGATCGATGTGCATGGCTCGTCACGCCAGGCGCCGGCGCGCCCCCTCATTCGTCTCGTCTCTCGCCGCCGTCCCGTAACTCACCGCCCGCGTCCTCGCCGTTCGGCGTATCCCCTGCGCTGCGGATCACGTTGAGCACGCCCGCGGCGAAGCCAAGTAGGAGAAATACAATGAGCCCCCACGGCGAACTCCCGAGTGCCCGGTCGATCAGCAGGCCGAGGCCTGCGCCGACCACCACGCCTGCAACGAACTCGCTCGCGAGCCTTGTGCCTCTGGCGTAACCGGATGCAGGCGTCGCCTGATCCCAGGCACCGGAGGCTCGGCCGGCGCGTCCGCGGGCTTCGTCACTGCGTGCTGCGCCGAGTTCTTCATCGAGACGCTGGAGTCTCGCGGAGAGAGCGGCCTCATCGGTATGCGCCTTGCCTCGCTCGCCGTGCTCGCGCTTGTCGTCGCTCATAGCTGCGACACCTGCGCCGCGGCGGTGATCGAGGCTGGCCCGCCCCCCGAAGCCGTGCGGACCATACTGATTGGCCGGCACCAAGTCAAGAAACGCCCATTGAGCTTAATGTATTGAAACAACGGTAGATATGTGTTGCCGACCGGGCCATGTCGAGCTGCACAAAGCGGTGCGAAGGCCGGATCCCGCGCCGCCAAGCAGTTGCCGCTACGATAGCCGGCGTGAACCGAACTATAGTCTGGCGGCCATCGGGGAGCGCGGCGGCCGAACACAATCGGCGCGTGGTCGGTCTTCTTCGGCAGGCTGGCGTAATGGGCTTTCAGTGAAGCGACATCGACCAGCGTACGCGGCCCGTGCTTTCGGGCTTCGATCTTGCCCTCAGAAATCAGGCGCGACAGACTGCGTTTGGAGATTGGCAGATACCGGCCTGCCTCAGCGCTCCGGGTTCCAACGAAATGGGCAATACGTCGCCGGGCTTAAGCACACGATCCACCCGGCCAGGGATTGGACCTGCCCGACGCCGTGGTGCGGCACATCCAGCGAGGGCTGCGCTCACAGTCAACCGGTGATAATCTGATAAGACATGCTGAGCGCCATGGGGCGCAAAGAGTATCCGGTCGCCACGGCTCGCACGCGCACAAGGGCCGCAGTCGCACGGCCGTCAACGGCTAAGGCTGGGCCATGTCGGGCCACAGCGGGAAGCTCAAAATGGAAAAATCCGTGTAACCGGCTGTGGAACTAGCCAAAAAATGTAGTTATTTCAAGGAGATGGCGCGGTTCGTCGCTTCGCTCCTAGGAAGAAACTGGGGACTTGCATTGGCGTCAAGCGGCTTGAGCGTTCGGTTGAATTTGGACGTTGAAGCCAAGCTTCGTGAGTTGGGCGACCAAACGCTTGGTTTGCACTTCGGT
>JAKAPE010000360.1 GCA_021811945.1 Pseudomonadota bacterium | reverse complement strand
CTCATGCGTGGTGGTAATTCTCTTCATGGCGTGGTCTCCTATCCGGCGCTGCTGCGCCGGATGATTCGGGGTTGAACACCCCGGAGACTACGCCACCTTCAATTCCAACCAACGCCGCGACAGGACCTAGACGAAGACGCCAAAGGCTTGGCCGGACCAACCAGGACCAACCACCACATCCCAGCGAGATCGAGGATGCCGACCCATAGCCGGTCCAAATGCCGGATCTGCCGCAACCAAGGATGCTTCGCCATCAGGCCGCACAATTGCGCCTCGGTTGCGTCGGTGGAACCGTCGTTGCCGCAAACTATTTCGAACGCGCGCTTCGCCAATGCCGCGGCGATCTCGGCCACCAGCGGCGCGATATTGTCGGCCTCGTTGCGCATCGGCACGACGACGGAGACGGCAGGAGCACGCTCGTAAGCTTGGGAACATGACAAAGGGCTTCTAAAGGGCGGCCCGCTTGGGTTCAATCCGCAGTCTCATTTCCGCAGCGCAAGCCGACTGTCGCCGATGCCGCGATTTGTCGGACGAGCGCTTTGAGCCGCCGCAACGTCGGCCACGGATAAGGACGCAGGTCGACCGGGCTGAACGCCAGCCGCCGCGCCGCGAAGACGCGCCGCACCATGAGGGCGCCGACGGCGCCGACGAGCGCGCCGGCGACCACGTCGCTCGGATGATGCGCGAGGACGACGACGCGGCTGAACATGATGATCAATGCATAAAGCCACATGACGACGCGCAAACGCGGCGACAGGGCGCCGATGGCTATCGCCGCCGCCGCGGCCGTCGTGGCGTGACCGGACGGCATGCTGGCGTATTCGGGCCGCCAAATAAACGGCTTGTAGAGAAACGGATTGTCATGACCTCCGACATAGGGACGGGCCCGACCGATCAGGCGCTTGACGATGGTGACGAACAAACCCGGCGCGCCGATCGCTACGAATAGGAATCCGCAGCGCGCGACGAGCGCGGCAAGCACAGCCTGCGCCGTACGCGGCAGCGCCGCAGATGCAACGGCAGCAAGAACGAGGAGCAGAAATCCAAGGGGATAGAGAAACCAGCCGGAAAGGCCGAAATTGGTGATTTCTTCGAACACATCGACAAACCATCGCGGCTGATGCCGCGCCCAATCACTTGCGGCAGCGTCGAGGAAGAACATCGAGACGACGGTGACGACGAGAAGAACGGCAATTGCAGCAATACCACTCGCCTTGGCGCGCCGCGTGCCCGCGCACGACACTCGCGGCGGGCGCGCAAGGGCGAGACACCAGCGCCCGAGATTGACTGCCATGCCCCTGGGTAATTCCGTCAAAAGCTCGCGAGCCGCCGATCCGATCAAATGTGCCCGCATCACAGCGCCGCGCCTCGCGCCGAGCCGAACACCGCGATGGCGACACGCTGGCCGGCGCTGAAATCGAATGCCTCGACCGGCGGCCGGCGGCGATGGCGCAATCCGATGGCCGCAGCACGCGATGCCAAGGCATGCTGCTCACGCGCCGCGACGAACGCGAAGCGGCAACCGCCCGCAAGATTTTTTGCCGGCCAAAATGTTCGCGGCACCGCGCTGCTGCCCGTGCTCATGCGTCTCCCGGTTCCTGTCGGCAAAAAAAGCGCGTCACCATAGTGAAAACAGCCTACACGAAAAAGAAGTCAGGGGTGTTGGCAGGGCACGACCGGGCATGTCGCAGATCTCACGGACCCCGTCCACCCGGAGCGCAATATCGACCCCGATCCGTCGAGGCGCACCATCACGCTGTCGGCGGCGCCCGACGCGTCGATCACCGTGATGCGGGCAAAACCCGGCCCCTGCGGCCGAAACAACGTGCCATCTTGCTCCTCTCCGGCGATGGGAACGCCATTGACGAGGATGGTCAGCGGAGGCACGCCCCCGGTCACTTTCACCGGCACCGGATCGGGCTTGCCGCCATTCATTTCGAGTTCAAGCCGCGCGCCGTCGGGAGGGAGGAGAATTTGCAGCCGTGCCTTCGCCTTTTCGCCGGCAAAGTGGCCCGGCGCGAAGCGCCGTAACGGCGGCGGCAGATTCGCGCGCGAGGCCAAAAGCACGCCCGGCGGTGGTGGCAGTGCCGCCGCTGGCGCCGGCAGGCGCGCGAAGGCGTCGAACAGAATGGGAGCCGCGGCGGCGCGTCCGGTGAGGCCGGGCACGGGCGCGCCGTCGGGCCGACCGATCCAGACCCCGATCGGTGTGCCTGCCGTCAAAGCCGATCGACCAAGCGTCGCGGTAGCCGCAGCCGGTCCCGGTCTTGAACGCGATGCGACCAGGCACACCGAGGGCGGCGGCGCCCTGGGCGTCGCGCAGCAGCGCGGTGAGGTGCACCGTCTCGCCCGGTCGATAGACGCCGCGCTCGGCATAGACGAAAGCATCGAGGCCGCGCGGCGCCGGCCGCCCGGCGACGTCGCGATCGGTCAGATCGAAAGCCGGCGCCGTGAGACCGAGAAACGCCTCCGCGCGGCTGGTGGTGCGCCGGTAGGCGATATAGGCGGCGGCGGAAGCGCGCTCGAGCAAAAGATTGCGCTCATTGTCGTTCGCCGGGCGCAGCCAGGTCGTCGCGTCGTTGGGGACGGTCGCCACGATCTCGCTGAGCAGCACTATGCCGGTGCGGAAGTCGTTTTGCGCGAAGGCCGCATCGGCCTCCCGGCGAAGCTCCGCCAGCGGCTTGCCCGCGGTTCCCGCGTCGGCCTTGATCTGCGCCTCTAAAGTGATTGCGCTATCGGTAAGATCGCGGTTCCAGAACGGCTTTTGGAAGGCCGACGCGGCCGATGCCGCGCCGAAGCGATGACGGCCAATACCGCAGCGGCGAGTCCCGCGCGCATAAGCGCAAGCATCGACAATCTCCTCCCGAAGACACAGCTATCTCGCCCGAGCGGCAGGGATTTGAGGGCGCGATCGTGTCGAGGTCGTGACCGGGCCTGGACGTGAAGCCCTCGTTTCGTTTCCGTTATCTTGAGGCGGCCGCGCGAGCGCGGCCCTCGAAGGATGCGGCCGCGGTCATGGAGCGGATTGTGTCGGAAGTCGTCAAACGGACTTCGTGCCGCGGCAGCGGCAGATGCCCGGATCTTGCTTCGCTCATCCGGACGACTTGCTATATATCCTGCGCACCGCGGCCCCGTAGCTCAGGGGATAGAGCAACAGCCTTCTAAGCTGAAGGTCGCAGGTTCGAATCCTGCCGGGGTCGCCAATGGAAACAAGGACTTAACCGAATCGGCTTAGCTTTTTTCACGCGCGGCAAGCGCCGGCCTGCGGGCCGGCGCAAGATTCCCTTAACGACAATAAGCTTGCCGGCTACGCAGCCATCACTTCGTGCAGGCCTGGCCGGGGTGGCACCATTGCCCGCGCCGATACAGCAACGCATGGCCCTTCACTTTACCCAAGCGTTGGATCGTCGAACGCACGATTGCGTGGCTCAACCGCTGCCGCCGCCTCGCCCGGGAATGGGAAAATCTAAACCGCAACGCCCTCGCGTTCTTGAAACTTGCGTCCATCCGCCTCATG
>JAKAPE010000075.1 GCA_021811945.1 Pseudomonadota bacterium | reverse complement strand
ATTCTCCGCAAGCGCTACTGGGGCCAACATATGTGGGATGTGACCTAAGTCCGCCGGATGGCGGACCAAATCCGGCTTTAAGCCGTAATCCGAAGCCACCGCCTTTAGGCGGTGGAGTGTTCACAGGCTATGTTTGCCATGGTAATTCTCCACCGCTAATGTACGGCCAATACCCGGCCGTTTCAAGCGCCAAACCGAACAGGCCGGTCAGGAAAAGACCGTCAACACTCTGAATTCTATCTGACGGTCTTTTTATTTCGGCCGCTGCTCGCTTCAAAAAGAACCGTCAGAAAAACCGTCAATTTCTCTAGCTACCGAAGCCAATACAGCTAGCAGGCCTTCCGTAATCCTCATATAATTCAATTTGTTGCGCGATTATGCGGCTAAATCGATGATGTGTCGGACGTCCTTTCATGTCCGCATAACCAGTTGAATTACATAGACGATATTTCAGAGACTATTCCCCCTCATTCCCACTCGATGGTGCCCGGCGGCTTCGAGGTGATGTCGTAGACCACGCGGTTGATGCCCTTGACCTCGTTGACGATGCGCCGTGCAATCGTGCCGAGGAAGGCCATGTCGAACGGATAGAAATCCGCGGTCATGCCGTCGGTCGAGGTCACCGCGCGCAGCGCCACGACGTGATCGTAGGTGCGGAAATCGCCCATCACGCCGACGCTTCTCACCGGCAGTAGCGCGGCGAAGGCCTGCCAGATGTCGTCGTAGAGCCCGGCACGGCGGATCTCCTCAATGAAGATTTCATCGGCGAGCCGCAGGATTTCGAGTTTCTCGCGGGTGACGGCGCCGGGGCAGCGGATGGCGAGACCGGGTCCAGGAAACGGATGGCGCCCGACGAAAGCCTCGGGCAGGTCGATCTCGCGACCGAGCGCGCGCACCTCGTCCTTGAACAATTCGCGCAGCGGCTCGACGAGCCTCATGTGCATGCGCTCAGGCAGCCCGCCGACATTGTGATGCGATTTGATCGTCGCCGACGGGCCGCCGGCAAAGGAGATGCTCTCGATCACGTCGGGATAGAGCGTGCCCTGCGCCAGAAATTCGGCCGGCCCTCCTCCGTCCTTCGCGATCTTCTTCGCCTCGGCCTCGAACACGTCGATGAACAGCTTGCCGATGATCTTTCGCTTCTGTTCCGGGTCCTCGACGCCGGAGAGCGCCTTGAGAAAAAAATCCGCTGCGGCGACGTGCACCAGCGGGATGTTGTAATGGCCGCGGAACAGGGCAACGACGCGTTCGCCTTCGCCGAGCCGCAGCAGGCCGTGATCGACGAAGACGCAGGTGAGCCGGTCGCCGATCGCCTCATGCAGCAGCACCGCCGCGACGGCGGAATCGACCCCGCCCGACAGCGCGCAGAGCACCCTCCCCCCGCCGACTTCGCGGCGGATTTTCTCGACCGCCTCGTCCCTGAAGGCGCGCATCGTCCAGTCCGGCGCGCAGGCCGCGATGGTGCGGACGAAATTGCGGATGAGCGCCGCCCCGTGCGGCGTGTGCACGACTTCAAGATGGAATTGCGCAGCATAGAAATGGCGCTTCTCGTCGGCGACCATGGCGATCGGCGCGTTGGCCGAGGTGGCGATCGCCTCGAAGCCGGGCGGCAGCTTGGTCACGCGGTCGCCGTGACTCATCCACACCGGATAGCGTTCGCCCACTTCCCAGACGCCGTCGGTCAATGCCGAGCGTTTCTTCAATTCGACCTCGGCACGGCCGAATTCGCGGCTGTGCCCGCCTTCGACCGCGCCGCCGAGCTGGTGCGCCATGACCTGCTCGCCGTAGCAGATGCCGAGAACCGGCACGCCGGCGGAGAAAATCGACGGCGGCGCAAGCGGCGCGTCCTTGTCGAGCACGGAGGCTGGACCGCCGGAAAGAATCACCCCCTTCGGCCTCAAATCGCGCAGCGCCGCGTCGGCCTTCTGGAACGGCACGATCTCGCAATAGACGCGCTCCTCGCGCACCCGCCGGGCGATCAGCTTGGTGACCTGCGAGCCGAAATCGACGATAAGGATCGTGTCGTGCATGGGTGTCTAGGGAGCGTATGTGCGCGATAACCACCTGCGGTCAAGATCAAGAGCGCGACGATCCCCAATGCTCTCCGCGTGCTATGCCCTGCGCACGACGGCGACATAGAACCCATCGGTACCGGTCGAAAGCGGCGTCATCAGCAGCCCTTCCGGCAAAACCAGCGCGGCACGGCAGAACAGCGCCGCGCGGTCGCCGAGCGCCACCGCCGCGACCTCGCCCGGCGGTACGATGACGAAACCGGGCCGCCGCGACAGGAATGCGCGCACCTGGTCGCCGTTTTCCTCCTCCAGCACCGAGCAGGTGACGTAGGCAATGCGGCCGCCCGGCTTCACCAAGGTCGCGGCGTAATCGAGCAGTTGCCTCTGCTGCCTCAGGCGTTCCGCCAGCGCACCCGGCCGCACGCGCCATTTGGCGTCGGGGTTGCGGCGCCAGGTACCCGTGCCGGTGCACGGCGCGTCGATGAGCACGCGATCCATGCGGCCGGCAAGGTCGGCGATTTGTTCCCATCCCGAGTCTTCCCGGCTTGCCGGCGAGAGCGGCAGCCGGCGCGGCGTGCGCACCTGAATGTTGCGTGCGCCGGCGCGCGCGATGCGCTCGTGAATCGGCGCAAGCTGACGCTTGTCGATATCGGTGGCGTAGATCTGGCCGCGGTTCGCCATCGCCGCCGCAAGCGCCAGAGTCTTGCCGCCGGCGCCCGCGGCGAGATCGAGCACCTGTTCGCCGGGCTTGGCGCCGAGGAACAGCGCCGCTAGCTGCGAACCTTGGTCCTGGATTTCGATTTGGCCCTTGCGATAGGCCGGCTCGGCATGGATCGCCGGATTTTTGGCATCGGCGGCAAGGCGGATGCGCAAACCGATCGGCGACCATCGCGTCGGCTCGGCGTGAAGATGCTGAAGATTTGCCAGCGCTTCTTCGCACGAGGCCTTGAGCGCGTTAACGCGCAGGTCGAGCGGAGCGCGGCTCCCCAGCGCGGCGCCTTGCGCGGCGCGGTCGTCGCCAAACACGCGAGCGAAATGCGGATCGAGCCAGTCCGGATAATCGCCGCGAACCGCTGCCGGCGCCGCTTCGAGGGCGTCGCTCTTAAGCGCCGAGCGCTCCGCCGCCGTCAGCGGCGCCGGCGCAAAGCGCGCCCCGCTGCACAGCGCCGCGATCTCCTCGACCCCAAGCCCGCGCTCGCGCCGCAACATGCCCAGGAGGGCAGCGCGCGGCGAGCCTTCGCCCATAAGCCACGCCGACGACGCTTTGCGGCGCAAGGCGTCATAGACGAGGCCGGCGATGGCGGCGCGGTCGGACGAGCCGGCGAAGCGATGGGAAAGACCCCAGTCCTTGAGCGCCTCCGCGGCCGGCCGCCGCCGCGCCTCGAGGTCGGCAAAAATCTCGATGGCGGCACAAAGGCGAGCGGCAGGCGTCATGCCGGAATCGGGCGGAGGGCGGTCATTTCACGGCGCGCCTGATGCCGTCGGCGCGGCGCGCGCCGGCCGTGGCGTGACGGCGGACATACCGCCGGATCTCGCGGGCCGCGTCGCGCAATTGCGCGCCGCGGAAGCCTTTGGGGACCTCACCTTTGTCGATCGCGGCGAGCATGCGCCGCAATAAGTCGTCGTCGTGCTCGTCGCGATAGGGCTTGGTATCGAGATCGTCGGGCACCTTGGTCAGGCGCTCGTCGCCGATGCGTTTGACGTATTTCTGCATGAAGCGGTCGTAGTCGCGCCAGTTGACGCCGGCGGCGCGCACCGCCGCCTGCTCGGCCCGCGTCGCGATCTGATGCGCGTGCAGATAATGCAGACCGAGCCGATCGATCAGCGTCTTCTCCACCTCCTCGTGCAGGATGAGGAAGCGGTCAGTGTCGATCGTGCGGCCGCGGAACTTGAACGATTGCGGCATATGGCGGTCAATATAGATGGTCCTGCCATCTTCGCTGTAGCCGGCGAGATAGGGCACATCGTGCTTGCGGTCGAACTTTTTGACCCGCCGCACGACCGCGTCGAGTGCGCGGTCGAGCATGAGGTTCGAGACGTACCATTCCGGCAGCTTGAGTTTTTTGTGCGGGGCGGTCGGATGGCATAGGTCGAGCGGCATCGGTGGACCCCCCCAGGCATCAATATACGTTCACGTCATGCACCGCCGCGGCCGCCAAGAGGGAGGCATCACAGCTTGACGCTGATTGCCGTTTCGCCCCGCTCATCGACCGAGGCACTGCGCCAGAATTTGCCGTCGAACAGCGCCTTTTGCACCGCGTCTGCGGTTCCGTCGTGGGTGAGATTGGCGGTAATCAGGACGCCGCCGGTGCGCAATAATCCGCGCACCGCGCTGTGCAGCGTCGGAATCGGTGTGCCGCCGTCGAAGAACGCGAGGTCGTAACCGGGATCGAGCGTCGGCAGCATTTTGGCGAAGTCGCCCTCGTGCACGGTGATGTGATGAGCGAGCGCGGTTGCGGCAACCGTGTCGCGGGCGAGCCGCACATGGTCTGCATCACACTCGATGGTGTCGACCGTCGCGTCCGACGCTCCGTAGGCAAGCGACAGTGCCGTGTAACCGAGCGCCGTTCCCAGTTCCAGAATGCGTCGCGCCCGCACCGCCGCCGCCAACGCGCTCAGCAGCGGGCCGTTACCGTAAGGATAGGCGCTGCAACCATGGCGCGCGCGGTGACGGTCCGTGGCCTTGCGGATCTCCGCGAATAGATCGGTGATCGGCCGGGTCATGGAGCGTTTACTCCCGGCTCGGATAGTTCGGACTCTCGCGCGTGACGGTCACGTCGTGAACGTGGCTCTCGCGCAAGCCGGCGCCCGAAATGCGCACGAACTCCGCCCTGCGGTGGAACTCGGCAAGGTTCTTTGCCCCGGCATAGCCCATGGCCGCACGCAGTCCGCCGGTGAGCTGATGCAGCACATTGGCGACCGGGCCTTTGTACGGCACCTGACCCTCCACGCCTTCGGGAACGAGCTTGAGCGTGTCGTTGATCTCCTGCTGGAAATAACGATCAGCCGAGCCGCGCGCCATGGCGCCGACCGAGCCCATGCCGCGATAGCTCTTGTACGAGCGGCCCTGATAGAGAAAGACCTCGCCCGGCGTCTCGTCGGTGCCGGCAAGGAGCGAGCCGACCATGACGCAGTCGGCGCCGGCCGCCACCGCCTTGGCGAGATCACCGGAATATTTGACGCCGCCGTCGGCGATGACCGGTGTCCCGGTCTGCTGCGCCGCCTCGACCGTATCCATGATCGCGGTCAACTGCGGCACGCCGACGCCGGCAACGATACGCGTGGTGCAGATCGAGCCCGGCCCGATGCCGACCTTGATGGCGTCGGCGCCGGCGTCGATCAAGGCCTTGGCGCCGTCGGCGGTGGCGACATTGCCGGCGACGACCTGGACCGCGTTCGACAGCCGCTTGATGCGCATCACCGCATCGAGCACGCGGCTCGAATGGCCATGCGCGGTGTCGACGACCACGAGGTCGACGCCGGCCTCGATCAGAGAGGCGCTGCGCGCATAGCCGGCGTCGCCGACGCTTGTCGCCGCCGCGACCCGCAGCCGGCCCTGCTCGTCCTTGCAGGCGTTGGGGTGCGCGACCGCCTTTTCGATGTCCTTCACGGTGATGAGGCCGACGCAGCGGTAATCGCCGTCGACCACCAGAAGTTTTTCGATGCGATGCTGGTGCAGCAGGCGCTTGGCCTCGTCTTGACCGACACCCTCGCGCACCGTGACGAGCCGGTCCTTGGTCATCAGCTCGGAGACTTCTTGCCGCCGGTCGGTGGCAAAGCGCACGTCGCGATTGGTGAGAATGCCGACCAACTTGCCGGCGCGGCCGCCGCCGCCGCCCTCCACCACCGGGATGCCGGAGATGCGATGCTCCACCATCAATGCAAGCGCATCGGCAAGGGTAGCATCGGGATGAATGGTGACTGGATTGACCACCATGCCCGACTCGAACTTTTTCACCTGGCGGACTTGCGCCGCTTGCACCGCGGGGTCGAGATTGCGGTGAATGACGCCGATACCGCCCGCCTGAGCCATGGCGATCGCCATATGCGCCTCGGTCACGGTGTCCATCGCCGAGGCGACGATCGGTATATTGAGCGTGATGCCGCGCGTGACGCGCGAGCGGACATCCGCTTCCGAGGGCAGAATGTCCGAGGGACGAGGCTTGATCAGCACGTCGTCGAAGGTCAGGCCTTCGCGCATATTGTCTTTGGGCATTCGCCAACTCCGCTTGCGCCCGCTGATTTCTTAGGGCCTTGCCAGGCGGGTGCGCCGAAAACGCCGATGCGAAGGAGAAGCCCCTACGGCCGGGACAATCGCCCCGCCCGCTCGCTTCGACGGCCCGCTTTTGGGTTGGCGGCGGTTCCTAGCATGTTCGCGGCCGGATTCATAGATAGGGCGCAACGGCTTGGCTGGCCGCTGCATAGCACAGTAGATTGGCCGCGTGGACTGGCCGCAGCCGCCACCGGGCAAAGCGGATTTGGAGCAGGGCGTGCCCAACTCAGGCCGGGTGAGACCATAATGTCGCGCATGTCGCCCCGGCTCCGTCTGGCCGCGCGGATGACCCTTGTTGTCGCCCTGCTCCTCGCCTGGGCAGTGAGCGCGCATGCGCAAAGCGCCACCGACGAGCGGCGCTGCACCGGACAATGGCGAACCAGCTATGCGGAACGGCTCGCGGCGTGCACTGCGCTGATCAGTAGCGGCCGCTACCCGCCGGCCAATCTTGCCATCCTGCATTACGACCGCGGGATGGCTATGCGCGGCCAAGGCGACCTCGTCGGCGCGCGCAAGGATTTCGACGAAGCGATCCGGCTCGATCCGACCTATGCGCGCGCTCTGGCTGAACGCGGCAGCGTGCGCTTGGCGCAGCACGACTGGAATGGCGCCATTGCCGATCTTAACGCCGCGATCAAGCTAAATCCGAGCGACGCAAGGGCCTTCATGACGCGCGGGAATGCCTTCGACGAGAATGGCGATTTCGATCGCGCCCTCGCCGATTATGACGATGCGATCCGCTTGTCGCCCGGCTATGCCGCCGCCTATTTCAACCGCGGCCTCGCCTTTCGCCGCAAGGGCGACCTCGACCGCGCCATCGCCGACTACGACCAGGCCATCAGGCTCGACCCGAAAAACGCCGCCGCCTACAACAATCGCGGTATCGCGCGGTTCGAGAAGGGCGCCATCGACCGCGCCATTGCCGATTACACCGCGGCCATCCGCCTCAATCCCAATCTGGCGGCCGCCTACAACAACCGCGGCGACGCCTGGCGCACCAAGGGCGATTTGGTCCGCGCCCTCGCCGATTTCGACCGCGCTATCAAGCTCGCGCCGCAATTCGCGTTGGCCTACGACAACCGCGGCCTTGTCGCCTACGAGAAGCGGGATTACGACCGCGCCATCGCCGATTTCAACGCCGCCATACGCTTCGATCCGTCGAACGCGGAAGCCCACAACAACCGCGGCAACGCCTATGACGACAAGGGCGACCGCAACGCCGCCATCGCCGATTATGACGAGGCGCTGCGCCTCGATCCCCGCAACGCGCACATCTATTACGATCGCGGCATCGCGTTCCGGCGCGCCGGGGACCTCGATCGCGCGATCGCCGATCTAGGCAAGGCCATCGAGCTCGATCCGCGGCGTGCCAGCGCCTACAACGAGCGCGGCTACGCCTTCTATCAGAAGCACGAGCTGGACCGCGCCATTGCCGACTACGACGCGGCGATCAAGCTCGACCCGAAATCGGCGATCGCCTACAACAATCGCGGCAACGCCTATGACGACAAGGGCGATGCCGGTCGCGCCGTCGCCGACTACGGTGCCGCCTTGCGTCTGGACCCGAACTATGCCGCCGCCTTTTACAATCGCGGCATTGCTTGGCGCCGTAAAGGCGATCTCGACAGCGCGATTGCCGATTACGACGAGGCAATCAAGCTCGAGCCGACCGCGGCGGCGTACAATAACCGCGGCAGTGCCTGGCAGGCAAAAGGCGACAACGCGCGCGCCATCGCCGATCTCGATCAGGCGATCGCACTCAATCCGAACCTGGCCGACGCCTACATCAACCGAGGCAACGCCAAGCGCGCCCAGCTTGACCTTGCCGGCGCGGTCGCCGACTACACGCACGCCATCGCGCTGTCGCCGAACGCGGCGCTCGCCTATTACAACCGGGCCTGGGCGCATTACCTCGGCGGCGACAACAGCGACGCGCTCGCCGACATCGATCGGGCGATTGCGCTCGATGCGCATTGGGCGAGCGCTTTTTCGACCCGCGGGCTCATTCGCGAGCGGCTCGGCGACAGAGCGGGCGCCATCGCCGACTTCGGCACGGCCCTCAAGATTGATCCGGCGTTCCGGCAGCCGGCCGAAGGCCTGCAGCGGCTTAAGGCCGGACCCGCCGCGGGCCGATAGCACCCGGTGCGGCCAAACTTGGCGACGCGGCCGTACGACCGTATCGTGCCGCTCATCGTTGCGGTGGCGCTGTTCATGGAAAACATGGACTCGACCGTCATCGCGACGTCTCTGCCGCCGATCGCGCAGGCTCTAGGCACCGACCCGCTGACCCTCAAGCTCGCGATCACCTCCTACCTCTTGGCGCTCGCGATCTTTATCCCGGCGAGCGGCTGGACCGCCGACCGCTTCGGCGCCCGCCACATCTTTCGCATTGCCATCTTCGTTTTCGTGCTCGGCTCGATCGGCTGCGCGCTCTCGCATTCGCTGCGCGCGTTCGTGCTGGCGCGGACCGTTCAGGGCGTGGGCGGAGCCATGATGACGCCGGTCGGCCGCCTCATCCTGGTGCGCAGCATCGACAAGCAGCGCCTCGTCGACGCCATGGCATGGGTGACCATTCCGGCGCTCGTCGGCCCCATTTTCGGGCCGCCGCTGGGCGGCTTCATCTCCACCTACGCCTCCTGGCACTGGATCTTCATCATCAACGTGCCGATCGGTCTCCTCGGCATCGTGCTGGCGACCCGATTTGTTCCGGATCTGCGCGCGGAGCGACCCGATCGGTTCGACTATGTCGGGTTTGCGTTGTCCGGCCTCGGCGTCGGCGGGCTGGCCTTCGGCCTGTCGGTGATGGGGCTCGCCTTTCTGCCGATCGGCCTGGTCGCGGCTCTGCTCGCCGTCGGCTCGGCTTCCACGGTGGCCTACATTTTTTATGCCAAGCGCGCCGCAGCGCCGATTCTCGATCTCGATCTTTTCAAGTTGCCGACGTTCCGCGCCAGCGTCGTCGGCGGTTTCATGTTCCGCCTCGGCATCGGCGCGCTGCCGTTTCTCTTGCCGCTGCTGTTGCAGATGGGCTTCGATCTGACGCCGTTTCAGTCCGGCCTTATCACCTTTACGGGCGCGCTCGGCTCGCTGTTCATGAAGACGGCCGTCGCCGGGCTGCTGCGCCGCTTCGGCTATCGCCCGGTGCTGGTCTACAATAGCCTGATCAGTGCCGCTTCTCTCGCCGCCTGTGCCGGCTTCGTGCCCGGCGTGCCGTTTGCTGCGATGATCGCCGTCCTGCTCGCCGGCGGCTTTTTCCGCTCGCTGCAATTTACCGCCATCAACACCATCGCCTATGCCGAAATCGAGCCACGGCTGGCGAGCAGGGCCACGACGCTTTCCTCCGTGGGGCGGCAGTTGGCGCTGTCGACGGGCGTCGCTGTCGGAGCGTTGGTCGTCGAGATCACATTGCGGCTCAAGCATGCGAGCGCGGTGGGCGCCTGGGATTTCTCGGCGGCCTTTCTCCTCATTGGCGTCCTTACCGCCGCCTCCGCCCTTATCTTCGCGCGTCTGGCGCCCGAGGCGGGAGCGGAACTTGCCGGGCGCGAAGCGCGTGGCCCGTAGAGCGAATGGCTGTTATGTCACAAAGTTACGTCGTTCCGGCGTCGCCCCGCGAAACCCGCGCGCCAAAAGATAAAGCTCAGCCGAATCGTTGCGGCTAGCCGGCGGCTTGACATGTCTCACCGTTAAGAAATCGCGTTTGAGCTCCGCGAGCAGCGCCGCTTCGGTACCGCCTTGCAGCACCTTGCAGAGGAAGCTGCCGCCCCCGGACAGCGCCTCGCGGGCAAATTGCGCCGCCGCCTCGGCGAGCGCCATGATGCGCAGATGATCGGTCTGCCGGTGGCCGGTGGCGTTGGCCGCCATGTCGGAGAGGACGACGTCGACCTTTGTTTGGGCCTTGTCGCCGAGCAGGGCGTTCAGTCGCTCCGGAGCGGCTTCGTCGAGAAAATCAAGCTGCACGAATTCCACGCCCGCGATCGGCTTCATGTCGAGAATATCGATCGCGATCACGCGCCCGCTCGGCCCGACGCGCCGCGCCGCAACCTCGCTCCAGCCGCCGGGCGCCGCACCGAGGTCGATGACGCGCATCCCCGGCTTGAGCAGATGATATTTGTCGTCGATCTCGGCGAGCTTAAAGGCGGCGCGGGAACGAAACCCTTCCCGCCTTGCGCGGGCGACATACGGATCCCTGATCTGGCGTTCGAGCCAGGCGCGCGAGGACAATGTCCGGCGCTTCTTCTGCTTAAGTCGCTCCATGACCGGTCAGGCGTCCCCCCACACGCCGTCGGCGCGCATCATTTCCACCAGCATGCCTTCGCGTAGGCCGCGATCAGCGACGCGCAAGCGCGCGCAGGGGAAGGCGCGCCGGATGGCATCGAGGATGGCGCAACCGGCCAGCACCAGATCGGCGCGCTCGACGCCGATGCAGGGATTGGCGGCCCGCTCGGCGAAAGTCATCGCCATGAGCTCGCCGACCACGCGCGAAATCTCAACGTCCGAAAGCCAGCAGCCGTCGACGCGCCGGCGGTCGTAGCGCTTGAGATTCAGGAAGACGCCGGCGATCGTCGTCACTGTGCCCGACGTGCCGAGCATGTGGAAACGGCTGAGATCGACGCGGTGGGCGGCGGCGAAGTCTTCCACGAAGACGGCGACCTCCTCCACCATTGCGTCGTAGACCTCGCGCGGCACGACCGTGCCGCCGTAACGCTCGGCCAAAGTGACGACGCCGACCGGCAGCGACGCCCAGCCGACGATGTCCGGCTTCGGCGGGCCGCGCCGCGCGCCGTTGGGCCGGCCGAGCCGCACCAGCTCTGACGAACCGCCGCCGATATCGAACAGGATCACGCCGGCGGCCGCAGGATCGAACAGCTCGGTGCAGCCGGCCGCCGCCAGCCTAGCCTCCGCCGCTGAATCGACGATCTCGAGATCGAGGCCGGTCTCTGAGGCGACGCGCGCGCGGAAGGCTGCGCCGTTGCCGGCTGCGCGGCAGGCTTCGGTCGCGATGAGGCGGGCATGCGTCACCTCCCGCGCCCGAATCTTGTCGCGGCAAACGAGCAGAGCGTCGATCGCGCGCGCAATCGCCGCTTCGCTGATGCTACCAGATGCGGCAACGCCCTCGCCGAGACGAATGATGCGGGAGAACGCATCGATGACGCGGAATCCGTCCACCGTGGGGCGCGCGATGAGCAGGCGGCAATTGTTGGTGCCGAGATCGAGTGCCGCGTAGGTCGCGCCCGCCGGAACATCTACATCGACGCACGGACGATCGCGACGAAGCCCATCGCGGCGGATGCCATAACGGGTCCGACGGGGCCCGCGGGGGCGCCGCCGCGGCATCCTATCGATGTCGAGGCCGCCGGCCGGCGCCTCTTCGTTCATGCCACAGCCTTCCTCACTGCGCCGGCGCTCCGCGGCCCGACGGCTGCCGTCAATGCTCCAAGTTCAAAATCAAGCAAAATGTACCAGCCACGGACGGCAAGGCCAATACCGATGCTTGCCCGATGCTTGCCTGTCTACGAGCCATGCCCGCCGCACAGGTTGTCGCGTTGCGCCAGCTTCCCTATGTCACGGCGACGTGAATTTTTTGCGGGAGCCAACGGCTATGAATTTGCACCGGCCCGCCGACAGAGGCGTGGGCAGACCGGCGGAAAAGGTGGCGGAACGGATATTTGCGGCGGAGAAATTCGCCGTCGGGCAGTCGGTACCGCGCCGCGAGGACCAGATGCTCCTGCGCGGGCAGGGCTGCTACACCGACGACATGAGTCTTCCGGGCGAAGCCTATGCCGTGATGGTCCGCAGCCGCCACGCCCATGGCCTGATCCGCGCCATCGACGTTGGGGCGGCACGAAAAATGCCCGGCGTGCTCGGCGTCTACACCGCCGCCGATCTCAACGCCTATGGTCCGCTAAAGTGCGTCGTATCGTTCAAAAACCGCGACGGCTCGCCGATGAAGAAGCCGTGGCGCGGCGCTCTGGCTGTGGGCAAAGTGCGCTACGTCGGCGATCCGATAGCCTTCGTCGTCGCCGAGACCGTGCTCGCGGCCAAGGACGCGGCCGAAGCGATCGTGATCGATGTCGATCCGCTCCCTGCCGTGACTTCCGCCGAAGAGGCTGCGCGCGAGGGCGCTCCGCTGCTTTATGAGGACGTGCCCGGCAATGTCGCGCTCGACTACCACTTCGGCGACGCCGAGGCGGTCAATGCCGCTTTCGCCAAGGCCGCCCATGTCACGCGATTGAAGCTCGTGAACAGCCGCGTCGTCGTCAATGCCATGGAGCCGCGCGCGGCGCTCGCCTTCTTTGACGCCCAACGCTTCACGCTTCACGTCGGCTCGCAAGGCGTGTTCGGCATGCGCGCCGACCTCGCCGAAGCGCTCGGCGTCGCGCCGAAGGACGTCCGCGTGCTCACCGGCCAGGTCGGCGGTTCCTTCGGGATGAAGGCCGCGGTGTTTCCCGAATATATCTGCATCCTGCACGCCGCGCGCGCTCTCGGCCGTCCGGTGAGATGGACCGACGAGCGCTCGGGAAGCTTCGTCTCCGACAGCCACGGCCGCAATCACGACGTGACTGCCGAACTCGCGCTCGCCGCCGACGGCACCTTCCTCGCGGTGCGCATCGAGAGCTTCGCCAATATGGGGGCCTTCCTTCAGTCCATGGGGCCGATGCCGGGCACGCTCAACGCGGTCAAGAACGTGCAGAGCATGTATCGGATGCCGTTGATCGAAGTTTCCACCAAGTGCGTGCTCACGAACACTTCTCACGTTGGCCCCTACCGCGGCGCCGGCCGGCCGGAAGGCAATTACTACATGGAACGGCTGGTCGACGCCGCGGCGGCCGAGATGGGGATCGACCGCGTGATGCTGCGCCGACGCAATCAGATTGGTCCTCGCGAACTGCCCTATAAGACCGCATCCGCCATGACGTACGACAGCGGCGACTTCGCGGCGTTGACCGGACAGGCGCTGGCGCTCGCCGACAGCAAGGGCTTCGCCCGCCGCAGGCGCGAGAGCCGCCGGCGCGGCAAGCTGCGCGGTCTCGGTGTCGGCAACTTTCTGGAAGTCACCGCGCCGCCGGCGAAGGAGATGGCCGGCATCACATTCGATAGCGACGGCATGGTGACGATCACGACCGGCACGCTCGATTTCGGCACGGGCCACGCCACGCCCTTTGCGCAAGTGTTGAGCGACACACTCGGCGTTCCCATCGAGAACATCAGGCTGGTGCAGGGCGACAGCGACCGCCTTGTCGCCGGCGGCGGCAGCGGCGGCTCCAAATCGATCATGCACAGCGGCACCGCGATCGTCGAAGCGGCTGCCAAGGTCATCGAAAAAGGCAGAGAGATCGCCGGGCACCTGCTCGAAGCCGCGCCGTCCGACATCGAATTCGGCCGCGGCCGCTTCGTCATCGCCGGAACCGACCGCGCGATTTCGGTCATGGAATTGGCGCGCCGGTTGCGCGAAAATCCCGACCTGCGGGCGAATGCGCCGCGATCGCTCGACGTCACCCATGTGAGCGAGGGGCCCGGCGCGGCGACCTTTCCCAACGGCTGCCATGTCGCCGAGGTGGAGGTCGATCCCGAAACCGGACTCGCGGAATTGGTCAAATATTGCTGCGTCAATGACTTCGGCACGCTCGTCAATCCGATGATTGTTGCCGGCCAGCTCCACGGCGGCATGGTGCAAGGGATCGGCCAGGCGCTCATGGAAATGACCGCCTACGACGGCGACGGACAATTGCTCACCGGCTCGTTCATGGACTACGCGCTGCCGCGCGCGGCCGACGTGCCGCCCTTTGTTCTTGCCGATCATCCGGTACCGGCGAAGACCAACCCTCTCGGCGTCAAGGGGTGCGGCGAAGCGGGATGCGCCGGAGCGTTGACGTCGGTCATGAACGCCGTCATCGATGCGCTCGCCGAGCGGGGTATTCGTCATCTCGACATGCCGCTGACGCCGTTTCGCATCTGGCAGGCGCTGCAGCAGGCGCCGGCGCGCCAGGAAGGCGCAGCAGGGGGATGTTACCGGTGACGCAAGCGACGCCTGTCGTCGCGCGCCGCTTCGGCGAACTTAGGATTGTTGCGCCGGTATGCGTGGCTCATTTTTTGAGCCACTATTACATGATCATGCTGGCGCCGCTGTTTGCCTTCGTGCGCGCCGATTACGGGGTCAGCTATACCGATCTTGCGCTGGCGCTCACCGTCTTCAATGTGATCTCCGCGGCGTTGCAGACGCCCGCCGGCTTTCTGGTCGATCGGATCGGCGCACGCCTCGTGCTCGCTGCCGGCATCGCGCTCGGCACCGTCGCCTTCGCGGTCGCCGGCATGGTCGATTCGTTCATTGTGTTCATCGCCATGTATGCCGTCGCCGGCCTTGGCAACACCGCCTATCACCCGGCCGATTACTCGCTTCTGTCGCATCGAACCGCGCCGGCACGGATGGGCCAGGTGTTCTCGTTCCACACTTTTGCGGGGATTCTCGGCTCCGCAGTGGCTCCGGCGACGCTGCTCGCGCTGCACGGCAGGTTCGGCTGGCGCGGCGCCTATATCGGCGCCGCGCTGCTCGGCGTCGCCGTGCTCGCCTTCGTGCTTGCGCAGCGGTCAGCGCTTGCCGACCGACCGATCGAAAAGCGCTCCGTCGCGACGCCGGGGACGAGCGGCGCCGGCGCTTCACCATACGATGGGCAAGGCCTGGGGCTGCTCCTTTCGCCGCCGATCGTTTTCAATCTTTTTTTCTTCGTGCTCATTTCGATGATGGGAGGATTGAATAACTTCCTCGTCGTTGCGCTCGGCGCGCTCTACGACACCTCGGCGACGCTCGCCAACGGGGCTTTGACCGCCTTGCTGCTGATGAACGCGCTCGGCGTGCTGGCCGGCGGCTTGATGGCCTCGCGCACCGACCGTCATGCGGTCGTCGCCGGCCTCGGCCTTGCCTGTGCCGGCGCCGCCACCGCGCTCATCGGCGTCGTCGGCTTTTCCTCGCTCGCGCTCGTCCTGACGGCGTCGCTGTCCGGGTTCTTCGTCGGCATCGTCAGCCCTTCACGCGACATGCTGGTTCGTGCGGCGACGCCGCACGGCGCCTACGGACGTGTGTTCGGTTTCGTCTCTTCCGGTTTCAACATCGGATCGATGATCTCGCCCACGATCTACGGAATGCTCTTGGATCGCGGCGAGACGCGCGCGGTGTTTCTGTTCTCGGCGGCCTGCAGCATTCTTGCCATTGGCACGGTGGCTTTCGGCCTGTCGGGCAGAAAGACGCCGCGAGAGATGCACGATTCTGCATAGACATTTTGTACGGCACGCCTCCGGCCCGCCTCCCGCATTTGCAATCCGGGTGGCCTCCCATTACTTCGTGGCTGGAACGGAAATTGAGGGCAGCCGGTGCGATCCAGGCGTTGGCGACGCCCGCCGGGTCCTATCGCACGGCCATTTCCGGGGGAACATTCATGAGCCGGCGAAACCGCGCCGCGACCAAAAAGTCGCTTCAACTCGGTCGCCCCGCGGCCGTTCCCGCCTCGCCCGACAGGGCGGCGCTCGACCGCGTGCCCAATCCGCATCCCGACACCCGTTACGTCGCCCGCTTCACGTTCCCCGAATTCACTGCGCTCTGTCCGGTCACCAGCCAGCCGGATTTTGCCACGCTCGTCATCGATTACGTGCCGCGCCGTTGGCTGGTCGAATCGAAATCGCTGAAGCTTTATCTCAACAGCTTCCGCAATCACGGCGCGTTCCACGAAGACTGCACGGTGGCGATCGGCAAGAGACTCGTCGCGCTGTTACAACCGAAATGGCTACGGATCGGCGGCTATTTTCACCCGCGCGGCGGCATGCCGATCGACGTGTTCTGGCAGCACGGAAGGCTTCCCGCCGGGACGTGGGTACCGGATCAAGGCGTCAGTACCTACCGGGCACGCGGATAGCGGGCGCGTGTGTCAGCGTTGCCAGGAGGCCTCTCACCTCCCGTACCGGATCGGCTGCCCGCATGACGCCGCCCATCACGGCGACCCCGGCAGCGCCGACGGCGGTCAATTCGGCGACGCGTATTGCATTGACGCCGCCGATCGCAAGCACCGGCACGCGCGTGGCGCGTACGATCTCGGCAAGGCCTGCGGGGCCGATTGCCGGGCCGTAGCCCGGCTTGCTCGCCGTCTCGAAGGCGGGCCCCGCCAGCGCATAGTCGGCCACGCCAGGATCGATCCGCTCGGCTTCGGTGACGGTGTGAATCGATACGCCGACAAGCTTGTCGGCACCGAGCAGCCCCCGCGCGGCGCGCACCTCGGCGGGATCGGCACCGGCGCGCAGGTGCACGCCGTCAACGCCGGCGCGCTTGGCGAGCGCGGGTTCGCCATGCAGCATCAGCGCCGCCTTATACGGGCGCGCAAGCGGCATGAGGGCGCGTGCCAGCAGAACCTGCTCGTCGGCCGGCAAATCCTTCTCAGATCG